>CAZXYF010000081.1:0-12849 GCA_964644705.1 uncultured candidatus Brocadiaceae bacterium | reverse complement strand
GTTTAGGACAGCACTGGTGAGGCGACAGCGCGGATGGAACTCTCAGAAAGCCATCCGTTCCCAGTTTGGATCCGGATCCGGGTCCAAGCCGAGAATCTCCCGTGCGGTTCGAACGTAATAGCGGTACAGTTCGATGGGAGTGCCGTTGGGTATGCGATGGTCCAATCCGAAAACGGTCCCACCGGCGTCCTGCATTTTCGGCTGGAGTTTGTACTCCAGTTCCTCGCGAATCTCACTCTTACTGCGCCGGATAACGTGTTTGTCGATGCCGCCCATCATGGCCAGGTTGTCTCCGTACTCCTCGCGCGTTTGCACGATATCCATTCCCGCGGCCGGTTCCATGGGCAGAACGCTGTTTATTCCGGCTTCCATAAACGAATCCAGCACCATATTGATGTTTCCGTCCGAATCCTGCTGGAACAGCTGAGCCCCCCGGGACTCCATCAGGTCCCATATTCTGGAGTAATAGGGCCCGATAAAATCCTCTATCTGTCGGGGACCCACCAGCGGTCCGCTCTTGCCCGCGAGGTCCTCATGCACGGAGAGCTGATCCACGGTTACCTGTTGCGTTACCCGGTCCAGTACCCGTAAGGCGGTGGAGGCGATCGTATCCAGAATGTCGTGCATCAGTTCGGGCTGATCGTAATACGCGCGGCACGCCGCTTCTTCCCCCATCAGCTGACGCGGTTCATCGAAACCTCCCGGTATGCTCATGTGCAGCAGCTGCCCTTCATCCCGGGCTCGTTGCGCCTGTTTGATGCAACCTTCCGCGAAACGATCCTCATTGAATTCATACCACTGTTTGATCTCCAGCCAGGATTCCATGTCGGTAACGGGATACTCCAGGGGGAGGGCGATGGTGGCCTTTCCTTTGCAGAGCTTCTTTTTTCGCCCGTACCGGTCCCGGCGAATGATGTGTTCCTCCGTTTCCTCCAGGTCCTCCGGTTCACAGCCGCCCTGCATGCCGGTATTGACCTGAAGGGAATGGCGTGGGACGTAGTCAAAGCCAAAAGCTGTCAGGTTGATTTCCTCTTCACTGGCTCCCTGCTGGCGCCACTCATCCTCCAGGCCGACCAGGGGACCGAACAGTTCCACGAATATTGGACGCTCCACGGAGCGAAACGTCATGTAATCCAAATACTGATCGCGCGGTATTTTCATAAGGCCTGTTCTCCGACGAATAAAAATCTCTGCAGAGAGGATAACGGTACAAGCGGCGCCCCTTCAAACCCTAAAGTAACTTCGGGAACGGCCGGACACTTACTCGGATTGAAGCAGGTGTGTCCAAGAGCCGGAAGGTGAAGGTCAAACACGGAAGACCAGGCAACCCTTTGTCGGTTTTGGACGGTTTCAGGCAGGAGTGGCCGCGATCAGCTTTTCAACTGATTCAAGCAGGAAGAATTTGCTTCCCACAAACAATACGACCGATAGCCCCGCTGCAGCGGGCACGGTCAACAGCCAGGACCCAAAGATATTACGGGTCACGTCCTGATTGATGGCGCCAAGACCGCGGGCAAAGCCGACCCCAAGGATCGCTCCAACCAACGTATGCGTGGTGGAAACGGGAATGGCCAGGCGGCTGCAAACGAGCACGGTGAAGGTGGCTGCCACATCGGCAGCGACCCCGCGAGATGGGGTTATCTGGGTGATCTTTTCCCCTACGGTGGTCATGACACGATAGCCATACATGGCCAGCCCAAGGGTTATTCCCCCACCCCCCAGAGCCAGAATCCATGTTGGCACCGGCACCTCCATGGTAACTTTGTTGGTCTGCACAATTCTCGTGACAGCAGCCAGAGGGCCTACCGCATTAGCCACATCGTTGGAACCGTGTGCGAATGCCACACAACAGGAGGTGATGATGACCAGAGGGGCAAAAATGCGTTCCACATATTCCAGTTGGTCTTCCAGTGGTTCATCGCCGTCGCCCACACGATCGAGGTAACGGACCACGAGAATTCGTGCCACAAGCGCGGCGACAACAGCAATGGCCAGTGATATGAGGACGGGTGTAATCCCGCTGAGCCAGGAGGCGCTTCCCAAAAGATGTTTCAGTCCTTTGTAAAAAACAGCCAAACTCACCACGACCGCCACCCCAAAAACGATTACAGGGGTGAGAGCGCGTGCAGCGAGCACGGGCTTACGCTTCCCAAGAATGGCCCAGGAAATGAACTTGAAAAGAACGTAAGCGAGAAATCCGCCGACCAGGGGAGAAATAAACCAGCTGGCCACGATCTGTCCCATCTTCATCCAGTTGACGGCTCCCCAACCGGCCGCGACAATGCCGAATCCTGTAACCGCCCCCACGATGGAGTGGGTCGTGCTGACGGGCATCCCCACCCACGTGGCCACGTTGAGCCATAGCGCGGCAGCCAGTAGTGCACATGCCATCCCCAACGCCATGATTGCGGGGGCACCCGTGAGGGCCTCCGGGCTGACAATGCCCTTTCTCACCGTATCGGTTACGTGTGATCCCACCAGGACAGCGCCCGCAAATTCACAAATGCCCGCAGCTACGATGGCCCCCTTGATGCTGATTGCTTTCGAGCCGACGGCGTCGGCCATCGAGTTAGCAACATCGTTCGCCCCAATATTCCAGGCCATGTACAGTCCGAGCACGGCGGCTACGACAATGATGATCCAACCCATAGGTCTATAAACTTCCTTTAGTGAAAATCAGATTGTGAAGAGGTTTATCCTTTGACAATCATTGTTCTCAATGATTCGCCTGTATTTTCTGCTGCATTGGCGACGGCGCTGAGAGTACGCAGCATCTTTTCGTAGAAAATGATAGTGATGGGATCCAGCTCATCCTCGAGCTCATACATACATTTACTCAATTCGCGCTGCATCCGGTCCGCTTTCCATTCTTCTTCCCCCAGTCCCTCGATTAGCTCCAGCACTTCATCCGCTTCTGCTCCGCCAAAAGAAGTCTCGGCTAACGCCGTCATCTTCTCGGCCGCATCCTCAAGCGTGTCGCTGACCTGGTAAACCTGATCCACGAAATCAAGAAACTGTTCGGCGAGCTCGGGATGGATTCGCGTTTTGCGGATGACCAGAATAACGGCGAAGTCCTCCACCAGATCCGCTATGTGGTCCTGATTGTGAAGAAACTCATCCAGGTCTTCACGTTCAACCGGGATAAAATAGCGACGCGGTAAATGTTCGCGAATGGCATGTTTGATCTGATCTGCTTCATATTCCAGCTTTGAAACTTTGTCCTGCAGATCATGGATTTCCTCGTAATTGGCCTTGATTGCCGCTTGCATCAGCGGGCGAAGTAACTGTACACATTCATGAACCTTTTTTGTGTGCTTGGCCAATGGCCCAAAAGGAGAGCTCCCAAAAAGCTCTTCGATTAGTCTTGCCATGTCAGCTTCCCTCAAATGGAAGAACAAGTGAATTATCCACCGGCACGATGATAGCCAGACGTTAGGGGAGTGTTAGCAGAATGTTAGCGTTTTGGTGGCGATGGGTCAACCCATCATGAAGCCTTGGGGGAACCGCACGGCGCGGCCACGGGGCAATTGGGGAGGGTAGGTGGTGGATCGAGGGTAGGTGGCGGATCTTTCAGCAACAAAATGATTGCGGAACCGGGGACACGGTTCTGTTCACGACGCATAGTCAAAACGTTTGATTTGCAATCACGAAAAAACTTTTCAGGTGTCCGTCTCGCGCACGTCGGAAACGACCTGTTCACCGGACGAATCAGTGCGGACAAATTGTTCGGACATAGCGATGGGGGCCTCCTCACCCATGCGTGCGTCCCGACATGCGGCATGGGCAGCCGTGACGACGTTTTCGACGCCATCTCCATTGATGGGATAGGCGGCAATCCCGCAGGTCAGTTCAAGCCCGTTGACCGAGCCACCAGCGGGCAACTGATAGGTGTAGTCCTGCCCCATCTGAACCAGACTTCGCCCCACTTTCCGAGCGTCACGTCGGTTGGTTTCCGGCAGTAATACCAGATAGCGATTCGGGTAGATTCGGCGTAGCGCGTCGTATCTCCGAAGATGAACAACCATCGATTCCCCGAGCTGATTGAGTACCTCATCCGTAATCTTAGCCCCGTATTCGGTTTTGATCTGGTTGTAGTCCTCCAGCTGCAGATACAGGAGACTCATCACCCCTCCGTGACGGTCCACCCGAGCCTTTTCCTCCTCCAGCCGGGCTTTCAAATAGAGATAATCATTGGAACTGCCGGGTTCACTTGTTCGTGCCATGCGCTCAAGCCGCATCATGGCGGACCGGTCCATCTCTCGCAGGGCCTGGTTCATGAGGGTTTCACTTCGGAATAACCCGTAGAGAGCCACAGCGATAAACCACAGTGTAACACAGGGCAGAAGGAGCCTGAGAGCGGGGGAGGTGGGGAGCCATGCTGTGGACATAAGAAATGCGTATAACGATGCCAGACCAGCAAGTACGAGAGTCAGTATGGCGGCGCGCCGATATCGATACATGCCCTCCAGATTTTTCGGCGATGCTGTGCCTCGGGTAGCGCTCACAACCCTTTGTCCTTTCCCAAAAGAGTCGCGCAAGTACTAAAAGATATGTCGTTCCATTCAGGAATGTAACCGTTTTGGAGTTATGTCACAAGCTCTAATGAACCGGGATGTCCTCCGGGGGACTTGACACATGCGGGTAAGCAGGGGTTTAATTGACACAACTGCCAGACCTGAACGGCTGTTACTGCTTGATTAAACTGTATTTTAGTGAATTGATGGGGAACGCACATGTACTTTTCTGGAATAGCAGATGAAGCTGGTGAGGATATCGATACTCAGATCCAGGCTCATAAGGAGTTGGGCTGGAAGCATATTGAACTCAGGAATGTCGATGGGGTAAACGTTACAGATCTGTGTGACGATACGTTCCAAAAAGTGGCGGAAAAGGTCGCCAACGCCGGACTCGGTGTCTCTGATTTCGGTTCCCAGTTGTGTAACTGGTCCCGCCCCATTATCAATCATCCGGAGATCGATCGGCACGAGTTGGAACGAGCAATCCCGCGGATGCGGGAGCTGGGATGTGAGTATATTCGCACCATGAGCTACCCGAACGCCGGCTGGCCGCAGGAGGAATGGCGCGAGGAAGCGATCAACCGTCTGAGTGAGCTCGCCAAAATGGCCGAAAAGGCCAATATAACGCTGGTGCATGAGAACTGCGACGGGTGGGCCGGCCAGGGGCCCGAACAGACGCTGCAGATGCTGGAAGAGGTTGATTCGGATCATCTGAAACTTGTCTGGGATACCGGCAACCCCGTGGCCCACGGTCAGGATCCCTGGGAATATTACAAAGCCGTGCGAGAACATATCGTTTACGTGCATATTAAAGACGGGGTTAAAGAGGAAGATGGGATGCGCTACACCTATCCGGGAGAGGGGGACGGATGTGTCCATCAGGTGCTGGAAGATCTGTTCGCCACCGGATATGAGGGTGGAGTCTCCATTGAGCCACATCTCGAGGCCGTGGTGCATGAGGGGCAATCGGCTTCCGGGGAGGATGCCGCGTATAATTCGTATGTGGAATACGGGCGCCGGTTGATGGATATCGTGGAGAAGCTCAGCTGACGGCCCCCCGTGCTATCATAAAAAGTAGATCCGGGATGTTCGGGCGGCCACATCATTTTAATACCGCGGAGGTATGCTTATGAGTGCGCAGAAGAAGGATCCCGTGCAGAAAATCCGGGAACTGTACGAGGAGGACACCCGGCGCGTTCCCTATCCCGTTTTTATGCGGTGTTTTGATGCCCTGCTCGAAGATCCCCCCGACCCCACTCCCGCCCCTCCATCGGAGGATTTGAAACCGTATTTCCGTGCGGTTTGTATGGCCGTGGACCTTGGGATTGCCGATCAGCAGGACCGGGGAGAGGACCGGCGGGAAGAGTTTTGTGAACATATACTTCCCGTGTGGGAAAAGGAGCTGCCGGAGGCGGAATTTGAAGTGTTCCGTGAACTGTTGAGCGGCAAGGTGCGCAAACGCATGGAGCGGATGCGACGAGGGGAACACAGGCGCGAGGCGGAAAAACACCGGAGCGAGCTGGAGGAGGCGAGCGGCGATGCAACCAGAAAACGCGATGATCGATTCCAGCGAGCCGTGCAGGATGCCTCCCCCGAGACCATACACCCGGAGGAACCTTCCCCGGGCGGGGAGGAGCCGGAGGATCGCGAGGGCATGGGATCCGGAACGATAACCCTGGATCAGGACAACCGAATACCGTCCGGGGATAGTGTCCAGGATATTTTGAGGGCAATTGAAGCGGGTGAGATACCGATTCAGTACGGATCGTCGAAAGCCCGAATCCCTTTTGCCGAATATTCCTGTCGCGGACGCTTGATTACGATTTTGCTGCTCCAGAAAAAGGGAAACTATTTCGTTCTTGTCGAGGCGGATCAGCCGACCAGGGAGACTTCGGGTGCTCCGGATGTGCTTCGGCGCATGGCGGAGGATATGAGTTATAACCGCACGGGTCCCTGTGCTTTCGAGAGAACGATTGGCGACGCTTCTATCAAAATACGGCTCGGCCGAAACGGGACCTATGTGGCTTGCCGGCGTCCGCACAAGCTGAGAGGTGAAGAACTGGCACAAACGGTGGAGCACCTCCACAAAAATATGAACCGTTTTCTCACCGCCCTCCACAACAGGGATTCAGGGGACGATGATGAGTAAAAATGATGATCATGCCTCATTGGTTGGGGGGGAAGAGGAGGGGAGGATGGCCTGGTTGAGTATCCTTCCCCCTATTCTGATCGTTGGGGCGGTGCTGTTTCATCCCACCCAGGTCACCATTTATCAGTGGGTGGAACTGCTGTCGCGACTGCTGAATCTGGGCAGTGTTCTGTCCGGTCTTGTCCCGGCCATTAACGTGACACTCAGCGATCTGTTGTTCTTTGCGGGATTTGTTGGATGGGGCGTTGTCCGGTTCAAAGACGGATCTCTGTGGTCTCGTCTTCAGAGCTATCCCCTGGCCTTGCTGGGCCTTTTTGGCGTGAGTCTGTTGTCTGCTTTGCCCTTTTTGAAAATAACACCCCCGTGGGCCGCGGCTCCCATTATTGACTATTCCGACGCCATGAAACAGCTCATCCAGCTGGGCCTGTTTTTCGTCTGTGCCTTCATTCCCCTGCACGATTACCTCCGGGTTTCCCGCTGGCGACGCAAGATACTGGCGGCTTTCGGGATTGCCGTGGCGGTAACTCTTCTGGTTGGATTGAGCGAATACATGCAGCTGCGTCCACCGGCGGCATCGCCGCAGACGGGAAACGCAACGATTTCGGCCCTGCACGTTGACGCCACCTTTGGTTTTGCCGGACAACCAGCGGGTGCTCATGAGCAAATCGGCACCCGGAGCAACCGGAATGTTCTTGGCGGCTGGCTGACCCTGGTTCTCCCGCTATTTTTCGCCGCCGCGCTGTGGACGCGTGATACGGGGGGACGGATAACGGCCCTCCTGCTGTGCGGTGTCGGCGCTGTGCTCCTGCTACAGGGAGGATTATGGCTGGCGACCATTGTTGCCATTCTGGCTCTTGGTTTTGCGCGCGGCGCCTGGTCCTTCGCGGCGTCCGCAGCGGCAGCCTTCGTCTTTTTTGGGCTTTTGTTCTGGCTGGTTCCCCAACAACCGGATCAGATATTGTTGGATTCGGTCATGCTCAGACGGAGCCACGATCGTTTTCGCACGCTGCCGGTGTATAGCATCAATCCCGAACTGGATGAATCCGGCCGTCCGGCCGATCTGAGTCAGCCGCGCTACAGCCCGTGGGAACAGAAATACATCCAGTGGCAACCGTCTCTGTTGATCCTGGCCCGTTATCCCCTGTTTGGGGTTGGTCTCGGCAGCTATCAGCAAAATATTAACCGGTATTATCGCGACCGCGATTTCGGCGCCTACGATATGAATAAGGCCTCCATGGATTTGATGGAAAAGGGAGCGAACCCGTTCTATGCGGTCTGGGCAAGTGAAACGGGCTTTTTGGGGATATTCAGCGTGTTGTGGGTTTTTCTGACTTTTGTCGGGCGAGCCGTCCGCGGGGGCATGGCAAGCCGAGGGGGCCAGAATCGTTTATGGTTCAGTCTCCAGGTGGGGGCCTGCGCCGCCCTCGGAGCCGCTGCTTTCGGGGCATTTTTCACAAATTACCTGGTGCGGGGGCTGGGTTACACCCTGGTTCTTGTGTGTGCTCTGGCAGGACCGGAGGGAGACCTGCCGGAGGACGAGGAAGCCCCCGATACTCTCTCTGAGTCGTGATGACGGAGCGGTATGTTGTGGCGCTGGCGCACCTACCCCGTTGGTTCCCTTGCAGCCGCAGTGCATGGGCGGGGGGAATAGTTTGTATCCGGCCGGAATCGCAGGCTATAATCGGGAATGGCCGGGCAGAGAAGAACCGTATTAAGTAAGTGAATCGATCACGTTTCGACACTTGTAGGGGCCAGCACCATGATGGGCAAAAATGTCATTCTCGCTTTCACGGGGGGACTGCAATCCTCCGTCTGTCTTCACTGGCTCGTGTCCCGGAAAAAGGCCAACGTGACCGCAGTTGTTGTGGAGCTGGGTCAGATGCCACCCACCTGGGAACTTGGCCAGTACGCAGTTGACCTCGGGGCCAAAGGAGCCCACGTGGAAGATTGCCGCTCGGAATTCATCGAAGATTATGCCTTCCGAGCGTTACGGGCGTCGGCGGTGTATGAGCAGAATTACCTCCTGAGCGGAGCACTTACACGCCCTCTTATCGCCTCCGCCATTTGTCGTCTGGCCGAGGAAGAAGGCGCGGAGTTCGTTGCGCTGGGGGCCATCAGTCGCAGCAACGATCAGGCCCGTTTCCGATTAAACGTCTCAACCCTGGCCCCGGAGCTGACTATTCTGGGTCCCGATGAGATCCCCCCACTGCAAAGCCGAAAAAAAGCCGTGGAATACGCGGAGGACAATGATATTAGCCCCCTGGACGGGATGGAGCCAGAACTGAGTTTCGATACCAACTTGTGGGGATCCGCGGTCAGTGCCGAGCCGGATGTGGGCACATGGGAAAAGCTGCCGGAAACCTGTTATAAATGGACGACAGCCCCGCCCGAAGCGCCTGATGAATCCGAGGAGTGCACGATCAGTTTTGAGCGGGGAATCCCGAACGCTATTGATGGTGAGGAGCTGGAACCGGTGGAGTTGATGGAACAATTGAATGAGCGGGCGGGGAAATGTGGCATCGGCCGCACGGAAGTGATTGAGGATCGCCTGGCGGGATGCAAAGCTCGTGAAATCTATGAAGCGCCGGGAGCCACCGTGTTGATGGAAGCACACCGTGCTCTGGAGGAGCTCACGCTGGATTATTACACGCTGCAGACCAAAGGTGATGTCGGGGAAAAATACGCCGAATTGGTCTATAGTGGGGGCTGGTTCTCGAATTTACGCAGGGCAATCGATGCTTTCGTTGATGTTATTCAGCAAAAAGTCGCGGGGGAAGTGCACCTTGAGATGTATCGCGGCAACGTGGCAATCACCGGCCGGCGGTCTCCCGAGAGCCTTTTTGATGGCAGGGCGGCCCGGATGTGCACTCGACCTCACAGTCATAAGTGATGTTGGCCCTTTTCTAATTAGCTATTTTTTGGTCTTGGCGGCGCAGAAGAATGCAGGTTACTATTTTTTCCACAGGCGAAGAGCTGCTCAACGGCGTGTCACAGGATACGAATGGCCCCCTGATCGCTCGTTCGTTGTCCACACACGGTTTTCGCATCAATCGACACGAAATCATCGGGGATGGGCCGCAGACACTCCGGGAAGAACTGGGCAGGGCCGCCGCGGACTCGGAGATCATAATCCTCACGGGGGGGCTTGGTCCCACGATGGATGACCGGACGCGCCGGGCCGTGGCCGAGGCTGCTGAACGTGATCTGGTGTGCGACGATGAAGCCCTGAAGCATGTAGAGCAGGTGTTGACTGAACATGGCGTGGAGATCAGCGAGGCCCACCGAAACCAGGCCTTTTTTCCCGAAGGATCGGATACGTTTGTGAACCGACGCGGTACCGCCTACGGCTTTGCCTGCCCGCTCGGGGATGCCACGTTGATCGCCATGCCCGGCGTGCCGGATGAGATGAGGGCGATGTTTCATGAGCAGGTGTTGCCCTATTTGCGGCATAAACATCATGGCCGGAGCCGGCATCGCAAAATTAAACTTTTCGGCCTGCCGGAATCAGATGTGGACCGCCGGATCGAGGATATGATGCGGGAGGATCGTAACCCGTCGGTGGGGATAACGGTTGATCACAGCGTCGTGTCGATCTGCCTGCGGGCATACGGTGAGGATTCAGCGGATCTGGAACGCTTGCTGGATCGCGATGAGGCGAAGTTGAGGGAGCGTTTCGGTGATGCGGTGTTTGGAACGGATGCGACCACCCTGCCCGATTCGGTGAGCGAGTTGCTGGAGAGGAATCACCTGCAAATCGCTTTTGCGGAGTCATGCACGGGGGGGCAGGTGGGCAGTCTCCTGGTGGATGTGCCGGGTATCAGTCGGTTTTTCCTGCTCGATGTGGTGGCCTACAGCAACAGGGCGAAAACAGATCAACTCTCCGTTCCGTCCGAGCTTATTGAACAACACGGGGCGGTCAGCCCGGAGGTGGCGAAGGCGATGGCGCGGGGCGCGTGTGAGGCGGCGGGAGCCGATCTGGGTATCAGCACCACGGGCATCGCGGGTCCCACGGGGGGGCGCCCGGGCAAACCCGTCGGGCTGGTCCATTTCGGTGTGTGGATGAAAGGGAATGTCACGTCCCATAAACTGCACCTGAAGGGGGACCGTCAGCGTGTCAAGGATCGGGCAGCCCGACACGCTTTGAATTTTGCCCGCCTGTCCCTGCTGGATCACGCCCAATGAGCTTGCCCTCCCATTCTGGAGTCATACGTGCCACCGAGTGATAAACAGACGTCGCATCAGCCCCGTGAGGCCGAAATAACAGCGGCCGACCGGGCAATGATGAAAGCGCTTCCCCGGGAACAACCGGATATGAGTGCTGCCGTCGTGCTCAATGGGCTCCAAAAGGTCGGCCTGATCGCGGCGGTGGGGCTGTTGATTGCGGGATTGGTGTGCGACTGGACGACCACCCTGATAGCACTGAACGGTCTCTGCATCACATTCTATCTGGTCATCGTCTCCTTCAAGTCCTATCTGATTCATCTGGCGATCACTTCCCAGCGGGAAATGGAGTTTTCCGACGAGGAATTGGAACAGCTTGATGATGACGACCTGCCCATATACACCATCCTCGTGCCCCTGTATCATGAAGCCGACGTGCTGCCGCGCCTGATGGAAGGCCTGGACAATCTTGACTATCCGAAGGATAAGCTGGACGTGTTGTTGTTGCTGGAGGAGGACGACGAGGAAACGATTGAAGCGACCCGTTCGCTCGGGTTGCCCGAATATGTGCGGGTTGTGAAGACCCCCGACGAGCCTCCTCGGACGAAACCCAAGGCGTGCAATCTCGGGTTGGCTCTTGCACGCGGGCGATATCTGGTGATATATGATGCGGAAGATCGACCGGAATCCGATCAACTGCGCAAGGCCGTTTGGGGTTTTCAGAGGGTGCCTCACCAGGTGATTTGCCTGCAGGCCAAGCTGAATTTTTATAATCAGCATCAAAACCTCCTGACACGGTGGTTCACCGCCGATTATTCCGTGTGGTTTGATCTGATGTTGCCGGGCATTGATCACCTGCAGGCGCCGATCCCGCTCGGAGGAACAAGCAACCATTTCCGGGTCAAAAAACTGCGGGAACTGAGGGGATGGGACCCATACAACGTGACCGAGGACTGTGATCTGGGGGTGCGGCTGGCGATGCGGGGCTACCGGACCCGGATCCTGAATTCCACGACCTGGGAGGAGGCCTGCAGCGAGATGGGATTCTGGGTACGGCAGCGGTCGCGCTGGGTCAAAGGTTACATACAGACCTATCTGGTTCACCTCCGGCGTCCCCTGTCACATCTCCTGACACTGGGCATTGGCAAGACCCTCGTTTTCCACATGACCGTGGGGGGAACTTTTCTGTGTCTTCTCCTCAACCCCATCTACTGGATACTGGCCACCGCCTGGTTTGTATTTCGGTGGGAGGATGTCAGCATTCTCTTCCCCTATCCGCTGATCATCTGGGGGCTGCTGTGCCTGTTTGCGGGCAATTTTGTGTTCGTCTATGCCACAATGCTGGCCACCTATAAACGGGGATATTACGATATCGTGAAGCACTGTTTGCTGGTACCGTTCTACTGGTTGCTGGCGAGCGTGGGGGCATGGAAAGGCTTCCTTCAGCTGATTACCCGCCCCAGCTACTGGGAAAAAACAGAACACGGGCTGGATGTGGACTGATCAGCGGGGATTTCTGAAACGGCCGATCAAGGCGAAAGATTGTGGGGCAAGATTACGGCTCCGGAGCCCCGCGACTCTCATCGTTTGCCGTTTGAACGATACCCCCTTCCGTTTCTCTCCACCCCATCCATCGTTGACCGCGCTATGCGGTCCTTGATAAGTATCCTGAGGTGTCAGGCAAGCTTCTATGGATCCTGTTCTCACGCTATCCTGCTCAGGAGATACAGGGGTGCACTGATTCAAGGATACAAAGGTTCACTCTGCACCTCCTGTATCTCCCACAGGACATCCTCTAAAGAACGGATTACCAGGGGCACTAAACCTTAGGTTATTAATGACACTCCGCGTAACTGCGCCTGATTCGCCGCAGGCGATCTCCGGAGTGCGCTGGCCATGCCAGCGTTTTTCCTTTTGGGGGAACACCCCAGCGCAAACATTCAACGTTGAACTTTTACCCTTCAACATTCAACATCCGCGGTGGACAGGTAGGTGTTGAGCGCTGCGCGACACCTTGTCCAC
>CAZXYF010000080.1:0-13110 GCA_964644705.1 uncultured candidatus Brocadiaceae bacterium | reverse complement strand
ACGATGATAAAGACAAAGATTCATGCTTCTCGAAACGCTATTTTGGACAGGCCTGCACGCGAACGGCGATCTCTCCGCGGTTCGCTATAAGAACTTTATCAAGCACTTTGTTCCTTCCGGATATTAGTCAGTTATTGGATAGCTGGAAGCCCCGGCATGTCGGGACTTCCAGCCGAATTATAATTAGCGAGCTCTCTCCCGCACTTCGCAATCGTCTTTCTCGACGGCTTCGCTCATCTTTTCCCTGTAGGCTTCCAGTTCAGCCTCCAGGTTCTCATCCGAAAGCGCAAGCATGGCGATCGCAAGCAACGCGGCATTTTTGGCGCCTGAGGATCCGATCGCGGTAGTCGCCACGGGGATTCCTCCGGGCATCTGTACGGTTGACAGCAGGGAGTCGAGACCTCCGAGGTCAGAAGTCTTCATGGGCACACCGATGACCGGCAGGGTTGTCAGTGAAGCCAGCACGCCGCCCAGATGCGCGGCCTTTCCGGCGCCGGCGATTATAACCTTGGTGCCACGCTCCTTGGCTGCGGTGGCAAACTCGTGGGCCTTATCGGGTGTCCTGTGCGCCGAGATCACGCGCATTTCGTGAGAGATCCCGAATTCACTCAACACCTTGGCGGCTTTTGTCATCACTTCCTCGTCCGACTGACTGCCCATAACGATCGACACGGTTACGTCTGATTGTGCTTCACTCATCGCGTCCTCCTGTAGAAATGGTAACTAACCGAGACGTGCGTCAGACAAATTGTCGTTCAATATACAGTTATGTTGATGCGCGTCCGAGACGGTCCATTATAGCTCTTCCCAAACCTGTCACAGGACAGGGCTCGGCCACAATGATATCCAAATCCATGGTGTCCAGACGGTGCAAAGCGGCGTAGAGATTCCGGGTTGCTTCCTTGAAATCACCGGCCGGAGAGAGGACCTCTACGGCTTCAAAATTGTCAGGATTCGGAGCGTTTTTGAATGTGAGCAAACCAACGCGTCTGTCCTGTGTCTCAACATCATTGCTCGGCTGCATGATCAAGGGGGTCTTCGGGGCATAATGGGAATCGAGCATCCCCGGCGCTGTGGGTTTACTTTCAGTTTCGGGATTGAGAGTAACCTCACCGATGGTCCGCTCAATCTTCTCCACCGGGACTCCACCCGGACGGAGGAGGGCGGTCGGTTCATGACAGAATGAAATGATCGTTGATTCCACTCCGACCCGGCATGGTCCTCCATCCACTACTGCATCCACCTCATTCCGGAGTGCGGCATCGACATGGGATAGCCTGCTGGGACTGGTGGCACCAAAAAAGTTGGCACTTGGTGCTGCCAGGGGGGCACCCGTCTGGCGGATGAGTTGCTGAGCAACGGAATGGTCGGGCATGCGGATGGCTATGGAGGGCAGGCCGGCCGTGACGGTTTGCGGCACGCGTTCGTTTTTCGGCAAAACCATTGTCAGTGGCCCGGGCCAGAACCGACGCGCCAGCAATCTTGCCTTCTCCGGAACCCCGCTGGCAAGAACGCCGACATCATCTTCAGAGGCCACGTGCGCGATCAGCGGGTCCATCAGAGGGCGTTTTTTGATCTCAAATATGCGTGCCAGCCCCTCTGGTTGAAAAACACTCGCTCCGATGCCATACACCGTTTCGGTTGGGAAGACGGCTACTCCTCCCTCGCGCAGGACATCTGCGGCCCGGTTCACGGGACAACTCTGCCGCGGTGAGGGGCGCGTGGATATGTCGCTGTCAAGGATACTGTCGGCGGCGCGTTTTATGCTTGGCTCCACGGCAATATTCCCTGAAAGCTCCCGACGATGTTTACTCCCGTGGCCGGTCAGGACATAGATACCAGTTGCGCCCGCATATTCGGCCAGTTGAACGTCGGATGGGTGATCTCCCACGACGTAGGACCGGGTGAGATCGATCTCGTAATCCTCCTCAGCACAGTGCAGAAAATGGGGATTCGGTTTAATACACGAACAATTGTCTGAGCGCTGGTGAGGACAGACGTAAACGTCGGTAATCTCGATGCCGTGATTGGTCAGATGCGTGGTTATATATCGATTCACGCGTTCAACCCCATCTCGGGTTATCGTTCCCTCGGCGATCCCGGGTTGATTCGTGACGATGAAGAGCTGGAACCGTTTCTGCAGCTGTTTCAGAGCGGGCACGGTCACCGGATAAAACGCAACATCCGATTCATGATCGATATGACCTCGGTCCTCGATCAGTGTACCGTCGCGGTCAAGGAAAACAGCCTGTCGCATGGGGGACTCCTCAGGTTATATATATCTCAGGTCCAGTGGGCATCGTGCGCAGCGTTTGTTTATGAAGTCACGTTGAAGCGCTATCAACCAGTACTGCCATAAAAAAAAGCCAGCAAACGCCCAAATGAAGCGTTTGCTGGCTCGTGATCTGATCGACCTACCCCGCCGCGGGGGTCTGCCGTCAACTCATTGCCGTATCTGGTGGCATAAAAAAGCCGATGACATCTCGTATGGTCCGCCATCGGCGAATATTTTCAGCAGGCCGTTTCTATAGCGACCCCCTGTCAATCTGCCTTTATGTAAATGTTAGTATAGGCTGTGTCCCAGCACCGGTCAAGCGAATCCGGGCGGCCGCGGTTTCCCCCCGTGACAGGGATAAGGCAAGTGTATGGTGGTCAGTGGGAGCAGTAAAGTGGTCATGGTCTGGCATGTTTTCATTTCGTTGTGGTGCGTGCGTCTCAGCTGCTTGAATTGCCCACCTCGGGTTCGTTCTCCAGGGTGAAAATAATCAGTCGTTCGCCCGTGGACGTGCTTATATCGGTGTGCAGGCTTTTTGTTTTTTCTCCCGTCACATCCTCGATGATTGTATCAAGTTTTGCTCTTCCCTTTTCCAACAGTTCGTTACGAACCTGTTTTATCAGTTTTCTCCCGTGGCGACTATCTTCGATTTTGGCGAGATTCTTCTCGGCAGGGGTGAGAATACCTTTCAGGCGCACCAGTATGAGATCATCCAGGATGTATGTTTTGGCCCCTTCCGGTCCACGCCCCATGTATTCCTGTTCAAACTGTATGAGAGCCTCACTGATTTCCGCTTCGGTTTGGCCTTTAGTTTTCATGTTGCGCGAGAGAGATAAAGGATTACTGAGGGGGCCACGGGAAAACTGTTGCAAGGTCTAAGCGGGCAGAATAAAGCCCGTTCCCGTTTTGACCTGGTCCACCAGGACGAGTTCGCTAAGCGGTCTTGCAGAAATGTTCTAAGGTTTCTGGGAGTCAGAACAGCAAAAAACCTGGCAATCGCCGGGGCAAGCCCGGCGGATTTATCTCGTCTGATCCCTGTTTTTTAGGATGAAACCTAAGGATCTCTGCGGCAGGCGCGGGCGATTCTGACTCTACGATACAGCAAGATAAGAGTTGAAAACCTTAGAACACTTATACACAACCGCTTAGCGTCTCCTGGCAGACAAATCTCCAAAGACACTGCCTGAAGGGTCCCGTTAGCTCCGATGGGCGTCTCAGCCCGTAGGATCGGGGGCACGAACCCGGCGCGGGAGTCCGGGGAACGTTCCTGCTAACGGTAATTACCACTACACATGTGTGGTTTCGATGAGTTCTTCATACTCCTCGAGACTGCCGCCGTCCAGACAGCATTCGATGATGTCCCGTCCCAGATCATCCAGTTCAGGTTGCAGGAACTTTTCGATCTGCTCGTGGAAGAAATCTGTGAGGATTTTATTGCCTTTGTCATACGCTTCCGTGCCGACCTCAGGCTGCAACTCCGTTTGGAAAAGCCACTCCGGAATGACAGTGCCCTCGATGCGCATTTTGCGCAATGTATATCCGAGCAGTGAACTGCGCGCCGGAACGAGCTGACCGGGCAAGAACGGGGCAGAGCCTCGTCTTGCAAGGTAGTCACGCGCCAGCCACTGGGGCATGAATCCCGTTTTCCATGCTCCCACATGTTGGTTCGGCGTGAGGATATATCGGGTCTGACGATATTTCAAAAACTGCTGCAACAGGAGATTGGCCTGATCAACCTTACGGCCCGTGGTGAACGGCCAGTAACTTCCCACGCCTTCGCTGCTCATCGCGTCACCATCGGTAATACTCGGGTTGCCATGACCGCGTGGAGCCACCAGGCGCCACAGCCAGGCGAGTGCCGGCGGCAGAACATGGAACAACCCAAAGATACCGTAGCTCGGGGTTTCCTGCGTGCAGGGTGGTGTACGCACACCAAATGACCTGATGTCAACGGGTACATCGTCCTGGATCACGTCCGGGACGATATCCCTGGGGAGAATGACCCGGGGGTTGGGGCATGGCTCACCGGGCGCATCCTCTTTATGCTCCCAGATCAGTGCCGTGCCGCCGTCCACCACGTCAATATTCAAAAACAGCAGTGAACGGGGCGGTTCCACCGTCAATCTTTCCAGGTCGTGGTCGGTGCCGTAGTGTTCTATATGATCCACCCTGACGAACCAACCGCCTTCCGCATCAGCGATATGCAGTCGCCCGTCGTCCTGCTGCAGTGACGGGTGGCACATGCCCATATCGTCACAGACCGGATGGAGATCACAGGTTCTTTCGATCTCGAGGAACCTCTCCTCATCCGTCACCAGATTGCGGCCAATACGCAGCCGACCATCGGGCAGACGGTGCGGTTGCTGGAGCATCTCGCTTTTTCCACCGCCGCTCGCTCCCTCATGCATGAAGTTCACGATGTTGTCATAGGGGGTAATCACCTGCACTGTGGAACAGTGGGGCGTGACCCAGTCATCCTGCGCACCCTGTTCGATCAACGCACCGTAGACGCCTTTTTTGGCGCTCGGGCCGGGGTAGAGGTTGTAAGAAAAGATTTCGTGTTCCTCGACCCGGTTATGGACAACGACCTGTTCACCGTCAAAATGCGTATGACGGAATGGTGGCGCCACGTAGATGACTGTGTCGGGGTCAAAGGGGCGGTCCAGCTCGTTCGGATCGACGATGCCCTGCAACAGTGCCAGGGCAAAGGCGAAGAATGCTGCGTTGGCCGGACACACCGCAAGTCCATCGCCTCCCAGAGCAGAATATCCCATCTCATAACAGAATATGGCCAGTTCCTGATCCGCCAGCCACGAAAACGTTTCGTCACGCAGCGGATCAAACGACTCGCCAAAACGGTCTTCATACGCCGTTTTGTCCGATGGTCCCTCGTCCGCGATCACCATGCAGTTGGGGTCCCGACGCCGCATATACGGCTCGGGGTAGTTGGCCGCTATCCCGTTTTTTACCCGAACGACATCGGCTTCGTTGACGCGACTGCCATCGGGCAATTCGTAGTCAACCTTCCATTCAGTGTTTTCTTCCGCGCCGCACGACAAAATCTCCAGATCCTTCATTGTTGAGGCCATGGTAACATCGGGGGCATCGTCCAGAACCTCTTTCAGTGGGTCCGGGATGATCAGGTTCCCAAACTCGCCCGAATTCGCGGAAGGACTTTTCTCACTGTTCTGTTGCTGGTCATCTATTGTTGGCATGCTTTTCTCCGTACAAAGGTTGCGTTTGGTGCCGATCCGATAGTCCGGCAAGGATCTCCATTCAGGCGCCGAAGTATCCAGCACTGTGTTAGGATGATTCGGATGGTCTGCGGCCCCTGGAACTTGCCACCATCTGGTGGTACAAAAATGGCCGATGGCAATCTCAACAGATTTACCACCGGCCAATGTTTTCAACAGGTCGCTTTTAAAGGAACTCCCCTGAATCTATCTTAGCGCATAGGGTAAAGTAGCACACCTGATATTCACCGTCAAACGAAACGAGGACCACGGTATCTGTTTGGGAAACCGAATAAGTCCTGGCTATGCCGAAAATAGTAAGTATTCAGAAAAGCGCGTGTCGTAATCCGCTTACGCCTCAACCGCGACAAGCCCGGCAGCAGTGGAACGTTCATTTGCAAGTTGGCACCGGCTTTGCGATAAATACTTGAAGTGATGCTTCGGTTCCTCTTCTGTTTTTCGGTGTCAACTGGGCAACCTATGCAAACACAACTGAATTTCCAGGCAGCCGCCTCAGCGGATCAACCACCGGACGAGAACATCCTGGTGCAATCAATCGCCGAGGTGGTGGAGAAACATCCCGTCGATGAGAAATGGCTGATCTGCCCTCACCTGCGGGCGGGGCAGCAGTGGCTGGATGCAGTGGCTCGCGGCGGCACGCCCGTGGCCAACACCCGTCCCAGGACCCTGCGCGGCGTGGCCATGGAACTGGCCGGGCCGGTGCTGGCGCGCGAGGAACTGGAGCTGTCCAGCAGTCTGGTGGAACAAATGGTTCTGGATTCCGTCTGGACGCGGATGCACGGAAAAGGAGAATCCGGCTACCTCTCTGCGCTCGAGCCCAGCCTCGAGCTGTCCGAAGCCATGCATCGTACGCTCTGCGACCTGCGTCTGGCGGAGGCGTCATTGGATGCGTTGGAATCCCCGGAACTGGAAGTGCCGGAAAAAGGGCGGGAACTGCGCACGATTGAGGAATCATACGAAAAGGCTTTGACGGAAAGAGGATTCGTCGATTATGCGGAGGCGCTACGGATCGCGATGGATGTGCTCGATGACGAGGGGCTTCCGCCGGAGGTGTATGTCCTGCTGCCGCCGGTAAACGAGGATGAGTATATGCCGCTGGAACGTCGTATGCTGAACGCGATGCCGCCCGAACGTGTACGTGATCTGGAGGTGGATCGACCGGGTGAACTGTCGGCCGAGATTACGGAACGGGATCTGAATTTGCTCCGCTGGGTTGGAAATGCCTCGGAGGCCCCGGCGGCTCCTGGTGATGAAAGTGTTGATATGTTCCCGGCGGTGGGGGAGGTCAATGAAGTGCGCGAGGTCCTGCGGCGCTGTCTGGAATATGACGTCCCGCTGGATGAGGTGGAGGTGCTCTACACGGACGGTGGCACCTACGTTCCGCTTTTCTACGAAGAGTTGCAGACGCTCATGCCCGGAGGAGTTACCTTTGAGGATGAACCGTCGGGAGCCACCTTCGCCGAGGGGATCCCCATTCGCTATTCACGTCCCGGACGTCTTCTATCTGCCTGGCTCGATTGGTGCGAGGAAGATTTTCAGCAGACGATCCTGGTTCGAATGATACAGGATGGTCTGCTAAATCTGCCCGAGGAAGCCCGGGGCGAACTGACTTTCGCGGAGGTTTCGGACGTGTTTCGGTCGGTGCCCGTCCACGAGGGGAGGAAGAATTACCTGCCGGAGCTTGAGACGCGTATCGCCGAGCTGGAACACCGGATGGGGGAATCGGAAGTGGCGGAGGAAAGTGGATCTGATACCGGTAAACTGGCTGCTCAGCTGTCGTCGGTGCAGGCGGTGCGGAATCTCGTTGAGGCACTTCTGGACGTATCTCCGGCTCTGCCCGTGGATGATCGATCATTGCTGGACTCGGCCCGGACAATGCTGGAGTCAGTGGCCCGGCCGGGTGGGAAACTGGACGATTATGCTCTGAAGTTCCTTCACGAACGACTGAAAGAAATGGCCGAAATACTGGAAGAGGAAAAGGATGCCTCCAGCGTCTCAATGAAGGAATGGCTGCGAAAACTGACGGCCGAGAGCTCGGTGGGGGGATTGGGGGCTCGCCCGGGTTGCATCCATCTGGCGCCGCTCCGGTCGGGTGGACACACCGGTCGGCGGTGGACGTTCATTGTGGGCATGGATGACGGCCGATTTCCCGTCGCCGCGGGACAGGATCCCATTCTGCTCGATGTGGAACGCGGACGTGTCTCGGATGAACTGCCCACGTCGGATGGACGCCTGAAGCGAAGCTGGAGGGATCTGGCGCGAACGCTTGCGGGCCTCCGCGGTCGGGTGACCCTGAGTTATTCCTGTCACGACATCCTCGAGGACCGTGAACAGTTTCCCAGTCCCGCTTTGGTCTCGATGTATCGGATCCTTTCCGGTGATGAACGGGGTGACCAGAGTGATTTTCTCACGTGGGACCGTCTGCCGGATCCCGTGTCGTTTGCCGCATCCAGCGCGCGACCCGCGCTTGATGAGGCGGACTGGTGGCTGGGCCGGCTGTGCGTGACCAGTTCCGCCGTGGACCGGACGGAGGACGTCGTTCCGTGTTTTGACCACCTCCAGGCGGGGCATCGAGCGCGGGAACAACGAGCTTCCGACCGGTTTACGGCCTATGATGGGCGGGTTGATGAGCTTGCCCCGGCATCCACGGAAATGGGAGTTGTCTCCTCGTCACGATTGCAGGCCGTCGGCAAATGTCCGCTCGCTTATTTCTTTGATCGTGTGCTGGATATCGAACTGCCGGAGGAACTCAAACGGGAACCCGATCAGTGGCTCGATCCGCTCGAGAAGGGCACGCTGCTGCACGAAGTCTTCCGACGCTTCATGGTGGAGATTCTGGATGAAGGGAAGCGGCCCGACTTCGAACGCGATTGGCCTCACTTGGAACAGATGCTACAGGAATCTGTAAACGAGTGGAGTGAGCGCAAACCGCCGCCTCGACGCGATCTGCAGGAAGCCCAGCATCGTGACATGCTCGACGCCTGCCGTATTTTTCTCGCCAGCGAGGAAACGTTCTGTCGGAGAAACAGGCCGGTGTATCTGGAATCGAATGTGGGGATGTCGGGCGGCGACGATGCCTACTCACTGGGAGTTCCCGATCCTGTCGCGTTGACCCTCCCCGGCGGAAAGACCGTGCTGGCCCGGGGACGTCTTGATCGCATTGATGAGGTGGAGGACTCCGGCAAATACCACTATGAGGTCTGGGATTATAAAACCGGAAGCGCCAGCCGCTACAACAAAAGCACCTTTCGGAAAGGTCGCCTGATCCAGCATGCACTCTACATGACGCTGGCGGAGAAGTGTTTGCGGGAACGGGTTTCGGCTCATGCTCAGGTGGAGAAGTTCGGATATTTCTTCGCCAGCACGAAAGGGGAAGGACAGCGGATCACTTATACCCCGGAGGATCTGGACGGGGGGATGGGGATCATCGCCAAACTGCATCGAATAGCGCAGCGGGGGGCTTTCCTGGCGACGCCGACGAAAAAGGACTGTCGATATTGTGATTTTCAGGGCATCTGCCGTGATCTGGACGAGGTGACCGATCACAGTGAAGCCAAGTTGGAGAATGAGGACAATACCATCCTGGAGGCGATGCGGGCGCTTCGTGGGTGAAGAAGTCATAGCAATGCGGACGAAACACTCGGCCCATAAAACAGAGAAGTTATCATGAGATTACCAGACGAAAATCAGCGTGAACGGATCCACAGTGAACTGGACAGCTGCATGTTGGTTGAAGCTGCGGCTGGCACGGGAAAAACCACCAGCATGGTTGACCGAATGGTGGCGCTGCTGGCCAGCGGACGCTGCAGCGTCGAAACGCTTGCGGCCATAACGTTTACGCGCAAAGCGGCGGCCGAGATGCGCGAACGTTTTCAGACCAAATTGGAGCAGCAGGCCGATGAGACGACGGGCGCGGAGGGAGAACGGCTGGCTGAAGCGGCGGAAAACGTCGGCCGTGCATACATCGGCACCATCCATTCATTCTGCGCGCGCCTGTTGCGGGAGCGTCCCGTGGAGGCGGAGGTGCCGCTAAATTTCCGGGAGCTGGACGAAGAGGAGGAGGCGCGGCTGCAGCAGGAAGCATGGGATACGCATTGTGCGCGCCTGTATGCCCGTAACGACCCGATACTGGGAAGGCTGGCTCATCTCGGTGTGGAGTTAGCCGATCTGGAATCGGCATTCTCCGATTACGTGCTGTACCCGGATGTTGAAGAATGGCCGTCTGAACCGCAGATGCCATTGCCCGGCGCGGATGAGATTGAGGAGGAACTCAACGACTATCTGGAGCACATCAAAAGCCTGCCGGAACCGGTGAAAATCGGATCGAGTGAACACGTTTTGAAGGTGTACGACGAACTGGAAGCGAGAATGCGCGTGGCCAGATCGGGCAATCTGATGTCTCTCGCGGGCGTGTTGAACGAATTTGATGAAGAAGATCCAAACACGTGCAAGACATACTGGGCCGGTGAGACGCGAGAGGCAAAAGATGAGCTGCGCGAGAGGGAACTGGCCCGCTGGGAGAAGTTTCGTTGCCGGGTTGTGGAACCCTTTTTCAAAGCCCTCCATCAGCACCGATATCATGCATGCATGGAGGTTCTGGAAGAGGCAAGACAGGATTATGAGCGGCGCCGGGAGGAGGCTGGTGCCCTCAATTTTCAGGACCTCCTGCTGCGGGCCGCGCGTTTACTCCGGGAGGGCGGGGCGCACGTGCGAAAATATTTTCAGAATCGGTTCACACATTTGCTCGTGGATGAATTTCAGGACACCGATCCAGTTCAGGCAGAAGTGATGATGTTGCTCACGGCCCAGGATCCGACCGAGACCAACTGGAGGGCATGTCGGCCTCGCCCGGGATCGTTGTTCGTGGTGGGGGACCCCAAACAATCGATCTACCGTTTTCGCCGGGCCGATCTGGTGACCTACAACGAGGTGCGGCGCCTGATTGAGCAGAACGGGGGAGAGGTGGTGGAGCTTTCGTCCAATTTCCGAAGCACGGGACCGGTTATTGACTGGGTGAATGAGGCCTTCGCTCCGCAGTTCCCCGAAGAACGCAACCATTATTCGCCCGGCTACGTCGCGCTTGAACAGGGCCGCGATCTGGACGCGGATCACGACGAACCGGCGGTGCAGGTGCTCCGAACACCGTCGGCGATACGAAAACAATCCGAGATGGCGGAGTATGAGGCGGGGCGGATCGCCCGCTACGTTCGTAACGCGCTGGACGATCCAATGATGATCCAGCCTCCTGGCGATGAGGGGGAGGAACGGCCCGTGCGGCCGGCGGATTTTTTGATCATCACCCGCACAAAGAAACGCATGAGCACTTATGCCGGGGCATTGCAGCGTCTTGAGATTCCCAACCAGGTGACGGGAGGTACGGTGCTGAATGAGGTCGATGCGCTGGAGCAGCTGCACATGTGCCTGGCCGCGGTGGTCCGTCCGCACAATCCCGTGGCGGTGGTGGGGGTTTTGCGAAGCGAACTTTTCGGGGTCAAGGATCCCGAGCTTCTGGCTTTCAAAGAGGCCGGCGGCGTCTTCGACTATCGTCAATCCGTCCCCACTGATCTCGCGTCGCAACCGCGTGAGCGTGTTCAGAAAGCTTTTGAAATGATGCGGCAGTATGCACGCTGGATGGCTCTGCTGCCCCCGGTGGCGGCGGCCCGGCGGGTGGCCAACGACCTCGGTCTTCCGGCCCTGGCCGGTGCATCGGAAGGTGGAAACGTGGAAGCGGGCAGCCTTCAGAAAGCGTTTGAGCTCATGCGGGACGCCCAGGTTGATCAATGGACGGCGGTGGACATGGTGGATTACCTGGGGGAACTTACGGAATCAGAAGAGCAGCACGATGGGTTGCCCGCACTCACGATGGAGCAGCGTCCCGTGCGGGTCATGAACTTGCATAAAGCGAAGGGGCTGCAGGCGCCGATCGTTTTTCTGGCGGATCCTTCCGGACAGTATCAGGGGGATCCCGCTCTCCACATTGATCGGCGCGGCGACGCGACCCGCGGGTACATGGCGCTTCAGAAACAGGTGAACCCGTATCAGCGGGCGACGATTGCCACCCCACCGAACTGGGAGGAGGTGCAGGAGGAAGAACGGCAATTCGTGAACGCGGAGGAGGCGCGTTTGCGATACGTCGCTGCCACGCGTGCCGGGCTCCGGCTCGTCATATCGCAGCGGGAAAAGCCGTCTGACCGAAATCCCTGGAAACCCCTCGCGCCATATCTTGAGGGTGAGGTAGAAATAGAGGTGGAGGACTGTGATTATGCCGCGGAAGTGACGGACACAATTTCTCCCGAACAACATCAGGCCGCGCTGGGAGAGATCGATCAGCAGTGGGAGACGGTCTCGCAGCCCACATACGACGTGGTGGGGGCCAAGGAACGCGCGGTAACCGGTGGCGAACACTTTGCAGGGACCCGGCACGGGGAACAATGGGGGACGGTGATTCACACTCTCCTGGAGCGACGCATGGCGGACCCGGAAGAGGATATTGAGGCGCTGGCATATTCAGCGGTGCGCGGAGAGGACTTGCCGGATGCGCGGGCTCAGGAAGCGCTGACGGTGGTAGAGAACGTGGTGGACAGTGAAATTTGGAAACGCGGCCATGCGGCGGAGCGCTGTATTCCCGAGGCGCCATTTCGACGTTTGATCGAAGACGGTGAGCGGCCCGTGATCAGTCGCGGGGTGATTGATCTGGCGTTCAAAGAGGACGGCGCGTGGGTGATCGTCGATTACAAGACGGACAACACGGAAGAGAATGAGGTCGGGGAACTGGTGGAACATTACAAACCCCAGCTGGACGCTTATGCGGCGGCGTGGGAGGAGTGCACGGGGGACAGAGTGAAAGAGGCGGGATTGTATTTTACAAGGGGAGCACGATACGTCGAATGTCGGTAGTGAAGCGGTAGTTTGCAAGTTTCATCTTGTTTCGACGAACAAACCACGCAAATTAACACGGCTCATCTCCGAAATGCGGCCCCCATGGCCTTGCGCCATGGGTGAAGAAGATTGGGTGGGCTAAAATCCACCTGAGTTTCTCAGTCGGCCCCCACGGGTTTATCCCGTGGGTGAAGAAGATTTCTGCAGCTGCCCCCTCTGCAACCCAAAACCACGGCAGCCGTGACAATCTTATTCCCTCATGGCACAAGGCCATGGGGGTCTAATTCACGCTTGAGGTTTGTGAAATGTTCGGGTTTGTCGACCTGGACTGACTGAAGCTGAACTCGAGTAATACTTCCGGGCTTTCTCCGTAATACGCTCTATGAACTCGGTTTTGGCTTCGGTGTAGGCGACGCGATCATGCTGATGCTGTCGGGCAAGTTTTTGTTTGAGCGCGCCGTACTTTCTGGCAACTTTGGGATGGTCCCTCAGGTAATCGCGGAAAAGAAGCTCCTCCCACTGCGGAAAATCATGCTCGACCATGTGGATGTGATGGGTTCTGTGTCCCTCTGCATCGCGTTTGATGAACCAGGCATAAAATGGAGGCGTATCGTCGCCGGAGGTGGGGCGCCAGAAGTAATCGTATCCCCAAGCGGGCGGCACAAAATGCGTTCCGGTTTTATTTCCATGAGCCCCATCGGG
>CAZXYF010000079.1:0-13113 GCA_964644705.1 uncultured candidatus Brocadiaceae bacterium | reverse complement strand
CCCATCTGGAATAACGTGGTTTACCGAATGTTTGCGATGCGGGAATCTGATGATACCGGGATCCAGTAATTTATGCGGAACCGCTCACACCGTCCGCAGGCTATCGGAATCGGGCATCTCCCGCTCCCATTCGGCCAGCTCCGCCCTCAATGATTTCACGACGTCGGGGTGTGCCCCGGAAACGTCCGTGGTTTCGGCCGGATCCTCATCCATATCAAAGAGCATCACCCGATCCTCGTCGATCATGAGTTTCCATCCGTCACGGCGGACGGCTTTCTGGTTCCCGAGCCGGAAGAATACCGCACGATCGGGCATCTCCCCTTCATCCAGCATGACCTGAGCCACATCATCGCCGTCCATGGGCCGTGGCCCCCCTTCAGCATGCCCCGCCAGCCGGAGGAAGGTCGGTGCCCAGTCCATGCCCAGAACGGTTTCATCCGTCGTGGTTCCCGGCTCAATCCGTCCCGGCCAGGTGGCGATGGCGGGTACGCGGTGACCGCCCTCGAACACGTCGCCTTTCGCGCCGCGAAGCGAACCGTTATCACCCACCTCCTCCACCGCTCCGTTATCGGAACAATAGACGATGAGGGTATCCTCCTCCAGCTCCAGTTCCCGCAGTGTATCCACGATCAGTCCCACCCCATCGTCCATCGCCTCCACCATCTCCCTGTAGGCCGCCCTGCGGTCGGTGCGAGACCCCCAGGAGGGGAAATCGGTTTCCCCGGGAAAGCGGTCTGCCTCGTCGTCGCGACCCTGATACGGCCAGTGCGGCGCCTCGTGGGAGACGTACACGCAAAAGGGCTCGTCCCGATGTTCGCGGATAAACCGGTCCGCGTGCTCACTCACCAGGTCGGTGACGTATCCATCTTCGGGCTCTTTTTCCAGATTGTGCCACCAGTCCGGGATGCCGGCATTATCGACATGTGAGTGGTAATCCACGTTTCCGCTGACATATCCCCGGAATTCATCGAACCCGTGATGCACGGGATTAAATTGTTTCTGGTATCCCAGATGCCACTTGCCGAAGACCGCCGTGGCGTATCCCTTTTCCTGTAATCCCTCCGCAAAACTGAATTCAGCGGGATCCAGACCCGTTTGACGGGTTTCACCACGGACGTAGATCACCCCCTCCAGGCCGCTTCTCTGCTGGTATCGTCCCGTGAGCAATGCCGCCCGCGTGGGGGTGCATACGGGACCGTTGGAGTGATAGTCGGTGAATTTCATGCCCCGTTGCGCCAGGGCGTCGATGTGTGGCGTCTGGATAACGTCGTTGCCGTAGCATCCCAGATCACCGTATCCCAGATCGTCCGCCATAATGAAAACTATGTTCGGTCGTTCCATGTCATTTTCCCGTTCAATCGATGATTCGTTCCGGTTCCGGTGCATCGAGCCAGGGCGTGCGGGCATCCCAGTTGAGGAGTCGCTCCCGCAGCTCCCTTCGTCGCTCCTTCTGTTCACCCGTCTCCGCCAGATTGTTCAGTTCATAGGGGTCGGACCGCAGATCGAAAAACCACTCGTCCCCCTCCGTCACGCAGCGCCCGTCCTCCTCGAAGGGCAGGCCATACAGATGCGTCCGCGTGCGGATGCCGATCATGGGACCGGTTTCGATGAAGGCTTCACTGCGTTCAGCAAGGTCCGCCTCGCCATCCAGAAGAGGCTGCAGGCTCCTGCCCTGCATGTGATCGGGCACCGGGGCATCGATCGCGTCGAGCAGCGTGGGGGCAGCGTCGATGAGGCTAACGAGGTCATCGGTGTTATCCACCGACGCCCGGCCGGGATCGCGCACGATAAACGGCACGCGGATCGCTTCCTCAATCAGGGAGTTTTTGTTGAACAGCCCGTGGCTGCCCAGATTGTCGCCGTGATCGCTGACAAACACCACAATCGTGTCCTCGTCCAGACCGTTCGCCGCGAGCGAATCCATCAGCTCACCCACCAGATCATCCACACAGGTTGTCGCGCCATAATACAGCGCCGCCAAGTCCCGGAGATCAAAGTCATCGGCGACGATATCCGCCGGATCTTGTTCTTTGTCCTCCAGATGATTCCAGAAAAAATCCGCACTGGTGTAGATGTTGAACCAGAAACGGTCATGCGACGGTTCGCCATCGCGGATTGCGTTGGGCCGGATGGGAACTTCGTCCGGATCAAACATGTTGACGTAGCGTTCCGGCATGTGGCCCCGTCCGATGGGCTGATGGGGAAGTGAGATGTTGTAGAACAGGAAGAACGGATCGTCCCGCCCGCTCTGTTCCCGCAGAAATTTACGGACGCGGTTCATCTCCCATTCGGGCCCGAACTCGCCGACCTCGAACGAATCGCCCTCGTGCGTAAAATACGTCTGATCGTAATATCGGTGGGCGACTTTCGGATACACGGCTCGATCAAATCCTATCAACGATGGCCCGGGTCCGATGTGCCATTTTCCGATCAGTTCCGTATGGTATCCATGATCGGCCAGAATTTCCGGCAGGGTGGGATCCAGCAAACGTTCACGTTCCGGGTTGGCCGGGTTGCGGTGCACGTTGCCCAGCATGCCTGCGCAGGTGCGGCTGTATTGCCCGGTGAGGGTGGCCGAGCGGGCGGGCGTGCAGACCGGGTTGGGGCTGACGGCGAGATCAAAGCGGGCTCCTTCCCGCGCCATCCGGTCCATATTCGGGGTCCGGGCATATTCATTCCCGTAACATCCCAACGCGGAGGAACGCAGCTGGTCGCACATGCAAAGGATGATGTTGGGCTTTTTATTTGCCATTACTCAAGAAACTCCTGCACCAGTACGAGCGCAAAGCGCGGGGCGCGGTAGCAGCGTTTTTCTACGCTGTTCCAGTAACTCGAACATTTCACAAACCCATCTGAAATAACGTGGTTCACCGAACGCTCATTTTTCAAAAGGTCGAGCAACACCTGTTTGCCCCCGCAGTCGCCGATGAATCAGGATGGCCCGGGAAACGTCCGCCCTACTCCTCCTTCAACAACCGCTGGATGTAATCTTCCAGACCTTTGCCGGGGGGAGCATTTTCCGTCAATTTTGGCCGTCGTCTGGGGCCCGTTCGTGCGCCCGCTCCCGAGTATGAAAATCCCAGCTTGAACAGGCGCACCCGTCCCTGCTGATCAATCAGAAAGGTAACGGGGACCTGTTGTTCGATGCTGGCCCCCGCCGCATCCGCCATTTCCTGCAGAGCATCAAACTCATCGTAATAGGTCGGGAGATCAATACCATGGGAGCGCAGGAACTTGGGAGCGGAGCGATGACTGTTCGTGGGTGGTTTCTCGACGATACTGATGGCCCGAAGACCTTTCCTTCTGTATTTCCTCACCAGCTGCGCAATATACATCACGGCAGCACGATTGTTTGCGGTATCCATCGCCCAGAACACCACCGCGGTCACTTGGCCCGTTCGCTCGGGATTCACGCGCAAGTCCTGGCCGTTGAAGCGCTGAAGATCAAGTTCTGGCGCTTCGCCCGCCTCGGAGGCGGAAATAAATCGCGGCTGTGTTTCCGGTTTGGGCGTGCCTTCCGGAACCAGGTCCTCCCAGCCAACCTTCTTCTGATATTTTGCCGATTTATCCGCCCCGCCGGGATCTTTCGGGGATCGGAGCTCAATCTGCTTGAATTTCTGCTGGCAACCCATCATTAGTCCCCCGGCCAGGATCGTCGCGACCAGTACGGCAGGAATGGATTTCTGCATCTCATTGTCTCCTTGAATTGGGTAAGACGCGACTCACGTATTCCCAGACACGTTCAGCAATATCCTCTTTGCACAGTATCTTCTCCCGGGGCGCGCAGTGCACGGTCTGCCAGTCCTGCGCCCCATCCGCCAGCATCTTATACATCGCGCGAGTCGTTCGCAGGTGATCGAAATCCTTTTCGTGTATGTCCTCGTCACCCTCAAGATACTGTCGTTCCCCTTTGCTGGCGATGAGGTTCAGGGCGACCTTCACGGGCACATCCAGCCAGACGTGCAGATCAGGTCGGGGAACACCGAACACCTCGTATTCCATCTCCTCCATCCACCGGCGAAATTCTCTGCGTTCCGCCTCGGAGTCGAGTTTCCCTCCCTGGTGCGCCAGATTGGCGGAGACGTATCGGTTGCACACCACCACTTTCCCGGCCTTCAGATTTTCATGCAGAATGGGTCGCGCCTCCCACCGGTCACAGGCGAATGGAAGCGCCGCCAGATGGGGATCAATCTCACCGGCCTGAGTGGAGAATTCACCGCGCAGATAGCGGGCAATCAAATCTCCAAAAAAACTCTCCGAGTAACGGGGGAACTCCACGTATTTTACATCCCGACCGTTCCGTTCAAGTCGGTCACAGAGCATCTGGCTCTGAGCGGTTTTGCCGCTGCCATCGATGCCACACACAACAATCAAAACGCCCGGGGTATCCATTGGAGATCGTTCCTGAATAGTTCACTCTGGTTTCATCATTTTCCCGCCCGCGGTTCATCCCCGTTCACCTCGTGCGTAAATCGCGGGGACCGTCGGAGAGCAAGTTAGACGTTGAACATGCGGGATGCGTTTTCGCGCAGAAGGAACCGGGCCACCTGCACCGCGTCCTCCTCGGTTCCGCGGCCGGAAGCAACCAGATCCTCGGCCAGCACTTCAGCCAGAATGCGGCGGTACATATTGTATTTCGGTAGCCCAAATTCCAGCTTATACATGTCGCTGTAAAAACCGATCAGCTGCGTTTTGGGCACGCTCTGGAGCCGCGCGGCCAGATCCCGTCGCACATACGCCGGCACCGTATCGTACCACCAGTGCCCGCTCACGACCACGTTGTGCATGATCCATCCGTAGCTGGCCAGTTCCTGCGCCTGGCTATCGGACAGTACCGACAGGCAAAAGGTGACGTCCGGGAAATCGTTCAGCAGTGGCAGAAGCCCCCGGAGACTGTCCCCGGCCACCGGCAGATCCGTCCCCTGCGGCACGCCGTGATCATAGGCATCCCGGACCACCCCGTACATGATCTGCATGGGGATTTCGTGTTGATCGCACAGGTCCGCGAGAGCAAACAGTACGCCGCACTGGAGCGTCTCGATTTCATCCGAACTCAGAGGTTTTCCGCTCATTGCTTTCGCCACGGCCGTATCCAGATCACTGTCCACCACGGGAAAAACCTGAAGCTCCGGCGGCAGGGAGAGCGCCACGCTTGCCGCTCCATGCGCCGTGAAATGATCAACGATCGTGGCCAGAGCATCCCGCAGGTCGGATGCATCCTCGATGCTGACATCGGAGGCTTCCTGCAGAGAGTTCTGCACTTCGTCGTCGGAGAGATTGAAAACCAGGTTATCCGCCCGGAGGGAGGGTACGAAGATGTCGGTATCCACCGACGAGAGATCCTCGTCGAATGGATTGGTCAAAAACACCTGATCGATGGAGGATTTGTTCAGAATCTCCTTCTCTCGCCGCGGGGTTTTCGCGTGATCCTCGACCGCGTCGGCCAGATCCTGCCAGTTGTCAGTGGTGAGGCGGTCTTCTTCAAAACCAAACAACTCCTGCGCCAGCTCGATCATCCACTGATACTGGACGGTGTTATCGAGGGCGTTCATGGCCTGAATGAGCTCCGGGATCATCTGCTCATCCGGATTGTCCTCCGCGATCACCTCCTGGTTCATACCGGCGCTGTGGGCCAGCTCGGTGAAATAGTGGTATCCCAGCAGATCCCGCAGCGATTGTGCGAACGGACTGGTGTGGGGCACGTGCGAATGAACATCCACCACGGGGATGGACATAATTTCCTGCAACAAACGGTCCTCAAGTTCGCTTGAGGTGCTCATTATCTATACCTTTCTCCAAATCGAATCCGAGCTGCGTGATTTCATGCTGTCGTAATCGGGACAGGTTGATGTGCTGCCGAGTGCCCCAGGCGCCGGCCGTCCCACTCTGGTTCTGGCAGGATCCGTCGAGCCGACACACAAAAGCGGCCGGGGCATCGGAGGCATTGTATGGAGGACGCTCCAGTGGGTCAATTGTTGAGGGACTGAAGGGGCGCGGGGATGCGTCCGCCGCGTCCCACGAAATTCTTCGCTGCCCCCTCGCCCCGCACGGGCATCACCGGGCTTTCGCCGAACAATCCACCGAATACTGCCCGATCGCCCGGTTCTTTACCCGGCACGGGAATCACACGGACACTGGTGGTTTTCCGATTAACCACTCCGATGGACGTCTCGTCCGCGATCAGTGCGGAAATGGTTTCCGGATCCGTATCGCCCGGGATGGTGATCATATCCAATCCCACCGAGCAGACGCTGGTCATGGCTTCCAGTTTCTGCAGCGTCAGGTCGCCCTTCTCCGCCGCTTCGGCCAGCGCCTGATCCTCGCTGACGGGGATGAAAGCTCCGCTCAACCCGCCCACCGATGAAGACGCGAAGAGCCCGCCCTTCTTCACCGCATCGTTGAGGAGGGCGATGGCCGCGGTGGAGCCGGGCCCACCAATTTTCTCAATTCCCATCGCCTGGAGGATCTCCCCCACGCTATCGCCCACGCGCGGAGTGGGTGCCAGTGACAGGTCCACAATCCCGAATTCTGCGTCCAGTCGGCGGGCCACCTCCCGCCCGATCAGTTCTCCGACCCGTGTCACCCGGAAGGATGTCTTCTTGATCTGTTCGGCCATCTCTCCCAGGTCCGGATCCTGACGTGAGTCACACATCCGTTCGACGGCGCGTTTGACCACGCCCGGACCGCTCACGCCGATATTCACGACGCAATCCGACTCCCCGTGTCCGAGCATAGCACCGGCCATAAAGGGGTTATCCTCGGGCATGTTGGCGAACACGCTCAATTTGGCCGCCCCAAAACCGTCACGTTCGCGGGTTTCCTCGGCCAGTTGCAGTATCTGGCGGGCGATCAGATTGATGGCGCTGACGTTGACGCCCGCCGCCGTGCTGGCCACGTTCACGGATGCACAGAGGCGTTGCGTGCGACTCAGAGCATACGGGATGGCGCGAACAAGAGCTTCGTCCGCCGCCGTCATGCCTTTATGAACCAGGGCACTGAACCCACCCGCCAGATCCACACCGACTCCCTCCACCGTCTCGTCCAGCTCTTCGGCAATCCGGCAAAAAGCCTCGCGGCGCCCGCCGGCCACGATGCTGGCCAGCGGGGTGAAGGCCAGACGTCGATTCACCACGGGAATGCCATAGCGGTTCTCCACTTCCTCGCAGATGCGCACCAGCTGTCCCGCATGGCGGCGGACCTTGCTCCGCACTTTCCGGCACAACCGGCCCGTGTCCGGATCAGCGCAATCGAGCAAATTCACCCCCAGCGTCACCGTGCGCACATCCAGATTTTCCTCCTGGAACATGCGCAACGTGGTCATTATGTCCTGTGTTCTCTGCATGGTCAGCTCCGCTTTATAGATCCAAAATCGCCGTGGCTGAATTCAACCTCGTTCGTGGCGAGAAAAACATCCTCATGCTGCAGGCTGAGTTCGACATCCGGTCCGGGGCACAGATCCTCAATATCCAGCTGGACCCGTTCAATTTCCAGCTCGGGGGGGAGCTCCAGCTGGGCAATCAGAAGATAGTTCTCCCCCTCGATCGCCGCATAAAGGTCTTCAATGTTGATGTTCCGGCTGGCCAGGTAACTGGTTATGCTCCGCACGATCCCCTTCTGATCGGGCCCCTCCATAGTCAGGATGAATCGATCGGCGTCGTCCACGACCGGTTGTTCTGAAACCGATGGGTCACGTTTTTTGACCAGAACACCCAGTTCGCCGGATTCGCCCTTCTCCCGAACCGCCCCGGCGATACCATCTTTTGTGACATCCTCTTCAAAATGGGCGGTTACGATGACCGTAAAATACCCACGCATCACCGTCTGGCTCAGGGCATCAATATTGCCACCGAGATCAAGAATCGCTTCGGACAACCCGGCAATGATGCCGACCCTGTCCACGGACATGACGCTGATAACATAATCCTGGGGCATCAGACTTTCCTCCGCTCGGGGGATTTAAAGGCGTTCATACCGATTCGTCGAGTTCGGGGCGCGGATCGCGCATCATCAGGTCGCGACCGGCCTTTCGCGGTTCTTTACCCCCGAATAACATGGCATACACTTCGCGTGTGATGGGCATCTCAACACCATGCTGCGAGGCCAGCTTGCAGGCCGACCGGGTGGTTCGCACCCCTTCGGCCACTTTCTCCATGCCCTCCAGAATTTCCTCCAGTGTCTCCCCCGCACCGATGCGTTCCCCGACCGACCGGTTGCGACCGTGGGGGCTGACGCAGGTCGTAATCAGATCGCCCAGGCCCGTCAGGCCAGCGAAGGTGGCGGGGCGACCGCCCATTGCCTCGCCCAGCCGCCGAATTTCGGCCAGCCCGCGGGTCAACAGCGCGCTCTTGGCGTTGTCCCCGAATCCCAATCCGTCGCATACTCCTGCCGCTATAGCGATCACGTTCTTCAGAGCCGCTCCCAGTTCCACCCCGATTACGTCCGTGTTGGTATAGACGCGGAAAGTGGGGCACATGAAAGTTTCCTGCACCTCCCGAGCCAGATCCGCAATCCGGCTGGTGGCCACAACCGTGGTGGGTTGCTTCTGGGCCACCTCTTCGGCATGACTCGGCCCATACAATCCGGCCAGCGGAACGCGGTCGCCGCAGACGTCTTCGATCACCTGGCTTCCCGTGAGCAGCGATTCCTCCTCAATACCTTTTGCGACGTTTACAACGGGAATTCCGTCGTCCAGGCACTCGTCCATGCGCTCGCTCACCTCGCGGATGTAGAGCGTGGGAGTTGCCATTACGACAAGGTCCGCATCCGCCAGCGCCCCCTCCATATCGCCGGTCAGCCGCACCGACTGAGGTATCTCAGTCGCGTCCAGATACCGGGGATTGCGGCGTGATTCGTCCATTTGTTCCATATATCTCTCATCCACCCCCCAGATAGTGACGGTATGGCCCACGCTGTCCAGCAGCACACCGAGCGCCGTACCCCAGCCTCCACAGCCAATCACCACGATGTTTTTACACTCATCACCGAGAGCTTCGCGTGCATCTACGTTCATCGCTATCCTCCGTCTGTACTGAAAAATCGCCTCGCATTCACGCTCATTATAGGATACGCGTTCCATGGTGCCAACGAATTGGAATACAGAGCGGGCCAGAACACAGCTGGAATCACGTAGTGCGAATCAGCCCGATCATTTCGCAAACCTCAAGCGTGAATTATTCTAAAATCAGCCTCAGCCACAGGTAATGTCGAACAATCTGGGCAATTGTAAATCACAGGGTGTTTTCAACAACTCAAACGACACCGGTTTGGTCTCCAACCGAGCCGTCAGTTGCGCTGTGCGGCGCAACTGACGACTCGTGAAATGTCCGAGTGAGACGTTACAGGTGGTCGTCCTATCCAACAGGAGCTTGACAGACGGCTCCGACATGGAAAGAATAATGAGCGGAAGGGGTTGGGTCAGGGAGCGGGACGGCCAAGAACCGCAGGTTCGCTGGTGCAGATGGCGCACTTCCTGTCCGCGCGGACTCGCATGCAATATCGCTGTGACACGACCAACGGAGTCAATAGTGGGAAACGAATCATCCGGAACAAAACAGAATCGCGCTCCCCGCATCATTGAGATCAACCTCGATTATTCGTCCTGGTACTGGCCGTATTCACCCGATGAACCGCGTAAACTTCGCTTCGCTGTTCATCAGGGCCTGCTGATCCATGCTGGGAAACGAAAACGGTGTGTCGGGGTTGACCTGACGGACCGAAACGCAATTCAATGGGTCTCTGAAGCCTCCGAGGCGCAGCGCAGCTGTATTCGCACGGCGAAAATAGGTTCCCAGGGGGACCTTGGCCAGCTGGAGCATCTTCCCGAGCTTGAATCGATCGAATGCAGCGGACTCAGTCGGGATGAACTGGAGTGGATATGCGGGCTGGGATTGCCGCTGAAAAACATGCACCTTTCCTGGTGTCCGGACCTCCCGGACATCTCACCCATCGAGCAGTGCCCCTCATTGATCAGGTTGCACGTCAGCGACTGCCCGGATCTCGGAGAACTGGAGGCCGTCGACGGACTCAAAGAGCTACGGACGCTGGAGGTTGTGAACTGCGATGACATCTGGGAAGTTGACGAAGTGGCGGGCGCAAAAAAGCTGCGGCGGGTCGTATTCAGAAATTGCGAAAACGTGCATCGTCTGAATCCTCTGGGCGTGTTGCCCGACATACGCGTCCTGGACCTCTCACGCAGCACCCACGTGACCGACCTGGCCCCGCTGAAACACCTGGATAACCTGTTGTCACTTGACCTTTCAAACTGCGTCCGCGTCCGGGACGTCTCCCCGCTGCAGGACCTTGACTCGTTGCGAGTTCTTCGGGTCTTCGGCTGTAACGGCTTGAATGACCTCCGCCCCCTGTACAAGCTGTCCAATCTGAAAAAGCTCAGCCTCCCCAACAACATCGAGGATGGAGACCTGCTCGGCATGTGTATTGGATTCTCCGGACTTGTGCAGCTCGATCTCCGGAACTGCTCAACCGTCTCCGACCTCTCCCCACTGAAACGTCTCCAGAGCCTGGAAGAACTCACTCTGGCAGGATGCAGCGAGATATCCGATCTCGAGCCGCTCGCTGCCCTCAAAAAACTGACCCATCTGGATCTTGCTCACTGCACCACCATCAGCGACATCACTCCGCTGAAAGCCCTTAAGAACCTGGAGGATCTGTATCTTGACGGGTGCCGGGAGGTCGATAAAAAGCAGGTCAAAGCGTTGGATAAGGCCCTGCCGGACTGTACGATACACGGACGCTGAAGCGCGATCGTTGCGCGGCACACGAACAGCATGTCACAATCCGGGGCGAGGGTCAGGATCCGGTGATTGTGACCTCTGCGGAGTTGACCCCCTCATGTGGTGTGGTGGGGATACAGTTGAGGCGACCCAACCGCCCGCGCATGCTGCTCCGTCATCATCAGGCGGAACTTTCCTCATCCGGTTCTTCCATCGCCTGTTCGATTTCCTCGGTCTTATCCCATGCCACCACCACCTGATTGCGACCGTGAGATTTGCCGTAATACAGTGCCTCGTCCGCAGTGGATATCAGTTCCTCCGCCTCATTCGCATCACCCGGGTAATGGGCGATCCCCATCGTGACCGATAGAAAACCACCCGGCTGCTCTTCCACGCCGGGCAAATCGAGTTCCTGAATGCTTTTCCGGATGTTTTCGCCCACCGCCTTCGCGCCCTCCAATCCGGTATCGGGCAGGATGAGGGCGAATTCTTCCCCCCCGTAACGGGCCACCGTATCTCCGCCGCGCGTATTCGCAATCAGCACATCGGCAACCGCTCGCAGTGCCTTATCCCCCTGGGGATGCCCCCAGGTGTCGTTGTAATTTTTGAAATGGTCGATATCGACCATGATGAAACAGAGGGACGAGGAACGGGCGCGGGCGTTTTCCAGCTCCGCCCTCAGCATCCGCTTGAACTGACGTTGATTCACCAGATTGGTCAGCCCGTCATGAGTGGCCATATGCCGGGTCTTCTGATACAGGTAGGCGTTCTCGATTATCAGCCCGGCTTCACGTGCGAACAGACTCAGCATCTCAAGTTCCTGAGACGTGAAATCAACGCGTTCGCGGGTGAGGGCCACGATAAAACCAATGGCTTCACTGGAGCCATCGGGCAGGTTACGCAAAAGGGGAGCCGCAATCAAAGCCTCATATCCACCTTCGGAGAGCTTGTGATATCTTTTTTCCGCCTTCAAATTGTTGATCAGGCGACTCATGTGCCGATCCAGCAGATCCTCCTGCAGCTCATCCCCCAGATCCACGTCACTGGCGCCCCGCTCGATGCGTTTAAAAAACCGGCTGTCTTCCGAACTGTACAGCTGCAGGACAAGCACATCGATGTCCAGAACGACATCCAGCGCTTCCACAGCCTCATTCAACACGGCATCGAGATCGCGCGTTTTCCCAAAAACCTCAATCAGATCATTGATGCTGGACATCACCTTGCCATAGTTGGACTCGGTGCTGAGCATGTTGTAAAGCTTGCCCGACTGTCGTTTCCAGTAATGCTGTTCCTGAGCCACTTTATGATGCTGCTGCCACGCCAGTACAAACAACGCCCCCGCCAACAGAAGAAGTCCCAGAAACGCAAGAGGTGCATACCCTGCCCGCGCAGGCATAACTTTACTTGCAATCACAGCCGCCCCCGTAATCAGGAATAATCCTATGATTGCCAGAGTATGAATTTTCACGTTTTTACATGCCCTTAATAAAGCGCCAACATTCGAAGGGTGATAAAGTGTCCGCCACTGCCCACTTAGCCCGGTCTTGTATGTGCCATATCGTAAGCGTAAGTATTCGGTGAACCACGTTGCTGCATCTTTGTCTTTGCCTTCGTCTTTACCATTGTCTGCCGTTTCGCGATCTTTGTAGCCCGAAACAGCAACGGCAGACAAAGGTAAAGATTATGGTAAAGACGAAGAGCACGATTTATAACATTTTGCGCGTCTGCAACGCACTTTACCGAACACTTACTCGTAAGCACCACCTGCACAGGATATAAAGCCCTCCCGATACTCTCATTATAAACTGTACCGGAAACGAATTGGGAGAACAACCTCTCACACCTTCATGCCGGGTTTTCGCTACCATACCGCTTCTGGTGTCATATTTAGCCCCCATAAAATAGCAGCCGCAGTCCAAAAACCTTTTCATGCACAGCCCCAATGAATCATCCCCATGTGATTCTCATCAATCGTGACGATCAGGGCTACGGCGAACATTTCACAAACCTCAAGCGTGAATTAAGGGCCAGTGGAAATGGAAACCTTCGTCCTTCACCTTTGTCGGTCGTTCCTCCTGCTTCCTACTCCAGACAACCGACGAAGGCGATCGATCAAGGCAAACGACGAAGGGCCGCGCATGTCCAACACTTCGTCGATCTCCTTCGTCCTTCGCCTTCGTCGGCCGTTCCCCGGTGTTCCTACTCCAGACAACCGACAAAGGTAATCGATCAAGGCAAACGACGAAGGGCCGCGCACGCCCAACACTTCGTCGATCTCCTTCGTCCTTCCCCTTTGTCGGCCGTTCCTCCGGCTTCCTCCCCGACAGACGACGAAGGTAATCGATCAAGGCAAACGACGAAGGACCACGCATATCCAACACTT
>CAZXYF010000078.1:0-13435 GCA_964644705.1 uncultured candidatus Brocadiaceae bacterium | reverse complement strand
AGAGAACCACAGGATTGTGTTGATGGCTCCAGCGCCCTGCCAGAAGGCCCTATCGTCTGGCGTGGTACGCCTGCTGTAGTGCACAGGTACGCCCCTACCGGGACAAGCCCGGCAAGTAGGACATCACAAAAGGCACGTGGTTCACCGAATACTTACCGGCCGGCAATGTGGTGCTGGTTGGAACTGCTGCGACAGAACAGGTTTGAAGGAGAGATATTATGCGCAGGAAGTTAGCCGCCGCTGCGGTTTTTGTCGGGATTGTTGTCGTTGCCGCCAGTGCTCTGGGGCATTTTCAGGTTTTGCTTCCCTCCGACGACATCGTCAGTGCGGAGGATGACAAAACGGTGAATCTGGATCTTTTGTTCACGCACCCGATGGAGCAGGGACCGTTGATGGATATGGGGAATCCGGTGCAGTTCGGGGTGGTTGTGGATGGCAAGAAACGGGATTTGAAGGATACTCTGAAGAAGAAAGTGATCGACGGCAACGCGACGTATTCGTCCGATTATCAGATCAAACGTCCCGGCGATTACGTTTTCTATGTCGAGCCGGCACCATACTGGGAGCCGGCCGAACAGAAAATGATCATTCACTACACCAAGGTGGTGGTGGATGGGTTTGGCGCCGAAGAAGGGTGGGATCAGATGGTCGGGTTTCCGGTGGAAATCAAACCTCTGGTTCGTCCCTATGGCCTGTGGACCGGCAATGTGTTTCGGGGTGTCGTCATGAAAAATGGCAAACCGGTGCCCAATGCCGAAATCGAGGTGGAATACTGGAATAAAGGCGGCAAGGTGAAGGCCCCCGAGAGCCCGTTCGTGACGCAGGTGATCAAGGCCGATGAAAATGGTGTGTTCAGTTACGCCATGCCCAGAGCCGGATGGTGGGGTTTTGCGGCGCTGGTGGGGGCCGATAAAAAAATGGCCAATCCCGATGGTAAAAAGGTCGATGTGGAACTCGGGGGATTGATGTGGGTGCGGGCCAGAGACATGAAATGAGGGAGTATCCATGCATATTCAGGATGGGATATTCGCGCCCACTCCGGCGGGGATCAGCCTGCTTGCGGGGGCGGGTGTGCTGGCTGGCGTGGGGACATTTGTGGGACTGTGGCAGCTGGACGATGAGCGGATACCTCATGTGGCCGTTATATCGTGCGTGTTTTTCGTGGCATCACTTATCCATCTTCCGATCGGACCCTCCAGCATCCATCTTGTCACCAACGGACTGGCGGGAGTGTTGCTGGGTTGGTGTGCATTCCCTGCTCTGTTGATTGCGCTTGGCCTGCAGCTGCTGTTTTTCGGATACGGTGGGATTACCACCCTGGGGCTGAACACCCTCAATATGGCGCTTCCCGCGGTGAGTTGTTACTATTTGTTCCGCTCCCCGGTCCGGTCCGACAACGGACGGGTCGTGTTTGCGGCGGGATTTGGCGCAGGTGCCGTGGCGGTGCTGCTGGCAAGTTTACTGACGGCGGGATCGCTTCTGGTGGCCGGAAGAGAGTTCCAGACCATTGCCTCAATAGAGGTGGTGGGACATCTCCCGCTGATGATAGTTGAAGGGTTGGTGACCGGTTCGGTCTGCGGCTTCCTCAGCAAGGTGAAACCCGAGCTGTTCAGCCATCTGAGCGGTTCTGCAAAAATGTCCCGTTCAGGGATGGAAGGAAAGGAGAAATGAGGTGGTGAAAGATCGATCAAATACGTTGCGTTTCCTTGCTTGGCTGGTGGTTGGACTCGTGACGGTTGTAGCGTGCCCCCGGATGGTTGAGGCTCACGCGCTGAAAGTGTTTGCATCGCGCGTGGGAAACCGGATTGAGGGATACGCCTATTTCCCGGGCGGAGGGCGTGCGGCGGGAATGAAGGTGATACTGAAGAAAACGGATGGCCCGTCGGTGGCTCATGCGCGAACCGACGAGAACGGCAAGTTTGCGTTTTCAGAGGTGAAGAGCACGCAGTCATACCGAATCGTCGCTGAAAGTACCGGCGGACATGTTGCGATTTTTGAGATTCCCAGCGAGCGCTCGCACGCGGAAGAAACCACCGAGGGGAGAAAAACTGGAGAGGAGCATCCCGCGAACAGGGATGGGACGCCCGAGTTGTCTGATCGAAGTATTCAGCGCACCGTTGAACGGGCCGTGGCGCGGAAGATACGTCCCCTGCGTGAACAGATCGACCGTATGCAGTCGCGTGCCCGGTTCCAGGACATACTGGGCGGCATCGGTTACATTCTCGGCATTTGTGGCATCGCGTTTTACTGGATGGCCCGCCGCGAGAAGGATGGTGGAGGAGACGGGGATGGTTTGTGAAACCTTTGCCCGGGGCAGTTCTCCCATCCACGCTCTGGATCCACGTCCGAGAATCCTGGCCGGACTGGCTTTTTCGGTTCTAATCGCTCTGAGTCAGCGTTTTGGCGTTGTGGGGGCGGGGCTGGCGATATCGGTTGTGGTGGCCGTAACCGCCCGGCTGCCGGTCAGGGCGACGCTGCGGCGGATGCTGGGGGTCAACGTGTTTATGTTGATCCTGTTTCTAATTCTACCATTTTCCGCACAGGGAGACGCTCTGTTTTCCCTGGGACCAGTTTCGTATTCACAGGCGGGACTGTTCAGAGTGGGGCGGATTGCGCTGAAATGCAACGCGATCGTGCTGATGTTGACGGTTATGCTGGGCACAATGGAGCTGGTCGAGCTGGGGCATGCCCTGAGTCATTTGAAGGTGCCCCGGAAGCTGGTCCACATTCTTCTTTTAACGATCCGCTATGTTGATTTGATTCATCACGAGTACAGTCGTCTCCGGAAGGCGATGAAGGTGCGCTGTTTTCGGGCAGATGTTAACGCACACACTTATCGTTCCATCGGGCATCTGATGGGCATGCTGCTTGTGCGCAGTTTTGATCGCGCCGAGCGCGTGCTGGCGGCGATGCGGTGCCGGGGATTCCGGGGCGAATTCCATATCCTCACGCATTTCTATCTCACGCGCCGGGATGTTCTGTTCACGTGTGGTTTTACGCTGACACTTTTGTTGCTGGGAGCGGGCGAATGGGCATGAACTCTCCCCTGATATCTCTGCAGGATGTGGCCTTCTCCTATTCCACCTCTCAGGCCGTCCTCAGCGGGGCAGAATTCCGTTTGGAGCCGGGCGAGCGTGTGGCGCTGGTGGGGGCGAACGGGAGTGGAAAGACGACGCTTCTGCACCTTCTGGTTGGTCTGCTGCAGCCGGACGGGGGGCAGATCAACATATTTCAACAGCCGCGGGAGACCGAAGATGACTTCTGGGACGTTCGTGAACGGGTCGGGCTCCTTTTCCAGGATCCGGACGACCAGCTGTTTTGTCCCACGGTGGCCGAGGATGTGGCGTTCGGTCCGCTCAATCTGGGCAAATCGCGTGAACGGGTGGAGGAGATTGTGAGCGAAGTCCTTGCGGAGCTTGGCCTGGGCGGTTATGAGGATCGGATCACCTACAAACTTTCGGGCGGGGAGAAGCGGCTGGTCTCGCTGGCCTGCGTGCTGGCGATGGAGCCTGACGTGTTGTTGCTGGACGAACCGGTGGCAGGACTGGACGATGAGATGCGGGAACGTCTCGTGAACATTCTTAAATCCCTATCGCAGGCCATGGTGCTGGTCTCCCATGACCGTGACTTTCTGAGGGAGGTATCGGACCGGTCGGTCCGGCTCCACGGCGGGAGGATGGAGCCGTTTGATCTGAGTCAGCCCATCTCACATAACCCGTGAAGTGGTTGCGTTTCATCGGTCGTTTGGAAAGCGGAGTGCCGCGTGGATCATCCGGTCCTGCTGGTGTTCCAGAACGTTTGTGCCGGGGATTTGAGCGCGCACTGTGCGGTTGTTATCCACGATCAGGCAGTGGCCCTGGTGGCAGGTGTTGCGCCCGGCGGGTCCGAGGGCATTGGCGGAGGCGAATCCGGTGTGGGGACATTCTTCCTGGCTGAGAAAGGCATGGGATTGAAAGACCTCGGCACGATTTCTCTCGTAGGCGCTCTGACTTTCCGGCGTATGCAGTTCCTCCTCGTGCAGCATTTGTGATATCTGTCCTCCCGCGGCCGATGGGCGGAACTGAAAGTCGATCTTCTGCTGGCGAAGATGGTCATCGAGGCCGGTGATATGCTGGTCCTCACAGATGATGATTGATGTTCGTAGTCCACCAAAAATGAAAACTCGGGGAAGAGGTGGCCCGGCGGATATACCCGCTGATGTTTCCGCCTTCGTGAGTTGGTATTTGCGTTCGACGCTGCGATTCCCATTCCGGTGCGCGACCAGGTGACTGTTATAGAAATCGCCCGCGTCGCGTTCCAGCAGTCCCACCAGGACGTTGATATCATACCGCCGGGCCATCTGCATTATGCGGCCGCAGGCGGAGCCATCGGTTGATACGGACAGTTCATCCAGGATGCTCGGGGTCAGGTTGTAGTCGTATCCCTGCAGAACGCACTCGGAGAAAAGTATCACGTCAACGCCCACAACGGCGGCAGCGTGGACCTGCCGTTCAATCCGATAGAGCGTGTCGTCTATGGGCTCCTCGGAGCGAATTTGTGCTGCGGCAACGTGGAGTTCTCGCATGGGAAGTATCTCCGAATTTTTGAATGTATATTTCAGGGCGGTGCCAGGGAGTGGAGTCCACATCACGGTTTAATCGTGCTTGCGGGGTCAGGTTAGGGCCTGGCTTCTACGGTATGTGGTTCGCCTGTGCAAGTATTGTAGGGGAAATGCATTGCGGCGGCAGGTAGCAATGTTGCCCTGAAGAGGCCCCGGGAATTGCCACCCGTCCGAATCCCCCCTTTTTTTCTTCCGAACTTTTTCGGGAATTTGATGGGGTGTGTGGATTTTGCGTAAAACATCGTTAATCGGTAGGAAAACACAAGATAGAGCGTTTCGCCGGACGGACATTGGCTACACGCCAACAGGAGAGGAACGTCTGATGTCAGGTGGATTCCCCAAAACGGACTTGCCAACGCCGTTGATTGTGTCACAATACAATATTGAACGATAAAAGAAGGAACGTGAGATGGTAACAAACGGTGTGATGAAGAAAGCGCGCTTGAATGCGCGGAGTTATCCGGAAAACACATTTCATGCCCGGTCCGTTTTGACAGTGGTAAGTGGAGGTTAGAAATTATGGCATCAAAATTCCAGGAAGTATTTCGGGAAAAGCATTCCCAGCTGTCGGATGTGACGGGAAACCTGGTCAGTGCTGCCCGGGGAAATGATATTGATACTGTGTATGTGACCAGTGCCCATCCGGGCGAAGGTAAGACCACGATGGCGATGGCCATGGCGTATGGTCTGGAAACGACGGCCACTCGCCGGGTGGCCCTTGTAGAGGCAAACATGTCTTCGCCCTCGTTTGGAACTGTTTTTGATATTTCTTCTGAGAGTCCTGGGTTGTACGACTTTCTTCTTGGTGAGGCGGACCTCGATGAGGTCAGCCATCATCTGGAAGAAGGGGATCCGGTTATCGTCCCCGGCGGGACCAGGCAGGCTCGGAATGTCTGGTTGGACACGTATGAAGAGGAGAGGTATACCGAGAGGTTGAGTGAGTTGACCGACGAATTTATGTATTCGGTTTTCGATGGCGATTCTGTCATAACGGACACGGGATCCACGATTGCAGTGCGTGAGTTTGAGGCAACGGTGCTGACGGTGGAATGCGGAGCGACCAAATGGCAGGTGGCATCGTTGGCCCGGGATAAGCTGGTTGGTTACGGGGCCAACATTCTCGGAGTTGCGCTGAACAAACGTAAATATCCGATTCCTACAGCAATTTATTCAAGGGTGTGATGAAGACGATGAGACTTCAGAATCAAAACCGATTGGTGACTGCCATATTGTTCGCACTGATCATCGCAGTGTCGTTTGGATTGTATGGATGTGGTTCCGCCGGCACAAAAGGGGCGGGAGACACCGATGATGCCTTGGGCGCGAACGGCAGCGGTGAGTTTGTGGAAATCCCCCTCACGACGTTTCCGACGCCGCCGAAAGGGGAGGAAAAGAACATATTCAAGAAATATCGCATCGCGCCCGGGGACGTTCTTGATGTACTCTATCAGGCCAATACATGGCGCAAACAGGAGACGTTTACCCTGGCGGTGGGAAATGTGGTCTCGGTTAAGTTCGTGCACCGGCCGAAACTGAATCAGCAGCAGGCAATACGCCCTGATGGCACGATTTCACTGCCGTACCTTCAGGAAGTTCATGTGACCGGTAAGACGGTAAAAGAACTGACCGAGGAACTGGAAGAGAAGTACAACAAAGTGATCCAGAAACCCGAGCTTTACATTGTGGTGCTGGAGTTCCGGAATTCCATCAAAGAGCTGAAGAAAGATCTTCACACGGCGCCGCGGGGTCTGAGTCGTCTGACAACGGTACGCCCCGACGGTTTTGCGACGTTCCCCATGCTGGGTGATATCCAGGTGGAAGGACGCTCCATACCATCGGTGAGGAAGGAACTGGACGAGAGATATCAGGGGATCATACCGGGGCTTAACGTTGACCTGTTTCTCCGCGAGCATGCGGGCCGGCAGATCTACGTGCTGGGCGCTGTGGACAAGCCCGGATCTTACGCCATATCACGACCGACCACGGTGGCTGAAGCCCTGGCGCTGGCGGGAAGTTATATGCCCAGTGCGAACCTGAAACAGGTCGTGGTGATGCGTCGGCGAAAGGACAAAATGCTCGGACGTTTCCTCAACCTTGAAGACGCTCTTCGGTTGAACAGGAAAGCGGAGTTCTTCTATCTGCGACCGGACGACATCGTTTATGTGCCGCGCAGAGCTCTTAACCGCTGGGCCACCGTTGCGCGTGAAATCGGTGACGTATTGTTCTTCCGTGGCTGGAGTGTTGGTGTCACCGGAAGTTACGAAATTAATGATAAAGGGAGTGATTGAGTTATGATTCAAGAAAGAAACGACGAGTCGCCGTGGTCCACTGAGGATTGGCTGCGGGAATTTGCGGAGATCTTCTTTCTTCGGTTTCGCGTCATCTTCCTCAGCGCACTGCTCGTCCTTCTTGGTGCGGGGATTGTTGCCTTTCACTGGCCTCGCACCTATCAGGCGGAGGCCCATATCCTGGTGCGGGCTCGCACTCCGGGTGTGAGCACCCGTTTGCTTCAATCAGCTCAGGAGAGATATCCCCTGGAAGAGGCCCATGTAACGTCGGAGATGGAGATTCTCCGGTCCCCGCGTCTGGTCAGGAAAACGGTGGTGGACCTGGAGAATGAGGAAAATGCGGGCGAAGGGTTTCAGAACGATCAGGAACTGGCGAACGCAGTGAGAGAAAGCCGTTCGCGACTGGAGGCGACGGTCGTTCCGAGCTCGCACGTGATACGTGTCCGGTATTATTCGCGGAATCCGAACCGTGCTGAACGGTTTGTGGATCAGCATCTTGGGAATTACCTGACCACGCGCAGCCAAATTTTTAGTACTCCTGAAGAAACTGAGTTCCTCACTGATCAGGCAGAGCGCTACCGCAAGAATTTGAGGAAAGTGCGCGAGCAGATTGTCCAGAAAACCGCGGACGCGGGGAAAATCGCTCTGATCGACAAAGAACTCACCAACAACAGTGAACTGCAGAGTGAGCTGCGGCGTCGACTCAAAGATTTGCAGGCCAACCTGGCGCGTCAGAAAGAGGAGATCAAACCACTCAAAGAGGCGCTGAATACCGACGAGGTTCAGTTTTTCGCGTTTCTCGACAACCGCGCCATTAACCGGCTCGCGGATCGGCTGGCTGCGCTTCTTGAGGAACGAGAGAAGATTGTGCAGGAATACCAACCGGAATCGCGTCGCCGAAAAGCGATCAACAAAATGGTGGAAGAGGTGTATGGTAAACTGCGAACCGAGGCACGCAATATTTATAAAACGCATCGCAAAGCCATTGATGGCACGGTGGCGGAGATTGGAAGTATTAAAGACAGTCTGGAGGAGCTCGGGGACAAAAACGTGAAACTGAACAAGCAGGCTGTAGAAATACGGCGTCTCCAGAATCGTGCGGAGATGCTTGAGTCCTCTTACAAGGTCTATTCGGAGAAGAAGGAAGAGGCGGAAATCAATTCCGCTGTGGCTGAAGCTAAAATATCGGGCGACGTGAATGTATTGAATGAAGCTGCAGAGCCGGCCGAAGTGGCTTATCCGAAGACGATGCCGACCCTTATGATCGGCCTGGCTGCTGCGATTATTGTCGGGTTGACACTGGGGTTCGTCACCGAATATCTGGATCAGTCCATCCACCGGGCCAGTGAAGTGCATCGGTTCCTGGAGCTGCCGGTAGTGTGCTCGATCGAGAAGATCAAATGAGAGAGGAGCATCCGGGAGAGGATACGATGTAATTCTCAGGCGAAGGGAACGTGAGACTGGTGAAAACCCTTTTCGAGCGCATCACATCCGGCCGGAAAGACTCGCCCGAGCAAAAGCGGGATGCTGGACGTTGGTTTGATATTGTAGCTGCACTGGTTCTGATCATTCTGGCGTCGCCCATTATGGCCACCCTTTCTATATTGATTCTCATCACCAGCGGCCGTCCCATACTGTATCGAGGCAAACGACTCGGCCTGGACAAAAAGTCGTTCACGATGTACAAATTCCGCACGCTGATTCCAGACGCGCAGAAAAAACTGGGTGCCCGGCTCGTGCAGAATGAAAAAGAGCTCATCACTCCGCTGGGTCAGGTGCTTCGGCCGACACGGCTGGATGAACTGCCCCAGCTTTTTAACGTCCTGATGGGCGACATGCAGCTTATCGGTCCCAGACCGGTACGGACGGAAATCTATGAGAAGATCTGCAGCGAAATACCGGGATACGATGTGCACTTCGCGGTCCGTCCCGGCGTTATCGGCCCCTCTCAGCTGTTTACGCCCCACGGATGCCCGAAAATAATTCGGACAATCATTGATAATCGATATATCCGACAGCCTGAAGGCATAGGACGGAAATGCTATTTTATCGGTATTGCGGCTTTTGCGGCCGTGCGAAAGGTTTTTGTTGCTGCCACCAGCGTATTGAATCTGGGAAATAATGCAGCGCCAAGAGCAGATGAAAGGCGGGAAAAGGCCAGAATATATCCTGACTCGGCTCGGGTGTACCTGGGTTATTTGCCGGAGGCTGATTTTGAGCGTTGTGTCGGCGCGATTGTTGATATTAATGAGGGTAGTTTCCGTGTTCGCCGAGTTAAGCCGCTGGATGAACCACGTTCAGAACTGGCCAAAGTGGAAATTGAGATCGAGAGCACCCGTTTTGGATCGCGGGAAACTCGGTATGCGTTCGTTAATTGCCAACTTTTCCGTTGTGAAGTTGTGAATGGTCACTACGATTATGTGTGGCATTATACCCCGGCCACTCCATTGGGCCATTTTGTAATCCACGAATTTTTTCTGGGGGGAAGTTTTGCCCGATTCGGATGAAATCAGTAAAAAAGAGGACGCCAGCCGTTCTCAGCGTGCATTACCGCCGCTGACTCTTCTTGCGGCGGTGGTTGTGGTCGCCAGCACGATCATTTTGCTGGCCACTCCGTACCCCGCGCTGGCCCTTCTTCCGGCCGGGGCGGTGCTGGCCCTTCTGACCCTGGATCACTGTCCGACGATCGGTTACTACCTGATTGTTGCGCTGATTCCCTTCGGTGCGTATCGCAGTCCTGGCGCACTGGGCGGGTATTTGCGGATACACTGGATCCTGGGTGTCACGCTGGTGGGTCTGGCTTTTCTGCACTGGCTGCCGCGCAAGGGTATCCGACGCGATCTTTATTCGAAAATGTGGCCGTTGTTCGCGCTGTTGCTGGCCCTCCGTGTTCTTGCAGCGTTGCCCTCCGCCTATCCTGCGGTGGCGTGGAAACACGTGATCTTGCTGCTGGCGGCGTGTGTGTTTGTGGGGGTAACAATTGTGTTTGTGTCAAAACGGGGATTTACGCATGTTCTGCCCGTTGTGATCGTGCTCAGCGTGAGTCTGAGTTCTGCACTCTCGGTGGCGGGATATTTCCTGGAGATCCCCTTCTTTGCCGAGAAAGCAGTAACGGGGGCATTTAAGCGGGGGACCGGGGCGGCGCCCGATCCGAATAACCTCTCACTGATGATCGTGTTCGCCGTACCTTTCGCCGTGCACTACATGCTGCATGGGGAGGGACTTCTGCGCAGGCTTCTGGCCGGCGGTCTGATCTTGATCAACGTTCTGGCCGTGATCACAACTTATTCTCGCGGTGGGGCGCTGATGTTCTCGGTGATGTTGCTGGGGCTGCTATACGAATATCGTCACCGGTTGCGTCCCGTGTACCTGGGCTTTCTGTTCTGCGGACTGGCGGCGATGGCGGTGTTCACTGTGGGCACGGCTCCGGCTTCCTACTGGAACCGACTCAGAAGTCTGACTACCGCGGATGATCCTGCCATGCGCCAGCGCATGTCCTACGTCAAAGTGGCCGTGCGGGCTTTTGCTGAAAGACCATTTATAGGTCATGGTCCCGGAGCGTTTCGCAAAATATACGCCCAGACCGAGTATGCCGAACGATTCCAGTCCTGGGGCGGAAGTAAAGAACGTTTCGCGCACAACACATATCTCGAGATCCTGGTGGGATCCGGCATTTTCGGTCTGATGGCCTTCCTTGGTATTCTCTATGTGGCGTTGCGTAACTTCTGGGTGGCGAAAAAACGTGCGGGTCCCCGGGGAGGTCGAAAACTGAGCGTTTTGATGGGAACATACCGTTTATCCTTCATACTGGTTCTGCTGTATTTGCTCATATTCAGCGATCCCTACCACAAGTTCATGCTGCTGTCACTTGGCCTCTCCCACGTGGCGATTGCAAAAGTAGTGCCCCCGGATGAGGAGGAGTGAATCGAGATTATGGGCACGACTCTGCTGATCTTATGTTCGGCCATCTTTGCTTTGTCTCTACTCGGACCCGTACTTCTGTTCTGTTTGTACCCGCTATTTCTGACATTGTCCTGGGCGTTTCACCGGAGAACTCCTCCCCCTCACAAGGAGCGGGAAAGCCTCCCTTCGGTGAGTATCATCGTGGTGGCCCGGAATGCAGAAGAACTTATTGGATCCAAACTTGAAAATGACGTGGCCCTGGATTATCCGAAGGAACGCTACGAAATCATCGTTTACTCCGATGGCTCGGACGATGCTACGGAACAGATCGTCCGTGAGTTTGATGACGATCGGGTCAGTCTGCTTCGTTCAGACAAGCATCGGGGCAAAGCCCACGGCATGAATGAGTCCGTGCAAGAGGCAGCGGGGGAGGTTATCGTTTTCTCCGATGCGGATGCGTTGCTGCGACAGGATGCTCTGCGCCGAATTATCCGGCGGTATGATGATTCAGATGTTGGTGGGGTCTGCGGTCACAGGCAGGTGGGAGAAATGGCGGAGGGGACGGCACGAGCCCAGATGTTCTATATCGGTTTTGACTCCATGATCAAACGACTGGAAAGTGCCATCGGCAGTATCACATCGAACGACGGGAAACTCCACAGCATGCGCGCGGAACTGTACCAACCCGTGCTCGAGGGCGGGTCCGATGATCTGGACTGCTGTCTGGACGTTGTGGCTCAGAACAGAAGATATGTGTTTGAACCCGAAGCGCGAGCGATTGTGCCCGTTCCGTCAAAATCGGTGCACCAGGAGATTATGCGTCGTCGGCGAATCGTGTGCGGGAGCCTCAAAACTATTTTTTCCCATTGTGAGCTGTTCAATCCGCTGCAGTATGGATTGTATGGGGCCAGACTGGGGATCAATAAAGTCCTGCGCCGCTTCCTGCCTCTATCGCTCGTTTTCCTGTTCGTCACATCACTGGCCCTTGCTCCTTACCATGCGGTTTTTCAGGGTCTTGCTGTGTTACAGACTCTGTTCTATTTGACGGCGGGGAGTTATCCGCTGTTGCGTGCCCACCTGGCGACGGGGAGTCTGGTCGAAGAATTGTTGGAGACGGCATTTTATTTCTGCGTGGGGAATGGCGGGACGTTGCTCGGTGTGTGGGATTATTTCCGCGGTCGTGATTACACGACGTGGAAACCCTCCAGAAGGGAGGCGACGCACACGTGAAAATCGGTTATATCATGTCGCGCTTCCCCAAATTCACCGAGACGTTCATCATCCGGGAGATGCTTGAGGTCCGCCGACAGGGAGTGCCCATCAGTATTTACCCCCTTATCCGGCAGAACGACGAGGTGACACATCGGGAGGTGCAGGAGCTCATGCCCGATGTTCGTTTTACGCCTTTCCTCTCGTTGAGGGTGGTGATGACAAATGTGAGATACCTGCTGCGGCATCCCATCCGATACCTGTCCGTTCTATGGATGCTGCTGATGGGGATGTCCGGCAGCCTGGGGATGGCGCTTAAGACGCTTGTTCTGTTTCCGAAGTCGGTGAGAATCGGCCACAGGATGAAGCGCGATGGGATCACGCATGTTCACGCTCATTTCGCCACTTTTCCGGTATCAGCGGCCCTGGTCATAAAACGACTGACGGGCATCTCTTTCAGCTTTACGGCGCACGGTAGCGACATCCATGTGCCCGAACATCGCCACGGACTGGACCGGAAGATTGCCATCTCTGAGTTTGCGGTGATGGTCTCACAATACAATCGGCGTTTTGTAGAAGATCAGTGTGAAGGAGTGCCGGCTGACAAACTGGTGGTCCTGCGATGTGGGATCCGGCCTGAGGAATATGAATGTGACGGCATGCCCTCAAGTTCTCCCGATCGACCCTTCACAGTCGTCTGCGTGGCTTCGTTCAACCCCGTCAAGGGTCATCAGTATCTGATTGAAGCGTGCAATCAGCTTCAGGGTCGGGGACGGGAGTTCGTGTGTCAGCTGGTGGGGGATGGCCCACTTCGTGACAGAATTGAACGGCAAATTGAAGAATCAGGGCTGGGGGAACGTATGATTTTGCGCGGCATGTTATCGCAGGATGAGGTCAAGGCAACGCTACGGAAATCCGATGTCTTTGTGTTGCCCAGTGTTCTGACGTCGCGGGGGGATCGTGAAGGGCTACCGGTCGCGCTTATGGAGGCCATGGCCACGGGCCTGCCGGTTGTGACGAGTGACATTTCGGGCATCCCGGAACTGGTTGATGATGAATCGACCGGTCTGCTTGTTCCGTGTCGGGATCCCGAGAGCATTGCCGGGGCGCTGGCCCGACTGCAGGATGATGCGCAGCTGCGACGGCGATTAGGGGAAAATGCACGGGGAAAGGTGCGGGAAGAGTGCAACCTGAAGGACAATGTCAGCCGGCTGATCGATCTCTGGACGCAGACGTAAATATTCGGGGAACCACATGCGTTTTGTGATGCCCTACTTTCCGGGCTTGTCCCCGGTAGGGGCGTACCACGCCGGGCGATAGGGGCCTTCTGGCAGGGCACTGGAGTCATCAACACAATCCTGTGGTTTTCTCGCACGACAAAGGCTCAGAACTCCTGATCCGGAAACATGGATGCCGTAATCAGTATTCTGCATAA
>CAZXYF010000077.1:0-13517 GCA_964644705.1 uncultured candidatus Brocadiaceae bacterium | reverse complement strand
CAATCGTTTCTTCGGGATCGGGGGAGCCAATGGTTTAATAGCGTTTCCCGCCTGGAATCCCGGCAATCGCTCTATCCATCGCCCGCGTCCCAAAGCGCCACCGGCCCGCATTTCTATTCCGCGCCGGGCAACCTCTCATCCCTGGCAGTGTTACATCTCCCCCTGTCTCACCAGAGTTTTGAGCGCCGCATATCACGGATTGCGCGGGCCTGTATGAGTTTCCCAACGGATCACGAGTTCTGCAGCTCAACCCCCAACTCACTGAGCTGTTCCTCGCTGACTTCCGTCGGAGCCCCCGTCAACAGACAAACCGCTTTTTGCGTTTTGGGGAAAGCCATTGTCTCACGGATATCCTCCAGACCGAGCATTTTCCACACAATCCGATCGAATCCGAGGGCGAGCCCGGCATGCGGAGGTGGCCCGTGATGGAGAGCCCGCATGAAAAAGCCGAACCGGTCCTTCACTTCCGATTCCGTATATCCCAGAATCCGGAAGATGCGCATCTGCAACTCAGGATCAGCGATTCTCACGCTTCCCCCACCAAGCTCGGCACCATTCAAAACCAGATCATAAGATCGGGTTCTCGCCGATGTCGGATCCTCCTCCAACAGCTCAATATCCTCCTCATAGGGAGCTGTAAAGGGGTGATGCGGGAACGTAAGATGCGATCCATCATCCACGGCCTCGAACGCCGGGGCATCAACCACCCAGCAGAGCTCAAACTGGTCCTCATCAATGAGATCCAACTTCTCCGCGACATGTTCTCGGAGCCGGGCCAGAGCGACGTTTGTTTTTGAACGCCTGGCGGCCGCAAACAGGAACAGAGAATCATCCTCCGCATCAAACTCTTCCACAATAGCCTCGATCTCCCCATCACTGAAGAATTTGGATATACCCCCTTCAGCACTTCCCTCGACAAACTTGAACCAGGCCAGCCCGGGAAGATCAAACTGCTGCACCCAATCAACCAATCCGTCAACCTCGCTCCGGGTCATATCGGCGCCCCCGGGAACGCAAATTCCTCGGACCTCTCCCCCATCTTCAACGGTCCCACTGAACACACGGAAATCACAGTCTGCGGCGATATCGTTAATATCGTGGATTTCAAGTCCGTAACGCAGATCAGGGGCATCCGTTCCGTAACGATCAAAAGCCTCGTGATAATCCATCCTGGGAAGAGGGCTTTGAATGCTTTTGTCCAACACATCTCGAAACAATCCGGCCATCAATCCCTCTGTCATCTCCATCACGTCGTCTTCGTCCGCAAATGACATTTCCATGTCGATCTGTGTGAATTCCGGCTGCCGGGATGCCCGAACGTCTTCATCCCGGAAACACTTCACCACCTGGAAATACCGGTCCAGCCCTCCAATCATCAAGGTCTGTTTCATCAGCTGAGGACTCTGAGGGAGTGCGAAAAAGCTACCCGGAACAGTCCGACTTGGGACCAGATAATCCCGGGCTCCTTCGGGCGTGCTTTTCGTCAGGTACGGAGTTTCAACCTCCAGAAAGCCGTTATCATCAAAATAGCGTCGAATACTTTGCAACATCCGGTGACGCGACTCAAAAATGCGGAAGATCTCCGGTCGGCGTAAATCAAGGAACCGATTTTTCAAGCGGGCTTCGAGAGACACATCTCCGGGATTATCCACATCGAACGCTGGAGCCTCACTCTCGCTGTGTACTTCCAGCTCCGTGGACCGTATCTCAACCATCCCCGTGTCAATTTCAGGATTCTGCATCCCCTCAGGGCGTTCAGTCACCTCTCCGGTAACGCTCACACAGTATTCGCTCCGAAGCACGCTCGCGCGAGCATGCAAATCCTCATCCTCTTCAGGGTTGAAGACAACTTGGACCACCCCGGTCCGGTCCCTCAGGTCCAGAAACACCAGCCCGCCATGATCTCGCCAGTTGGCCACCCAACCGCTCACCGATACTTCGTTACCAATGTCGTCGGATCGTACATCGCCGCAGTAATGTGTTCTTCTTATCACAGCTATTCCAATTCTACGTTATTCAATTCACTCGGATAGACGTTCCAAATCTTCTCGTACCCGCACCGCGCGCTCCGCAACGGTTGCAGCACTTTTGCACAATTCCAGGGGGCTCATATCCTGCTTCAGAAGTGTATTGAACATCACAAATCGCGGCCCCGATTCGGCATCACGCACGGCAAGAGCCCCGTAAGGCATCTTCAAATTATGGCGCAGCGCCGCTTCGTAATCAGTTTCCGCCGCTGGCCCGCAATCACAATACACGATAACGATTTCCGATCCTTCATGATCCTCACGTTCAAGATCTATCGTCAGATCCTGTTGCTGGTCCACATCTTTAATCGTCATCTCAGCTTTGTATCGGCCGGAACCTGTTTCCCTCCATTGTGCCTCAAGCGGCTCCATGGCCAATTCCATGAGCCGTTCGTCAGGCAGCCCCGTCTCATGCATTTGGTCCTCCTCATCCTCCTCCAGCGCATCGGTTGCCTCCTCCCCCTCAACCCAGCTCAACCAGGGAGCAGGTGCAGTACCAAAATCCTGCCCTACAATGCTAATGAGCGCATCATGAGCCGCACTTTTGAATCGTGAATCTTTCAGCAACGGGGCGATTTCGGGGACCGCTTTTTCAGCATTAAGATCAGCCAGACACTGTAATATTGCCCACACCGCGCCCTCATGCTTTATCTCCCCCAGAGCTTCAATCAGCGGTTCAACGGCGTCATCGCCTGCTGCCACAAGACGTTTCATCGCGGCGCTTCGTGTGCGGAAATCCGACAGCTGTTCGATGTTTTCCTGAATCTCATTCTGTGCCATTTTTGACCCCTGTTCCGCGAAATGTTTTCGTCTGTAGTGAAAATACTCGTTTTCATCCAACTGCAGAACTGTACGTGACCGCGCTCAACGCGCTTTTGCCTTCCTGCAGTTCGGTTCAGGCCGCCTCAGTCCTCCTGCAACCGTTCCGCCGTTTGTTCAGCTGCGACCTTCCACGGGACGTTCCACTGCTCACCGCTATCCATTTCTTTGACCAGAACCTCCTCCTCCGACAGCTCGCGTTCGCCAATGAGATAGCAGTATTGCGCGTCCAGTTTATTCGCCATACGCATCTGAGCTTTGGCACTCCGTTGCTCAAAATCCATTTCCGCAGTCAAACCGCAATTTCGAAGGGCTTGAACCTGCTGAAAACCGTGTTTGCGCGCATGGTCCTCGAAACATACCACGTAAACATCAACACCGGTCGTCCCTCCGGGCGTCTTTTCGCACTCCTCACCCATCGCCAGCAGGGACGCTTCAACCCCCAGAGCAAAACCTACGCAAGGGAGTGACGGCCCGCCAAACTGCTCCACCAGATCATCGTAACGCCCACCACCACAAATCGTGTCGCGAGCTCCCAGGTCGGGGTGTTTTATCTCAAAAACCGTGCGCGTATAGTAATCGAGCCCCCTCACCAGATGGGCATCTTTCTCATACGTCGTGCCAGTTTCCTCCAGCACATCCAGCACCGCATCATAATGCTCAGCGCATTCTTCACACAGATGATTCTCCACTTCCGGGATATCAGCAACTACTTCCTGGCACTGTTCATTTTTGCAATCCAGTATCCGGAGAATATTGCGGTCGAGTCGATTCTGGCAATCCTCGCAGAGCTCGTCCCGGTGTGAATCAAGCATTGAATGCAGAGCCTCGTGATAACCGGGACGACATTTGCTGCATCCGATAGTGTTGATATAGATTTCAAAGTCACTCAAGCCTGCGTCTTCGAATATGTCGCGCGCCAACAGGATGGTTTCTGCGTCCAGTACCGGGCTTCCCCCGCCAATAGCCTCGACACCTATCTGGTGAAACTGTCGGAGACGCCCCTTCTGAGGCCGTTCCTTGCGGAACATCGGCCCAGCGTACCAGAACTTCTGAAAGGCCTGTTTTTTGTGCAGATCGCGCTCCAGATAAGCGCGCACAGCAGAAGGAGTACCTTCGGGCCGCAGAGTAATACTCTCATCTTCTCCACTATCCAGCGTGTACATCTGCTTTTCCACAATATCAGTGGTTTCGCCCGTGCCTTTGATGAACAGACGTGCATCCTCGATTATGGGGAACGCCAGCTCACCGTAACCATAGGCTTCAAACTGACGACGGGCGGCACGGTGGAGTGTCCGCCACTGAGCCCATTCTCCAGGGAGTCGATCTTCGGTACCAGCAAGGGATTGAACATACGACTGAGACATAATCGGTATCGGGAAAGATAAAGTAAAAAAATGGCGGAGGGGGAGGGATTCGAACCCCCGGTCCCGCTAAACGGGACAACGGTTTTCAAAACCGTCGCCTTCGTCCACTCGGCCACCCCTCCATAAACATCTGACACCAGCTCGCTTTCAGCGCATTGCTTCGTTGTGAAGCCTGGAGGGGCGCTGCAAACCTAATACCCAATCGGCATCGTCCACCATACGGTCAAGATCAGTTTTAATGGTGTACATACGTTTTCGCTTTCGTTCCGGCGTGTTAATTTTGAGCATCTGGCATCCAGACGCCACAAGACTGACGCTCAGGCAGACCATCAAAATAACTACAGTTTTCCACGTTTCATTCATAACAGAGAACGAGCCTCCTTTTTGGGATTTGGACCGCATTTGATATAAATATACTCTCACACGCGCTGGGTGTCAAACATGCCATTTTAGCATTCATAGGGGATGAGACAACGCTATGGGTTCACATACAGGCTGCTGGGGCCTTTCATTTTGATGACCGCATATTCGCTGTTACAATACCGCTGAAGTTGAACGAAACACTGATAAGGAGCAGCAGGTGACAGAAAATCGTATAGGTATCATCGGTGGCAGTGGTCTGTATGATATGGCGGAGCTGGAGGTCACTGACGAGGTTACGGTCGATACACCTTTTGGGGATCCTTCGGACACCTTTAAAGTTGGTTTACTGGAGAACCGTGAAGTCGTTTTTCTCCCGCGACACGGTGAAGGACATCGGCTTCTTCCCGGGGAACTTCCCTTTCGAGCCAACATCTGGGGGCTTAAGCAACTCGGCGTAGATTGCATCATCTCCGTTTCGGCGGTGGGCAGCATGCGGCCAGATATCAGCCCTCGAGAAGTAGTGGTCCCGGATCAATTTATTGATCGTACACATAACCGCCAGGATACATTTTTTGGGGACGGACTCGTTGCACACATCGCCTTCTCCGATCCCGTATGTCCGGCCCTCCAGAGCACCCTGGTTGATTCGACCAAAAAGGCGGGAGGAGCCGTGCATACCGACGGAACCTACCTGTGCATCGAGGGCCCGGCCTTCAGCACCCGCGCCGAATCACACATGTACCAGTCATGGGACGTGGACGTAATCGGGATGACTAACTATCAGGAAGCTAAACTGGCACGCGAAGCCGAAATGTGCTACGCGACCATGGCCTGCGTTACCGACTATGACTGCTGGAATGAAGCGGAAGAGGCGGTTACGGTGGATATGCTAATCAAAAACCTCAAACATAACGCCGCCCTGGCCCAGGACTCTTTGCGGCTCGCCGTTGCTGAGCTCCCCCACGACCGAGACTGCGACTGCCAGAGCGCACTGGAAAATGCAATAATCACCGACCCCGACATGATTCCGGAAGAGACCAAGCAGAAGCTGGAAATCATCACTGGTGACTATGTATAATGTGTCCTGCGAATCAGGTGATTTCTCTATTTTGAGGAACAGGAATGGCTGACCAGATAATAGTTTCGTGCGAAAACTGCGGAAAGAAGTTAAAAACCGAAAAGCAGTTTATCGGACGCAAAGGACGATGCCCCCGGTGCGGCAGCATAATCCGCCTGTATCGCGATGAGGACGGGAATGCGACCGGACAGGTGGACAGCGTCATCCAGAGTCGCACGATCGAGAGCGATCAGGGGTCACTGCTGGAAATAACTATGCAAAACGATGTGGCCGTAGTGAACTTCCGCACGTCCCGAATACTGGACCAGTCCAACGTGCAACAGCTCGGAGATGAATTCAACGCCCTGCTGTCGAACTCCGATCTCAATAAAATTGTTCTCAATTTCCGAAACGTCCACTACATGAGCAGTGCCGTCATGGGCAAACTTGTCAGTCTCCACAAAGAGCTCAAAAGCCGTGACGGAAAACTCCATCTGTGTCGCATTTCCGACAGCATCCGTGAGATTTTTGAAATCATGCGCTTCGATGACCTTTTCGAGATATATGAGACAGAAGATGATGCTGTCATTGATCTGATGGAGTAAAATGAGCGGCGAATCAAGAGATTTCACAACGTTTGCATGGCAGGGAATACAGCTCACCGTACCCGATAACTGGGATATGGTCACGACGCGAGGTGAGTATAATTCCGGGTTCGTAAGTCTTGCCGACGAGGACCGGGTTCGGCTTCAGGTCAAATGGGAGACCGATAAAGCGGACAGTGATCCGGCCGATGCAACCTCACGGTATATCCGTGAACTCCGGAAGCAGGCGAAGAAAAACAGCACCGATATCGATGTAAACAGGCGACTCAATCTGGCGTCCCTGCAGGGCAAAACAATCGAATGCTACGACTGGAGAAGCGATAATCGAGGCACCGGTATGGTCAGCCGCTGCGACAAATGCGACCGCATGGTGCACGTGGTGGTCCTTGCCGCCCCCGATCAACCCATCAGGAATTTGGCCCGGACTATATTTGCATCTCTGAAGGATCATCCAGACAGCGAGGAAATCCTGTGGGATTTTTTTGACCTCCGTTTTCGAACACCCGCCAGCATTCCCCTGAAACGTTCCGACTTGAAAACCGGTTGCGTCCGGATGCAATTCAGGAAAAAATCCGAAGAACTTGAAGTGGTCAGAGCCAGCCTTGCTAAATTGCTGCTGAAAGATCAATCCCTGAAAAACTGGGTGCTGGACTTTTACGAATCGGAGCTAAAACGCCATACTTACGAGATCACCCACCGCCACATTCGGGATCACGAAGCAATACAGATAGAGGGGCGGCCCTGGCTGGTGTTGGACCCATGGCGCATATTCGGAAAAGGGAAGTCGCTGCAGATTGTATGCTGGCACTGCACTACCACCAACCGCATATTTTTACTCGGATACGGATCGCGATCGGAAGCCGACCTACTTCCGGATGTGATCCAGTCCACTGCCTGCTGTGAAAATGAGGACGAGTAATGGGATTACTGGATTGGTTTAGAAAAGATACGGGTGAAGCACCGGAGCTTGACCGGGAAGAGGCCATGGATTCTGTTCCGGTGGTAAATCAACTGATCACAGTGGAATACGACGCAGAAGATAATGCTGTCCTCAACGTTCCGCGCAAACGCACAAAAATGCTAAAATGGATGGCCAAAATCTTCCGTATCCCCCCTTACAAGCAAATCGAGCTTGACGAACTTGGCACATACACGATAGAACTATGTGACGGTGAACACACTGTCAGCGAGATAATTGATAAATTTGCAGATCAATATGACCTGAATCACCGCGAAGCTGAGGTATCGATGCTTTCCTACCTTAAAACACTGTCCAAACGTGGCATCGTCGCATTCTCTGTCCCCGAGGAAGATGAGCACAAAGCTGAATCATGAACGACTGATATCCCCCATTCAACCGCTCTGTACCGCACTCTCGAATAGGAGAAGTTGATTTGTCCTACGATAGTAACATCTCAAATGAAGGCGGAAAAGATGGAATTGGCCGGCAGATAGTTCTGCCATTCCATAAAGCGTTTCAGATCGCCTGGAAGAGCATACGAATACGCATATGGCGTTCCCTCATTACCACCAGCGGTATCATTCTGGCCATCGCTTTTCTAATGTCCGTCTGGACATCCGGAGCGTTCACCGACAGGCTCCGTGAGGTATCCGAATCCAATCCGCTGCACGATGTTGTTCAACAGGCGCTTCGCGAACAAGCTTTGTCCCAGGGCAAAATCGATATTCGGATTGGCATCCTCGGGGGTTCCAACATGGGTGAGGCGGGCAATTCCCTGGATCTTATCATGCGCGACAGGCTACAGAAAAACAGAATTTTCAAAACCAGTCTGATGCCGAATAAAATCAAGCAACTGCGAGACGTTTTGCAACCCGAAGAGGAAGATAAGGGCATCGACACATTAGTTCTCCTTTCCCTGCCCCCGAAACTTGCCTCTGCAGATGCCCTGACCCTCCTGATGAAATATGCCAGTAATGGAGGGAACATCTTGATTCTGGGTCACAATAACATCTTGCCGGACGATGCTCCGGCACGTCTTGCCGAAAAATTCCAGAATATCCTGCCAGCTCAGCCTCAGTCCACAACGATCATGGTCGGGGCAAGTAAGCTGCGCAAATCTGAACATTCCGCCGTACAAAAGATATCCGCGCAAAACCAACCCGAGTTGATGTTCGTCAAAACTTCAAAAAAACCGAATGCTACTTCGCTGGCCGGCACTCAGGACGCTGGCGTTATCTGGATGACACAACGTGAAGACGGCACAGTTTTCTGGCTGCCCATTTCCTCCAAAGAACTCACCCAACCCGATACCATCAGATGGCTTTTCCAGGGTAACGTAATGAGTAATATTCTGGAATGGGCATCCCGTGAGAAACTGCAAAAAGATCTCAGTGGAAAACGCAAACTGTGGCTGGTTAGCCTCAGCTTGCTCGTTTGTATCGTCGGGATCACCAATGCCATGCTTATGAGTGTGACGGAGCGTTTCCGAGAAATCGGAACAATGAAATGTCTTGGAGCTCTGGACCGCTTTGTGGTCCGGCTGTTTCTCATCGAATCATCATTTCAGGGCGCTGTCGGCAGCATCGTGGGGGCTTTCGTTGGTTTTGGACTCGCGACCGCTCGCACTTTATTTGCGTACCGTATTACCGATGCGGCCACGGGAAAGACATACTGGCTTGCTCTGGAATTTTTCCCTGTATCACGTATTCTTATGTGGCTGGGTGTCAGCATCGTCGTTGGTATTTGCCTCAGCGTTTTCGCCGCCATCTATCCGGCCTACAGAGCTGCTCGCATGGAACCAGTCGATGCCATGCGGACCGAAGCATAACACGAAAAACAATAAATCGTCCATATACAAAGGAGAATGAATCATGTCACAGGCTATCGAACCGCAAACAGGCGCCCAAACGGTTGTGAGAACCAAAGATGTCGAAAAGATATATACTATGGGGAAGGTCAAAGTACCGGCTCTGAAAGGCATCACGGTGGAAGTCCAAACGGGCGAATACATTTCCATTATGGGCCCCAGCGGCAGCGGCAAAAGTACGCTGTTTAATATGATTGGTGGCCTCGACAAACCCACCGAAGGATACGTTTACATTGATGAGGTGGATGTCGCCCAGCTCGATGCATATGAACTGGCCTGGTTGCGCTGCCGAAAAATCGGATATGTGTTCCAGACGTTTAATCTGATCCCCGTCATGTCCGCACTCGAAAACGTCACGCTACCGATGACTTTTGCTGGCATGACGACCGATGAAGCGCGTGACAAGGGGCTGGACCTTCTTGATAAGGTTGGACTGGCGGAACGCTACAGCCACAAACCCTATGAACTCTCCGGTGGACAGCAACAGCGCGTTGCTATCGCCCGGGCCATGGCGAATTCGCCCAGCATCATCCTGGCGGATGAGCCCACCGGTAACCTTGACCTGGCCACGGGTAAAGAAATTATCTCTCTGCTGGGCGAGATGAATCAGGAAGAAGGCGTGACCATCATTACCGCCACACATGATATCAAAATGCTCAGCGCCTCAGACCGCATCGTCTGGATTCGTGATGGACGACTCGATAAAATTGAGCGCCGAGAAGATATCGACATCGAAGTCGGAAGCGTGGGTGGTGACGCGGAAGGCGGAATTGAGGCCAGTCTGCGGGGTGAGGCTGAACAGGGAGTGCCCGGAACGATGTCCGCAGAAAGCGAAAACGAAGGGGCCGAAGAGGAGGAGTAAAAAGAGATACATCCTGCACTTCATGGAGAAACCCCCGTCCAGGCGGGGGTTTCTCCATGTACCCCAATTCATACGGTTATATTGAGGGATATATCCAGAGCAGCCGCAGAATGTGTCAGAGCCCCGATGGATATCCTGTCCACCCCGGCCTCACCGTAGGCTCGCACATTCTCCAATCCAATTGCGCCGCTGGCCTCCAGCTGCGGGCCGGGTGAAGCCGAACTCCCCTGCGTAAGTTCAACCGCCTGCCGCACTTCATTCGGCGACATATTGTCCAGCAGCACATAATCTGGAGCCGCCCGTAAGGCCTCCTCCAATTGCGCAAGGGATTCCACCTCTACTTCGATAGAGATATCTTCCGTCGACTGCCGGGCGATTTCTATTGCCTCCTCTATGCTGCTACGCTTACCACAACGCTTGCGAAGTCTCAGGTGGTTATCCTTGATTAGCACCATATCATGCAACCCCATTCGATGATTAACACCCCCACCGCAACGGACGGCGTATTTCTCCAGGCGGCGCCATCCGGGCGTCGTTTTCCGCGTATCCAGAATGTCGGCACCCGTGCCCTGAACCGCCTTCACGTACTGACGGGTCAGCGTCGCTACCCCACTCAGGCGCTGGAGAAAATTTAACATAACTCGTTCAGCCGTAAGCAAGCTGGACGCCGGGCCGCGACATGTCGCAATCTTCTGCCCCGGTTCAATGCTGGTTGCATCTTCCACTTCCACACACAGCTTTAATCGCTCATCAAAAACTTCACAGATTCGGCATGCCAGCGAAAGCCCACACACCACTCCGCATTCTTTGGCCACCACGTCAGCCTCGCACGTCAGCTTCCCGGGAATCAACGCCTGCGTCGTGACATCTTTCCGCGCCCCATCTTCATCCAACGCTTCCTCGATCATCGAATCAAAATCGGTCCAATCCATTGTTTATCCTTTTTCCTTTTCGTATTCCGTTTTCATCGGCCGTTTGCCCAATGATGATGCCCTCCATGAAACGAATACATTACTCCATATTCCCCCTTTCTCACAAACTTGTTCTCCAATACCAAACGTAAGTATTCCATAAACCACATTATCCCCGATTGGCTTACTGCCGGGCCTGTCCCCGGTGCGCACTGCACTACCAGAAGATTTGCATAGAACCGATAGCAAAAGGACGTTCCAGAATACTTCACCATCGCGGCTCGGGAATGGGCGGCTGAACGGAATAATGCCGGGCCGTGCGCTTGACCTCTTCCCCTTATTTCGCTACCCTTAGGCTGGTTTGGAGCGGTTGCTGAGAATCTTTATTCTCGGCAACAATACCCCCATTCACGTCTTTCAAGACAGTCGTATCTTTCCTGTTATCAAGAGTTCCACGGGGACATTTTGTCTTCGTTGTTGCCCAGAGGAGTAACTAAAAATGGATAAAAGACGCGTTTCCCTGCCCAATGACCTGGAAGTCGATCTTTTTACCGTGCAGAACCTGATCATCGGTTCGGGTGCGGCCGGTTTGAACTGTGCAGAACACCTCCACGAAAAAGGAATGACCGACACTGCCGTCGTAACCGATAAACTGGGGGCCGGCACCTCTAACAACTCCGGATCGGACAAACAGACCTATTATAAAATGGGCATCTTCGGCGACGTGCCCGACAGCCCCATGGACTTCGCCCACAGCCTCTACGACGGCGGGATGATGCACGGTGACCTGGCGTATGTGGAAGCCCTGGGCAGCGCTCCCGAATTCTTCCATCTCGTCCGCAACGGAGTTAACTTTCCGTACAATCGGTACGGTGCTTTTGTCGGGTATAAAACCGACCATGATCCGCGCCAGCGGGCCACCAGTGCGGGCCCCCGCACCTCCATGCAGATGTTTGAACAGTCCCTCAGCAAGGTGAAAAGGAACGGCACGGAAATTTTTGATGGCTATGAAGTGATTGCTTTCCTGACCACCACTACTGACTCGGAAAAACGCGTGGTCGGTGCCGTCGCACTTGACCGGAGCGCAATGGGGGCTGAGGACCATGGATTAGTCCTGTTCAACTCCGAAAACATCATGATGGCTACCGGCGGTCCCGGAGAAATGTATGAAACCACGGTCTATCCCCCCGGGCAGATCGGCAACCATGGGCTCGCATTGGAAATTGGCGCTGTTGCCAACAACCTGGGGGAATCCCAGTATGGTCTGGCCAGTACCAGCTTCCGATGGAACCTGAGTGGAACATACCAGCAGGTCATACCCTGTTATTACTCAACAGAACCGGGCGGCGGAGACGAACGTTATTTCCTCAACGATTACTACAAAACCATGAGGCAGGTGGCTTCAAATATCTTCCTCAAAGGTTACCAGTGGCCATTCCACGCATCTCGCCTCCAGAATTACGGATCGAGCATCGTGGATTATGCCGTGGCTCAGGAAGTGCGGGCCGGACGTGAGGTATGGATGGACTTCACTCGCAACCCCATTCCCACAGGAGACATGGATGAATTTGACCTTGACAATCTGGATGAAGAGGCCCACGAGTATCTCCACAAGTCGGGAGCCACTCAACATACGCCCTTTGCCCGGCTCGAACACATGAACCCTCTGGCGATTGACATCTATGACGATCACGGAATTGACCTCCGTTCAGAACCGTTACCGGTCGCCGTATGCGCCCAACACAATAACGGTGGTTTGAAAGGCGATATCTGGTGGGAATCAAACATAAAACATCTTTTTCCCATCGGCGAGGTCAACGGAAGTCACGGTGTCCGACCCGGCGGAAGCGCCCTCAACAGCGGACAGGTTGGGGGCCTGCGCGCGGCGCAATATATCACCAATGTGTATGATGACGAACCGATGAGTCCGGAACAATTTGTGAGGGCCACCGACAATCAGATTCAAAACGAGCTGGAAAACATCCAGCGCCACCTCCAATCTGACGACGCCGCTCCCACCAACGAAGAGGTGCGATCCGAAATCCAGCACAGAATGTCGATGGAAGGTGCCTTCCTGAGAAGTCCCGAAGGGGTAGAAAAAGCTCTACGGGAGGCGCGCCAGCTCTACGACAGAATTCGTCAGCACGGCATTAACCTCAAAGACAAAAAAGAGCTCAATACTGCATTCCAGAACGAGCATCTGTGCCTGACACACATTGCTTTCCTGCAAACCATCAAAACCTACATCGAACGCGGGGGTGGAAGCCGGGGCGGTTATCTGATCGAGGACCCGGACGGCGAGCTGCAGGTTGAAACGGAGCAAGGCACAGAACTGCCCCATCGACCCGAGAATAAGGACATGCGCGAAGAACTTCTGGAAACCGTGCTGGATGAAGACGGTAGCTTCAATGTTCGTGCCGTCGAACGCCGTCCCCTCCCGGAAGACACCTCGTGGTATGAGACAACGTGGAGCAAATGGCGGGATGGAGAAATTTACCAGAAATAACTCTACTCATCACTCAAGCCCCCGAGAGGCTGAGCTATAGTAAATATTCAGTGAACCACATGCGTTTTGTCATACCCTGCTGGCACGGCGCTGGAACCCTCAAGACAATCCTCTCGTTTTCTCGCAGAACAAAGCCTTCTGGAGATCACTCGGTTTCTGCGCAAGCTCAAAG
>CAZXYF010000076.1:0-13554 GCA_964644705.1 uncultured candidatus Brocadiaceae bacterium | reverse complement strand
GAGGAATCTTCCGTCCCTTCGCCGGGCCAAAACACTACCGCCGTCCCAACGGCGACCAGTCCCAGCACAAAAGCACACAGCACCACCAATTTATATCTTCGGCTGTTATCGCTCATGAGTACACTCCCTGTTATGGATTCATCATCGTACGGTGTTCCGACTCGGTGACCACGTGGCGATGAAAAGGATCCGGGTCATGCATCATAATATTGATATAATAATGATTAACTTTGGTCGGATACGTAGAGCTCTCGCTTTCTATGTCAGGCAATCCGGCATTATGGCCTATCTCATGGGCCCAGAGACCATCATTTCCCAGATACAAAGCCTCGTATTCTATGGCAATTCCCATCGTGCCATTGGGTCGATTGGCAACCGCAGCAGCATGGCGGTCGAGAACACGCTGGCAAACAATGACATTGGGATCCCAGCTTTTCACTCCGGGCAATTGGTTGAAGGCTAAATCAATTTTGTCCCAACTGTCCAATTCATGAAAGTTATGGTAAAAATCATTGCCCGGCCGCACATCCCCCAGGTTCACAACCTTGAACTCGACGTTGCACTTTTTGTCTTTGTTTCCGCCATCGACAGAATCGGTCCACAATTTTTGCGCCTTATCCATAACGCCATTATACCACGCCTTTGAACACCCAGCAGTAACACCACCCGGAGGCGCCACATACAGCACCCGGTATTCAAAAGTCCGTTTGGGGGGATCGCCCTTCACGGGGGCAGCGGTTCTGGATTGTGGCAGTGCTTCATCGCTGCCGCATCCGCATGTGAACCCGAAAACCGCAGTCAAAACCATCATCAGACAGCACCGTTTGATATTATGCATCTTTCTTATCCTTTCCACCAGTGGTCCATTCCACTTGTTCTTGCGGATTGTCATTCGCCAAAAGTAAGATCGACGTATCCAATGTAGTAGGTATCAACATTCTCCTTTTTCACCACGATTTCCCCCCGCAGCGCCACGGAATCATTGGGGGTGCTTTTGGTGCCCATACCGTAACCTTTAAATCCGAGGGTATCTGCTCGTTCCTTCACCTCGACGTATTTCTTCAGCTCCGCGCTTTTCTCAATCGCATCTTGCATATCCTCCCCCCTGCTCCCCACGATGGTGGTGCCGTCTTTCAATTTGACCTTGAACGCGGTCGCCCCGAGCGAATGCCCAACCACCGGATAGCCGTGAAACGTATACGAGGCGGTGATTTTACGCGGTTTCCCCACCTCCCAGCCATCGTAGCGGGACCCGTTTACAAAGGAGAAGCTGAACTCGGGGGGCGCGAACGTAATAACATGCGATTCGGAAACCTCCATTCCCTCCGGCGACACTACGATGCGCGTTGATTCATCCTTGTTACTGGACCGCAAAAAAGCCGCCAGAAGATCAATTTCGCCGTCCGAATTCGTTACCCGAAGTGGCTGATCGTCGCCGAACTCGTATGTTTTGACCTCCGACAACCATGGATTAAACTGACCGGTTGGCACAGTCACCCGCGCCCGCCGTCTATCGGTGTCCACCCCTGGCAAATAGGTCCACCAGCCGTCAAAAGCGACTCCCGCACCGCCCTCGGTTAACGACACTTCCACCGTCTGTCCGGGCCGCAATTTGGGAATGAATTTCACTCCCCACAGCGCCTTGTGCACTTCGTCTTCGCGTCCTCCCGCACATATCCTGGTCCCGTGTCGGCGAAATTGTCCATCGTTGTCGCGCATCAAACGGGATTTGATCGTAATCTGCTGGCAGAGCACCTGGTCCACATCCGAACCGCTGTCGGAGGGATCATCGGCCGACCGGGCAGTGACCTTCAGGTCATACGTTCCGGGATCCACGCTGAGGGTGTTGATCTCAAACGATATCATAGTGCCCACCGTTGGCCCCTCCGGCACACCCCGCACGCCATCCACCTGTTCGTCGCCAAACTCCACCGACCACCTCAGTTCGGTACTGCTGTCGACCGAATCCAGCAGAGTTGCCCGTGCGGCAAACTGCGTCCATCCGGCGTCAGATGACAGGCCCCAGGGATCTTCGTATGTCCGCGACCCCATCGGTTCACCGTGCAGTATCTCCACCTCCTCCACCGCGGGGGCGGAAAATATCGTCACGAACAGCCCCACAAACATCACGGCACAAACGACAATCGACCGGTGAAGATGATCGCCGGCACTTTCCGATAACGACAGCTTCTCATGCACAGTCATAAGTTCTCTCCTCTCAATCCACGTAAACATCAATTCGTCTGTACAGTTCTTCCAGTTGTTGCAGCGAACAATCCAGTTTCGCCCCCTGCCTTTTTTCCTTAATCATTTTTTCCGCCACCGTTAGCACGCGCCTCAAAATCGCTTTCTCTCCCGATTTCCGTCCGGTTTTATACAGCATCTGTAAAGCCATGCTCGACATCTGGCCGTCCATCTTTCCCATCGCCATTTGCTCGAACAGCCGGGCCGCTTTGCCGTACTGCTCGGTCTCATACAGGTAACACTGCCCCAGCGTCATGGCTGCGCTCTGCCTGATCCCCAGGTTGGGCCCCTGGTGCATCGACTTTTTCAAGTCGGGAATGAACTGTTTGGCCCTCCCGGTCATAAGCGCCAGCTGCCAGCGCTGTATCGTGAGCATCGTTTCATACCCGGGTCGGCCGGCGATACCCGAGCTTTTCGGATCTTTGCAGTGCTGCTCGGAATAATCAAACATCTTCATCGCTACCTCAAAGATACTCTCATGCTGCGCCACGTATTCCTGGAGCGATGGGTGACTGTTGATGGTTCTGGCAAAATAAATCGACGATTCAAAACCATTGAACGAGACCATGCCACTGAACTCATCGGAGCCAAACTGGCCGGCCTCGCTGAGATAACCCAGTTTCTGCGTGAGCAAAAACATGGGGAGGGCCCGGGCCGATTCACCGCGATCAACCAGGCATTTGCCCGCACTGAGTGCAACACCGGAATGCACTTCTGTGCCCGCATACTGTCGCTTTTCCACCATATAGGCCAGAATATCCGCGACGGGATCGCTGTAACCGCTCAGAGCCGCCGACACCCAGCGCAGATGTGACTCCAACCGCTCAATTGACCAGTCCGCAAAACGTTCATGAACGGGTCGTTTGGCATCCGCCAGTTGGCGACGCAACACGACAAACTGCTGAGCGAGAGGTTTTCCACGACCTTCGGCGTCAGTCCCGGCTGCCAATCCCTCCTCCATCCGATCAATCAGGGGACCAAATCTGTCGTGGACCGTTTTTTTGTCGATCCGTTCCAGTGCTTCAACCGCCCGTTCCGGCCGTCCTCGTAACACCGCAATCTGAAGTGTCAGAAGGGGATTTTCCCTTTTCTGCCCCTGGACCGATGAAAGAATGGACTCAATCTCCGGAGGAAAACCGACGGACGCCTCCGCCACGGGACGGTACTGCGGACCTGCTTCCAGAAGTGCTTCGAGTTTATCGAACTTTTTGCCCATCCAGTACGCTCCGGCAAGCCGATTCAATGCACGGGGAAGTTTTTTGCGCGACGCCATGCGTATCCCCGCTTCGGCCATTGCCACAGCCGTCGGTGCATCCTCCGATACGCTCACCAGAAAGGCCTGCCCGACAACCCCTCGGGGCGGACCGGAACTGGCCAGTGCAGGAGGCAGAGCTTCCGCGAGGGCACCCAGCAGTCGGGGATAAGTCCGTTTCTCAACGTGCCAGCGCAACTCCGACAGGTCCGGTGGGGAATCCGAAGGCTCCCTGTCCGTGGCCTTCAGGGGTTTTTCCTCATCCAGAGTGTAGGAACCAAAGTCAATTAAGTCGCCGAACATCTGCGGACATAAGCCAACCGGGATCGGCGCCTCGTAATCGAAAGGATACGGCCCCTCAAGATGCTGCTGAAACTTGTAGCCCCGCTTATCGGGTGCCACCATCGACACTGGCTTAAACGTCGATCCTGATTGGGACTCTCCGGAGATGAGGGTGAGTCCCAGAATAACCGCCAGAATTCCCCCAAGAGCCATTATCATAAACAGTCGCGAATGGAGAATCATGCTGCTTACTCGGGCAACTGCAGTCTTCGCCGCATCTTCATCATGTTCGTTCCTGGATTCCATACATACCTTCCCGGTAAATCCCGGGCAGCCGATCGTCCCCCCCGACACACACAACACCGAAACCGGGTTGGGTTCCAGTCACAAATCAGCACACCCGGAAAGGCATACCCATGCATCACACATTCATATCCAATACATCGATATCGTACCCCCCCTAAAGCATATGTCAAACAAACACTTTAGAGATTATTATCATTTTCCGATACCCTCCGGTCCGACGATAGCGTTCTGTGCTCTGAGTTCCTCCTGCAGCCGGGCCACGTCGATCTCGTGGACGGAGCATCCCTCGCGCTGGCTTATCTGGGCCGCCAGTCCCGCCGCCTCACCGGTCACGATGCACTGGGCCATCACGCGCAGCGAGCCCAGTGCCCGGTGTGTGCATGAGATGCACCGGCCCGCCACCAGCAGGTTGGACAGACCCCGCGGGGTGAGCGAACGATACGGAATCTGATATTTAAACCCTTCCGGTGGCCGCCAGGTTTCCTCGTCCATCCCGGCACCGCTGCAGTTATGGATGTCGATAAAAAAACTGCCGTAACCGATGGAATCCTCAAACTCCCTCTGCCCGGTCACATCCTCCGCCGTGATCACGTAATCCCCCATCACACGGCGCGATTCGCGCGTCCCGATCAGTGCGGCGCAGTGGCTCATCCAGCAATCCTCCAGCCCGGGCACGTATTTGCGGAACACATCGATCATGTGGAACGCCTGACGCCGTCCCTCCACCGTCGCATAGGTCAAATCCTCCGTTTTCCTGCAATCACGCCCCACAATATGGGTGAAATTCACGCCCAGCTGATCCGGGCGGGTAGGGGTCCACCAGAAACCCATGGTCTGGGACTGGAACGGTTCCATGTCACCATTCTGTTGAGCTTCCTCCCAGACTCTGGACATCTGAAAGGTGTCGCTGGCCCCATATTTCTCGACGTATCCATTCTCCCGAAATTCCTTGAACCGATCGTAATCCACGCCACCAATCTGAAACATCAGAGTCATCGGCTGAGTGGCTCCGTCGCCCTGCCGGCCCACCTCGAACGGAGCTCCCGCCCGCGCCGCGACGTCTCCGTCGCCGGTGCAATCGATCACCATGTCGGCGCGGATCGCCTGACGTCCGGTCTTGTTCTGGATGATGACCTTTTCCACGCGGTCTCCGTCCATCACCACGTCACAGAACAGCGTGTGGTAGAGGAAATTGATATCAGCGGCGACAAACTTTTCCTCCAGGATCAGTTTGAGTGGTTCCACCTCAAAATCAAAATCGTGGCCGCAATACGTGCCGTATCCCCGGTCCACGGTGGTCTCGGCCAATTCATGCGCCACGCCCCCCACGATACGCTCCGAGGGGCTGCCCCAGGCACTGTAGATGGCCACATGCCCGTGCAATCCCGAGGTGGCGATCCCCCCGAGCGCGTTGGTCTGTTCGATCACCATGACGTCGCAGCCCCGCCGGGCGGCGGACAGAGCCGCCCCCACTCCCGCCGGGCCTCCGCCCAGCACCACCACATCCGTCTCATACGTCACCGCCACGTTCTCGTCTGCTTCCGTTCCCGTCATGGGTCGTATCTCCTATTCAGCAATCATAATTTCAGAAATGATATTGCCCATCTTTTTTCCGATCTCCGGGGTGAGTGATTTTTTGTGGGAAAAGACACCCAGCGCCGCGGACCTGCCCTCCGTCGGGAAGGGCTGCGCGATGTTGAAGTTGTAACCGGTACGCTCCCCCCAGTCGAAGAACCCGCGTTCCTCGAGTTCATTGTCCACCCGCTCAAACAACTTCCCCGCCGATACATCGAAACCCTCCTCGCCGGCCAGTTGCGGTCCGATTGCTTCCTCGAAAAAAGCACGCCCCCGCCTGCATGCCAGAACAAGTCCCATGGATGAGCGGTGGAGTGGCCAGTTGGAGTGGTTGACCAGCTGGAGGGTCGCATTTTCCACACCCGGGTCGCGCCGCGCCACGTAAATCAGATCGCCTTCGTGCAGAACACAGACGGCGGCCCCGAGCTGTTCGTCCCGGCAGATCCGCTGAACCGCATTGCGGGCCCGCCCCACCAGCGGGAAGGATCGAATGGCGTCGCCGGCAAAACACAACAACCCGTAATCAACCGCGAAGGAATGGAAGGTTGGTTTCCTCACGAAACCCACCTCCATCAAAGACTTCAGCTGGCGTGAGGCGGTGCTCTGGTTCAAATCCAGTTTCGCCGCCAGATCCGACGCAGTCATCGCCCCCTCCTCCGCCAGCAGCCGCAGTATTGCCATCGCTCGATCAACGGACTGTATGGTTTTTATGCTCATGATCGCCTCCGCTTTATGCATATTATGCATAGTGCACCGGAGTGTCAAATTGGAGTTCCCAGAGCGCGGTCCAGCCCACACTACCGTTCAACGGGCAAGTTACCCTCTATTACATTCAGGGGTTCTATCTCACATCTTTACCTTCATCTTTACCTTCGTCTTTGCCTTCATCTTCCGTTGTATCGGTGCTGTGACCGGCACAAAAACGAAACATTTTGCTGAGTTTATTGGCATAATTCGACACCGATGGACGATTCCCCCCAATCCGATTGAAAACTTCATTCGGGATCCCCGCCCCACGCCGAACCATCCTGTTAAAATAAAAAAAGCCATCGCGTCCCTCCACGCGATGGCTATCATTCATATAACGGTTATATGACGATCAGTTAAACCGTCTTCACCGTTGTGGCCCGAGGGCCTTTTTCGCTCTGTTCAGCTTCGAATTCTACTACGTCGTCTTCGGAAAGGCTTTTGTAGCCGCTTCCCTCAATCGCGCTGTGGTGAACAAATACATCGTCGCCACCATCGTCACATTCGATAAAACCAAAACCCTTCTCGTCACTAAACCACTTTACTGTACCTTTAGCCATTGCGTCATCTTTCGAAAAAAACGTCTATTCTAATAAGTGGACACATTTAGATGTGCCCGCATTCGTGCTCTTCGAATTGCACTGTCCTCATTTGGTATGATTCAGACAACAGGTGGATAGATTACCCGTGACACCCGGGACATCACAAGTAGCGTCATTCTCTGCGACGGGAGGGAACTGCCGAGAAGAATGGCAACCACTTCATCACTCCCCGGGCTCGTGGCCGCGGTGGAAGTGAATCTATACCCCATAGTCACCGGAATCTGCGCCTGAAGCGAGTCATAAGACCAACTTTGGTCATGCAATCATCCGATACACAAATGCATCAATTGGTACTATGTTACGGTACTCCCCTCCGCATTGCAACTGCGCAAAGTGGACCATTATGTTTCCCCGTCAGCTACCGAGCAAACATGTTTAAGCCGGGCCTTCATCCGTGTCAAATTGGTTTAGGGCCTACAGCCCGGCAGATAACTCTCGGTGCTGTGAGATCAGATAACCGTGCTCAAAACTCTTTATCTGGGTCTTTATCATCGGCTGCCGTTGCAGTGCAGAAAGCGAGAGACAGCAGGGCGATTAACCGCGCCAAAAATGCCCCACTTGACCGAACTCACTACGACACAATCGTTTCTTCGGGATCAACGGGCACATGACTTAATCGCGTTGCCCCCTGGGAACCCGACAATCCCTTTATCAATCACCCATCCCCGATTGGAACTCTCGCACAGGGTGATATAATGGTCTTTCGGGACCCTCAAACACCAATCGAGAAGGCAGATGGAATATCTACCAGAATCCGAGACCAAACTCTACCTGACCCTCAAGCAAACGTTCGGGTACCACAGTTTCCGGCCGCACCAGAAGGAAACGATCCAGGCGATACTTGGCGGCCGGGACGCCTTCGTCGTCATGCCCAGCGGGGGCGGCAAGTCCCTGTGTTACCAGATACCGGCCAGCATGATGGACGGGACCTGTGTGGTGATCAGTCCGCTGATATCTCTGATGAAGGATCAGGTGGACAACGCCCGCACCAACGGGCTAACAGCGGCCTGCTACAACAGCTCCCAGACGATGCAGGAACGCAATGATGTGCTGGCCGAGCTGCATCAAAACGCTCTTGATCTGCTGTATATTTCTCCTGAACGTCTGACGATTGATCGGTTCCGCTCGCGACTCAAGCAGATCAACATCGACCTCTTCGCCGTTGATGAGGCCCATTGCATCTCCGAATGGGGACACGATTTCCGTCCCGATTACATGTACCTTAAAGAACTGAAGACGGAATTCCCCGACAGCCCCGTGGCTGGATTCACCGCCACCGCAACTCCCCGCGTGCAAAAAGACATCATGCGGCGTCTCCAGCTGGATGATCCCCACATGGTCCGGGCATCCTTCGACCGACCCAATTTTTTCTACCAGGTGGAGCCAAAACAGAATGTACTCAACCAAATTCTGGAATTTGTGCGACCACGGGCGGGGCAATCGGGGGTGGTTTATCGTACCACCCGCGATGACGTTGAATCGACCGCGGACTTTCTGGCCGACAAAGGCATCAGCGCCCTGCCCTATCATGCCGGCCTGAACAAAAACACCCGGAGGAAACACCAGGAGGAGTTCCACTACGACCGCGTCGATGTGATTGTGGCAACGGTGGCGTTCGGGATGGGAATCGACAAACCCAACGTCCGATACGTCGTGCACGGTGATCTGCCCAAAAACCTCGAGAGCTATTATCAGGAGACCGGCCGCGCAGGACGGGACGGTGATCCGGCCCACTGCCTGCTGCTTTTCAGTCCCGGCGACGCCGCAACCATACGGTATTTCATCAATGAGATGGATGACCCACAGGAGCAGGAGCGCTGTTCCCATAAGCTTTCGGAGATGGTCCGGTTTGGCTCGGTCAACATCTGTCGCCGCCGACAGTTGCTCAACTATTTTGGCGAAGAATACGAGGAGGACAACTGCGGGGCCTGCGACGTGTGCACAGCGGACACCGAACAGATTGATATCACCAGGGAGGCACAGATCCTCATGTCCGCCATCGTCCGCACCAATCAACGCTACGGAGCGGGAAAAATCGTGGACATCGTCAGCGGCGCCAACACAAAGGCCGTTCGTCAGAACAACCTGGACACAATAAAAACATACGGCGCTGGATCGGATAAGACCAAAAAATACTGGCGGAAGCTAATCGACGAACTCATCACGCACGACTGCATCCATCAGACGAGGGATCAGTATCCTGTTCTGAAATTGACCCAGCACGGCAGAGATGTGCTGGTGGGTGAGGAGTCTTTGGAAGTAGCACGACGGAAAGAAGATGTTTCCCAGGAAGAATCCTTTGAAACCGCGTCCTGCGACGAGGAGCTTTTCAACCGGCTGCGCGGCATACGTTCCAAACTGGCCGATGCCGAAGATTTGCCCGCCTTCACCATCTTCCACGACCGAACACTACGGGAGATGGCCATCAGTTATCCCACAACGCCCGAACAGCTGCGTCACGTTCATGGCGTGGGCGACGTCAAGCTTGAGAATTACGGCGAAACATTTATGACCGAGATCCGTCGATACCTCCGCCAGAATCCGGACATCGATCCGCCCGATAATCCACCATCGACATCGACCGGCACCACAAAATCCAAATCCGACGTCACGCCGACTGTTGAGAAAACCTGGGAGCTGGCCAAAAAGGGTATGAATATTGAGGAAATCGCCGAGCACCGGAATATCAAACCGGACACGGTGGCCGGGTACATCGAACGCCTCATACTCGCCGACCGACCGGTGGAGAAGGATCAGTTTGTCGATGAAGACACCTTCACTCACCTGCAGAAGCTCTTCAGCAAACTCGGCACCGATCGCCTGGCACCGGTCGTCAAAGCAACGGAAGAAGATGTCACCTACGGTGAAGCGCGTCTCGTCCGGGCCTTCATGAAACGCGACACAGCTCAACCCACCGTTTCCGACAACTCATAGAGGTTTAACTGTGAAAATAGGTGTCAGCTCTTACAGTTACAGCCGGCTCGTACATGCCGGAGACCTGGCCCAGATCGCCGTCCCGAAAACGGCCAGAGAGATGGGATTTGACGTAATCGAGTTCGAGGGACTTGAGGACGTCATGACCGGGGTCGAACTCGGGCACAGCAACCTGCGCCGTTTCGTCGATAACGTTTACTCTCGGGGCTGACAGCCCGCTCACTCAACGTAAGTATCAAAGAACCAGGCACTTCAAGACGCTATTTCGGACAGGACCAAACTTCAACAAAGGAAACCACATCATGAAAGCTATTATGGTGATGTTTGACTCGCTCAACCGGCACATGCTGCCCCCCTACGGATGCGACTGGGTGCATGCGCCCAACTTCCAGCGTCTGGCTGAACGCACATGCACGTTCGACCGCAGTTTCATCGGCAGCGTTCCCTGCATGCCGGCGCGCCGGGATTTGCACACCGGGCGCTACAACTTCCTGCACCGCAGCTGGGGTCCTCTGGAGCCGTTCGATGATTCGATGCCTGAGATTCTAAAACGCAATGGAATCACCTCCCACCTGGTGAGCGATCACTACCACTACTGGGAGGAAGGCGGTGCCAACTACCACACCAAATACACAAACTGGCGCATTTCCCGCGGTCAGGAAGGTGACCCGTGCTTCGGCGACCTGAACGATCCTGAAAACTATCAGCACCCGAACACCGAACACACCAACAGACCGGCGGATTGGCTGCGACAGGACTGGATCAACCGCTCACACATGCAAAACGAAGCGGACATGCCGCAGGCCAAAACCGTGGCCATGGGACTGGATTTCCTCCAGCGAAACCATGACTGTGACGACTGGTTCCTGCAGATCGAGACCTTTGACCCCCACGAGCCGTATTTTGTTCCGGAACGCTATAAAGAACTGTATGATTACGATTTCAACCGGTTCAATAACGACTGGCCCGACTATCGTCCCATCGACGAAGAGGATGCCGAACTCAGCCAGCATTACCGTATGTTGAATGCGGCCCTGATCAGCATGTGCGACCATTACCTGGGGAAAATTCTCGACAGAATGGATCGCCTGGGACTGTGGGAAGATACCATGTTGATTGTGAATACCGACCATGGCTTTCTGCTGGGCGAGCACGACTGCTGGGCCAAATGCTTCATGCCGTTCTATAACGAAATCGCCTGGACCCCGCTGTTCATGTGGGATCCGCGTTCGCAGGTGGCCGGCGAACGACGCAGCAGCCTGGTTCAGACCATCGATATCCCCGCAACACTCCTTGAATATTTTGATCTCGACCGGCCGCAGGACATGCAGGGCCAGCCGCTGCGGCAAACCGCTGTTGACGATACCCCCGTGCGCGAGGCCGGGTTGTTCGGGATGCACGGAGGACACGTCAACGTAACGGACGGACGCTACATCTACATGCGGGCCCCGGCGGGCACGGAAAACGGGCCGTTGTATCAATACACTCACATGCCGGCTCACATGTGCGAGCCGTTTTCACTGGAGGAAATGCAGACCGCCACCATGGCGGAGCCTTTCTCCTTCACCAAGGGTTGCCCGACGATGAAAATCGACGTGGGGGGTGGCGAGCACGATCTCGAATCATATCTGTTCGACCTTGAAACCGACCCGAAACAGCAGAATCCCATCGAGGATGAGGAACTGGAAGGGCGCATGATCGAACATCTCAAACGCGAGATGAAGGCCAACGACGCGCCTCCCGAACAGTTTGAGCGGCTGGGACTTGAACCCTGATCACGAAGCGCTTTCCCCACATGGCCACCGCACTCGCGGCCATGTCAACAAGGGAACACAGGAAACCGCCAATCAGGATAATCGACGCAGATTCCAGGCGGGGCGCAAAAGCGCAACAGACCATGCCCCACGATCAGATTCAGCTCATCGGCGGGATCCAGTCTCCGTGAGCCTCAAACAGGTCATCAACCAGCGAACGGATGTCATCACGTGACAGCTCGCCGGCGGTGTGTGGGTCCAGCATGGCCGCCTGATAAACGTAATCTTTCCGCTGGTTCAACACCGCTTCCACTGTCAGAATCTGGACGTTGATGTTCGTGCGGTTCAGCGCGGCGCACTGCACCGGCAGATCGCCCACGGATTCGGGATGGACACCGGATGCGTCGGCCGTGCACGGAACCTCCACGCATGCCTTTGACGGCAGGTTGTCGATCAGGCCGTCATTCATCACATTCCCCCCGAACTCATACGGTTCGTCGGTCTCCATGGCATCCATGATGTAGGAACCATACTCGTTGCTGCGCGTATGAGACAGATCTCCGTCACTCACCAGCGTCTCCCGTCTCCGTTCCCACTGTTCGATCTGGGATCTGCACCGCCGGGGATATTCATCGAGCGGGATGTTGTACTCGTCGATGAGGTCCGGGTAACGATCCTTGATGTACCAGGGCGTGTATTCGGCGAAATGTTCGCTGGATTCAGTGATGTAGTAACCAAAATCCAGCATCAGCTGCAGCCGCGTCATGTCGGTCGCCGTCCGGTATTTCGCCTGGTCCTCCAGAGCCTCCTGATCATCCTCGTATTCCTGCTCAAGACGCTCCCGGAGCTGCCGGCCACCTTCCTCCCGGATCTCCTCCAGAAGCTTTCCCGCCCGTTTTTTCACTTCGGGATACAGATCCTTCTCCCCATCGGTAAGTTCCAGCAGCCATGCCATATGATTTATGCCGGCAATTTTTGCCTCAAGGGATTCCTCATCGTATTCATCCAGCAGCCCGGTGTTGCTCAACAGATGCCGCGGGCATACCTGGACCGAATGGCACAGCCCCACGCATTGAATATCGCTACCCCGCAACACGGCCGGAGTCACCATTGCCATGGGATTGACGTAGTTCAGCATCCAGGCATCGGGACATACCTGCTCCATGTCGCGCGCAAAATCAAGCATGACGGGTGCAGTGCGCAGGGTTCGAAAAATGCCGCCAATACCGAGGGTATCACCGATTGTCTGCCGGAGGCCGTATTCCCTGGGGATTTCAAAATCCGTCACGGTGCACGGTTCGTATCCACCCACCTGGATGGCGTTCACAACGTAATCGGCATTTTTCAGAGCCGAGCGGCGGTTCTCTTCCCCGAGATAACTGTGGATCTCGGACCGGCCGTCGTTGATGTTTTCATTCAAATGCTCAAGCATGCGGGCGGAGTCCTTCAGCCTCTGCGGATCGATATCGTAAAGGGCAATCTCCATATCCCGCAGGGATTCCACCAGCATGCAATCTCCGAGCACATTTTTGGCAAAGACGGTGCTGCCCGCCCCCATAAACGCAATCTTTGGTCTGTGGTCTTTCATTGTAGTTTTACCTGGTTCTGTGGCCTCTCGGCCGGAAAAAGCCGGACCGATGAGCACGTGAAATTACAGTCACAATATTTCTGAAACGGATCCTGCTCCCGATCTTCAAATAGTGTATGAAGGGAAGAGAGTGAATACAACGAAATCGGGATTAGCCCCCATGGTTTTGTGCCATGGGTCAGGCCTGTCCAAAATAGCGTTTCGAGAAGCATGAATCTTTGTCTTTATCATCGTCTTTACCATAATCTGCCGTTGTTTTTGGCGGTCTTA
>CAZXYF010000075.1:0-13565 GCA_964644705.1 uncultured candidatus Brocadiaceae bacterium | reverse complement strand
GACAAGCCCGGCAAGTAGGGCATCACAAAACGCACATGGTTCACCGAATACTTACCTTGATTCACCCGAACATTTCACACACCTCAAGCATGACTTATTCTAAAAGCAGTATCCCCCGCAGGTTATGTTACACAGTCGCGCTCCCCCCCCTGCCCTGGCAAAAATTCGGCACGGAAGGCCACAGAAAAACCGTTGCACCCGGATGTAGGTGGGGTATGATGTAGATGGTGAAGCGGGAAAGTAAAGATTGACAGTGCGGAGTTTAGAGGACCACATACGGTCACAGCTACTCCAGAAAGGGGTGGCCCATAAGGCGCTCCGACATCCAACACTTACTTACCCGCTTCGCTTTCTCGTCTTATTGGTCTTATCGTCCTCAACCGGCAACCTGCCCCATCAACAACGCCACACCAAGAACGGTGATGCCCCCCTGGGCTCGTATAAGGTTGGTTTCCCCACGTTGGCGTGCTACAATTCTCTCTGTCGATTTTATCCGTCCCTGTTCACACATCGGCAAACCGAACAACATCCGTTCTTACCTGGAGGAATGAGCGATATGGAGATGATGGAAATTGGGGTGCAATCTTTCACTTACCGGCAATTCGATATCCCGGGAATCATCGAAGAGATTTCCGACACTGACATGACGGCTCTGGAGATCTTCCCGGGCCATCTGAGTCCTGACAATTCGGATGAAGAAATCGATGACGCGCGACAGAGGCTGGAAGATGCCGGCATCCGCATCTGCGGATACGGCGTCTATAGTTTTAGTTCGGAAGAACCGCACGATGTCGCCCCAAACCTGGATTTTGCCCGGCAGCTCGGCTGCGACTACGTGAGCATCGATGTCGATCCGGGTGACGACGGGATAAAGGAATTACTGGTCGAGGAGGCTCAAAAACGCGATCTCCTGCTGGGAGTGCACAACCACGGCCCCACTCATCATTACGACACCGCGCAGAGCGTACTGGACAGCGTTAAGGATTTTGACACGGTCCTCGGTGCATGCGTCGATACGGGACATTTTCTCCGCGCCGATGAGAACCCCGAACATGCCGTTGATGTTCTGGGCAAACGCGTACATGCCGTTCACCTGAAAGACTTCGTGGACGCAGAAACCGAAGTGATACCGGGGACGGGGAAACTGAATTATGGGGACATGTTCGATCATCTGGAGGCAAAAACTAATTTCAGTTCTGCCTTCATCATTGAATACGAAGCGGATCCCGAGGACCCCACCCCCGGCATGCGACAGACGTTGGGCGTTTTCAAACAGTCCCTCCAGAACAGATAACGACAACGGATAGCTCAGGGACAATCAAGCGTAAACGGTTCATCTGTTGCTTCTCGACTTCGCAGTTCGAAGACGATATCAATGTCACGAACGAACGCATCCAACACTTCTGGATCAAAATGTCGTCCCCTCTCCTCTTCCATCATGCTCACCGCCTCTTCCACCGACAGGGCCTCACGATAGGGACGTTCCGTCGTCAACGCATCGAACACATCGGCCACTGCGCAGATTCGGCCCGGTAGCGAGATGGTCTCGCCCTCCAAACCCCCGGGATATCCTGACCCATCCCACTTTTCGTGGTGATCCAGGGCAATATCCGCTCCCGCTCGCAACACGGGTGAAGGAGACTCCCGCAAAATCGTGGCACCAATGAGTGGATGTTCCTCGATCATCTCACGTTCTTCGGGTTCCAAACTGCGCGGTTTGGTAAGAACATGCTCGGGCACACCGACCTTTCCCACATCATGCAGTGGCGCCGCCTGCCGTAGGACGTCAATCTTGTGAGATGAGAGGGCTAAACTTTCCCCCAATATGCAGCAATACATCCCCACCCGCCGCATGTGATTCCACGACTCCCGGTCTTCATATCCCGTTGCCAGTGCCAAGCGATGAATCGCATCCAGTTGGCCGGAATGCAACTCTCGCTCAGCAGCGATTATCTGATCGACTTTGTCCGCTACCACCGATGTTTCCCGGTTATTCGTGTCTTGTCCCCTTCGACCGTGAACCAGGAGTTCCCGCATCTTCTGGCGAAGCTCCTTCTCCTTGACCGGTTTGCTGAAAAATTCGTCTGCCCCAAGCTCGCGGGCCTTTGCCCCATATTCAGCCTCGGACAGACCAGTGACCATGATGACCGGAATCGAATGGAATTCTTCACACTGTCTCATCCTGTAAAGAACTTCAAATCCATCCATTTCGGGCATTTGTACATCCAGCAGGACAAGATCAAACTCCGGTTGCATCTGCAACAACGCCGAGAATCCGTCCCTGGCTTCCTCCACCGAACTTCCTAATTCTTCGGCAATCTTCCGGTGTGATTCACGGTGAGAGGCCCGGTCATCAACCACCAGTGTCCGGTGTTTATTCTCCATAATTGCTCGACTTCCTTACCGCTATCAAACACATTTCTGAACGGTGTGGACACCACTTGCACGCAATACCAGTGCGACAAGCGATGCCCGCCATCTAACGGTATTTTAACATCTTATAGGTGGATCGGGCTAATGAATGATCCCCCCGGACGGTACATCCAAACAAACATGGCTTCATCTGGATCGAGTAATCTTATCAGCATTTGATCAGCGTGAAACCACCGCGTACACTAGTAATATATGTTTGTGCAGTATTCGCAGTGGGGCCGCTGAATCCCCAGTTGTTGGTCCCCGGAGAGTCCCCGGTCGCTTCTCTAATCCCATACCCTTCCTCCCTATTATCCTCCCGGGCCAGTTATGAGCGATAAAATCAAAAAAAAGCTGGATGAACTCGCGAGCCAGGTTCCTGACGACTCCAGTAATAGAAAAGATTTGCAGGAGGCGATCGATGATTTGCGTCAGAAAAGCGCTGAAAAACGTAAATCCAGACCCGCCATCCGCTACCATCGGGATATGCCGCGCACCTATCAGTCGGCCCACCCCAACACGCCTCCCGGAAATGACGCCGTAGAGCTGGAAGAAGCAGTGGAAGGGACAGAGGTACACACCTCCGACGACGACGCGTTCTACCTGATTGAAAACAGCCTCTGTGATATTGAGGATCAGGCGGGGAAACTGCAGAGCGCCTTCCGATCCGCAATGCAGGATTCTGATTCGGGCCTCTACCAGCGGCTGGAGAAGTTGGTGCCCGAGGGAAATATTACACCCTCTGACGCTATCTTTGTCGATCTGGAAACCACGGGACTCTCCTGCAGCCCGCTTTTTCTGATCGGCATCATGACCTGGGATGACGGGGAACTGGTGGTTCGGCAATTTCTGGCCCGGGATTACAGCGAGGAACGGGCCACCATTGCTCGCTTTGCCAGTACGTTCCGGGACCGAAAGTTACTGGTGACTTTCAATGGTAAATCATTCGACATGCCATACGTCCGCATGCGGGCCGCGACGACCCAGGTGGATGTCCCGGAGGATCCCGCTCATTTTGATTTGCTGCACGTCTGCCGGCGGGCCTGGAAAGATTCCCTGCCCGACTGCAAACTCCAGACTCTGGAAACCCACATCTGCCGTCGTCCACGCTACGGCGACATCCCCGGCAACCGGATCCCGGAAGCCTACCATGCGTTTGTCCGCTCCGGCGACGCACGCGAGATGATCAACATACTCCACCACAACATGCTCGACATCGTCACCATGGCCGATCTCATGGTGCGCCTCCCCCCGGTTGACCGTGACGACGGATAATCTGGGCCATCAGTCATTCGGCGGGCACTGGAGGAGAACCACAACGTTGATTCCACTCCGCTTTCCCGGTGGACAGAGTGGGATCCTGTGGGCGGGGTGGGGCTGTTTTGTTACTGCACTCTTGCATCCGGCCACCAATCATCAAAAAAGATATCCGAACTATGCCAGGGCAAAATCGGAGCCGCTGAATGGATTTCAACACTTTCCTCAATAACATGCGCGAGGCCGCGGGCTATGCTGATCGGCTGGTGCATCTGCGTGAAATCCCCGCCCGGGAGGCCACATTTCAGTCACCGTCCGACCCGCTTCCTGCCCCCCTGCGGAAAGTGCTGGACGAACGCGATATCGAACGGTTGTATTCGCATCAGGCACAGGCGCTGGATGCCATCCGCACCGGAACCGATACGCTCATCACCACGGGGACGGCCAGTGGCAAGAGCCTCTGTTATGTGCTTCCCATCCTGGAAACTCTCATCGAGGATCCTTCCGCCCGCTGCCTGCTGACGTTTCCCACCAAAGCACTGTGCCAGGACCAGTTCAAAAATTTCCGCCGATCGCTGGACATGGCCGGTCTTGATAACGTCGTGGCGGGGGTTTACGACGGAGACACCGATTCCAGCACGCGACGACGGCTGCGTGAAAACGCCTCGGTGATTTTCACCAATCCCGACATGCTGCATGCCTCCATTATGCCCCACCACGGCCGCTGGGCCGATTTTCTCTCGCACCTGCGCTATCTCGTGCTCGACGAAACTCACGTTTACAACGGGATTTTCGGGTCCAATATGGCCAACCTCATGCGCCGTTTCTGGCGCGTCTGCCGGCATTACCGCAACGATGATGATGCGTCGGATGTTCAGCTGATCGCCTGTTCTGCCACCGTCGCCAACCCGTCCGAACTCGCCCGGCGTCTCACCCAGCGACAGGTCAAAGTAATCGATGACGACGGGAGTCCACACGGGCGAAAGCTGTTCGCCTTCTGGAACCCACCACCGGTACGCGGCACGCAGTGGCGGTCCCGACGGAGTGCCAACGTGGAAGCCCATGAACTGATGGCGGAACTGATCCGGGAGGGAATCCCCACCATCACCTTCTCCAAGGCCCGCGTCACCGCCGAAATGATCTACCGCTACGTCTGCGATACGCTCCGGGAGGAGGCTCCCCATCTGGTCAAGAAGGTATCTCCCTACCGCGGAGGTTACCGGCCCAGTGAACGCCGCGAAATCGAGCATCAACTGTTCAACGGCGACCTCCTCGGAATCAGCACCACCCCTGCCCTGGAACTGGGTATCGACGTCGGCGGTCTCGACGCCAGCATCGTCGTGGGATATCCGGGCACTCTGGCCTCTTTTTTCCAGCAGGCCGGCCGGGCCGGGCGACAGGAACGCGACGCTCTCATCATACTCGTGGGGCTGGACACGGCCATCAATCAGTACATCATGAGCCGGCCGGATTACCTGTTCGGACGACCGGTGGAGGAAGCGGTGGTGGACCCGCCCAATCCATTCGTCCTGCTGGGCCACCTCCGGTGCGCTGCTCACGAGCTGCCACTCCCCGATGACAGAGCGGAGGAGTTCGGGGAACACGCCGAACTGGTTCTGGACGTACTGGAGAACAACGAGAAGGTGCATCGGATCGATGATTCCTGGCACCACAGCGCCACCGAAACGCCTCAGCACGAACTGTCCATGCGCTACGTTTACGGAGAGAACGTGCTCATCGAGGACGTCGACAGCGGCGAGGTGATCGAGGAAGTGGACAAACTGGACGCCCCTCCGCTGGTGCATCCTGAAGCCATCTATCTTCGCCATGGAAAAACCTACCGGGTCCAGGACCTGGACATGGAACAGAACATCGCCACGGTCAAACGGGTTGATGTCGATTACTATACCCAGGCAATGGGCGGCGCCGACGTACACCACATCGACCATCGACTGCGGCGTAAGCCATTCGGCACCGGCACCGCCTGCTGGGGTGAGGTCACGGCGTATGACATCACCTGGGGATACGAAAAAATCCACTTTTACAGCCTTGATGCGGTCTCGCGCCACGGCCTCGATCTGCCGCGCCTGTCTCTCGATACCATGGCGTTCTGGATTATTCCGCCCGAAGACCTTATGGAAAAGGTCCGGCAGCAAGGTCTGGATGTCCATAGCGGTCTGCGCGGCATCGGCTACGCCATCAAGATGCTCCTCCCGCTGTTCATCACCTGCGACACGCTTGATTTTTCCCACACCATCGGCAGCGCCAATTCCCCCTGGAACGCCATCTTCGTCTATGAACGTTATCCCCACGGTATGGGTTTCACGGAAAAAGCGTATGAACGCCTCCACGAAATCCTGCCGGCCGTACTGCGACAGATTGAATCGTGCGATTGTGAGGACGGATGCCCGTGCTGCGTGGGCAAGCCGCTCCGCAAATTCGACACCTGGAATGTGGAACGCGGCGAAGGGGCGGTTCCCAGTAAGGAGGCGAGCCGGAGAATCCTGAAGGGGCTGCTGGCCGAGGAAGACAAGCTGAACTGCATGGACGAGGAGGCGGTGGCGGACACGGCGAGCGGGGACCGCAATCGCCTGCGAAAGGCGCTGCGCCGGCGGCTCGAACGACAGCGTGAGCCGAAAGTTTTCCATCCTATCGATCCGGACATCGAGACCGAATACCCCGAACCCGTGGCGGAAGATGAACTCGACGAACCGGATGTCAGCGCCCGACGCAGCAAACGAAGAGATTTCCACAAGGAACTGGACCGACGCCTGGCACAGGACATCCCCGATCACCGATTGTCACCGACGAAGGGCAAACCCGGAGCACCTGACAGGATGAAGAGAGGACGCGGGGACAAGAGCCCGGACGCCTACCCGGGCCAACCGGCGCACCATCGCATCCAGAACGCCCCCGAGGCCCCGATGCAAGAACAATCCGGGAAGGATGATGAGACGGAGCAGGACACGGACCGGAGTGATAACATCGTCCCAATGGGCGATTCACTGGCGGCCAGAGCCCGGCAGAAACGCAAAAAGGGAACGGACGACCAACACGAAAACGATTGATCGCAAAAATGCGGATTGCCTTCTGCAAACATCCAGAAAAAGAGATAACAGAAGCCCCCCAGCCTGTTGCAACGCCCGAACGATCTACTATACATTAGAATGCTATGGATACGAAACAGTTTATACAACGGCTCACTTCGCAGCGTTATTTCGCCTCCCAGATCAACCACGTCGAGGAGATCCCGGCCCAACCCGCCCGTTACGGGGAAGTCCACGGTGGCCTGGCCGAACCCGTGCAAAAAACCCTGAACAAACAGGGCATCGACGAGCTTTTCACTCATCAGGCGGATGCGATCAATGCGGTGCGCGACGGGAACAACGTCACCGTGGTGACGGGCACTGCCAGCGGAAAAACGCTCTGTTACAACATCCCGGTGGTCGAGGAACTGCACCAGAACTCTCTGTCCACCATGCTCTACATGTATCCGACCAAAGCCCTCGCCCAGGATCAGCTGCGGGCACTGGGGCAGTTCAATGAATCGGTCGAGGGATTCGATTTCATGTGCGGGACCTACGACGGTGACACGCCGACACGGCTGCGCCGGAAACTCCGCAACGAGGGGAACGTGATCCTCACCAACCCCGACATGCTGCACCAGGGGATCCTGCCCCATCACGCGCGCTGGAACCGGTTTTTCACTCACCTGAAATACGTGGTCATCGACGAGATTCATGCCTACCGCGGCGTGTTCGGATCCCACGTCGCCAACGTCATCCGCCGGCTTTCCCGCATCTGCGACCATTACGGTGCCGCCCCGCGTTTCGTCTGCTGCTCGGCAACAATTTCCAATCCAAAAAAGCACGCCGAACACATCACCGGCAAACCAATGGATGTGGTCACCAACAACGGAGCTCCCCGTGGGGCCCGACGCTTCGTTCTGTGGAACCCTCCCCCCATAGAGCGCGCCGCCCGGGGCAACCCCGACGAATGGAGGAGCGGCGGGGACCGGAAAAGTCCACTCTGGGAGGCGGTTCACCTGATGGCCACGCTGGTCAAAGAAGGAATCCAGACGATCTCCTTCGTGCGCACACGGCTGGCCGCGGAACTGATCTACAAACGCTGCCGGGACCTGCTGCGCAAAGAATCGCGCAAACTGGCCGAATCGGTCCACGCCTATCGCGGCGGCTACCTGCCGGAAGAACGACGCGACATTGAAAAAAGACTGGTTGAAAAAGACATACTGGGGGTCGCCAGCACCAACGCGCTGGAACTGGGCATCGACATCGGAAGCCTGGATGCCTGCATCATCGTGGGATATCCCGGGAGCATCGCCAGCCTGTGGCAGCAGGGAGGCCGGGCCGGACGCGGCACCGACGAGTCGATGATCTTCCTGGTCGGTCAGAACTCCCCCATCGATCAGTACCTGATGATGCACACCGATTACCTGTTTGACCAGAATCCGGAACAGGCGGTGGTGGATCCCGATAACCCTCACGTCTCGGTCGGACACATCCGCTGCGCCACGCATGAACTGCCACTGCAGGAGCAGGAAACGGAGATCTTTGGACCCTATGCCGACACCGTTCTGGAGCTGCTGGAGGAGGAGCAATCAGTCCAGCATCTCAAAGACGCCTGGTACTGGGCCAGTTCTAACTACCCGGCCGCCAACGTCAATCTGCGGAACATCGCCGGACCCGTGTACACGATTCAGGAGGAACCCGGCGGACAGGTCATTGGCACCATGGATGAAGTCAGTGCTTTCTCCCAGCTGCACGATCATGCCGTTTATATCCATGGCGCAGAGACGTATTTCGTCGATAAACTCGACATAGAAGAGAAGATCGCTTACGTCCAGAAGCGGGACCTGGATTATTACACCCGCGCCGTCACCAGCTCCGACATAAAAGTGGACGAAACGGAGATCGAGGACGAGGATGTGCGGGGATTACGTTCCTACGGCGATGTCACCGTCACCACCACCATCCCGATGTTCAAAAAGGTGCGGTTCCACGCCCGCGACAGCCTGGGATTTGAAGAACTTGAACTCCCGCCGCAGCACCTGGAAACAGTCGCGATGTGGTTCAGCCCGCCCGAAGATATCGTGAAAATCCTTAACGAAAAGGACATGGTTGTTGGTGAAGCACTCATCGGCATAGCCAACGTCATGGTGGAGGTCGCCCCCTTCTTCGTCATGTGCGATCCCCGCGACGTGGGGACGGTGGTAAACTCCAGCTGCCTGGGACGCGACGCCCTCTTCCTCTACGATCGCTATCCCGGCGGTATGGGCTACGCCCGACGATGCCTGGGGCGACTCGATGATATTCTGGACACGATCCACGACGTGATTCTCGACTGCGCCTGCGAGGATGGGTGCCCCTCGTGTGTCGGAGCCGCCGTCCCGGCCTTCGCCCAGACCGACATCGACAGTGCAGTGCGCGGGCGGATCCCGGATAAGGAAGCAGCCGGCATTCTGCTGGAGCGGCTGGAAGAACGCCTGAATCCGGGTGCCACACAATAGCGATTTGCCTCTTCACTGCCAGGGGCCCTGGGAAGTACCAGCATGGGACGACGAATCAGTCGCGTGAGCAACGTGCTGCTATGTTCCAGTGGACCGACTGGCTCAACACTCGCCGCTGTGCGCTTCTCCCGATAGTTTGGTCGGACCTCATTCTATCTGTTATTGTTAAAAGTATCGGTATTACGCTCATCACGTTGGCCCTTCCCGCGGTTCGAAGAAACATTCTGCAGGCCCCCTCGCCTCGTTCGTATTTGATACGTAATCCTAACCTGCACATTACCTGCTGGTAATACAGATTACGTACCATTTGACCTCGGCACAAATACTTCATTCCGGGTAAATAATCATGGACTTTGAAGACGCTCCAGCGGTAGTCAAAATCGGTCGATGGCTTTTTCAGCACCGCAGCTATCAGTTTATCGCCCTTCTACCCGTTCTCAGTCTGTGGGGGGAGACAGGGGCGGACCTTCTGACATGGTCTCTGGGTCTGATACTGGGTCTTGTGGGCGGTCTTCTGCGACTGTGGTGTATCGGACACATTGGCCGATCCGCCCGAACACGAAAGGACAAGGCCAAAAAACTCATCACCACCGGTCCCTTCGCCCTCTGCCGGAATCCCATATATCTGGCAAACATTCTGGCTGTCAGCGGTTTTGTCATCGTCTGCGAAACCGTGTGGTACCTTCCCGTTTACCTGATATTTGCCTTCAGTTTTTATTCGCTCATCGTCCGTTATGAGGAATATTTACTCCACAAAAAATTCGGTGAGAGTTACAAGCAATATAAACAGTCCACCCCGCGCTGGATCCCATATCCCACCGGTCAAAGTATCGGTTTTCCCTCATACAACCTGAGCGAAGTTCTGTATCGCGAGAAAAGCATGTTCTGGGTGGCCCTGGGCCTGTTCATCATTGCTGTTTCCAAAGAATTCCTCCCCGCTGTAATCTAACCCTATTCGCTGGCAGTCCATCACCAATTTTCCTCCCTGCGGCAACTTGTGCAGAAATATCTTTAGTGGTTCGACGGCAAGCTCGATACAGTGTACGTCTCCCGAGAAAAGCTGCAGAAGGGCATTTCGGTGCCGGGCATCCAGATGAATACAATACACGTTATGCCCGAGAGTCAGATCCATGCTTTCTGCGTCCCCGGCCCCGACGGTTCCACTTTATGGATGGCGGGAGAGGGAAAAATCAATTTGCTCCTTGGAAGTCTCTGACCAATTCACCTACACTGAGTCCTTCGACTTCCCCTTAATCCGTTTCCTACCCAACTACCCACAGAGCTTCGTGAGCACATCCTCTGAGTAGTTTTAGTATCAAGGAGATCGTATGACCGAACCAACCGCGCCGGAAAAAGACATTAGAATTGGCACGCTCGTCAACGCTGGAATGGATTCACCCGAATACATTCGCCAGATTCTGCCCCATGGTTTCGAATCTTTCAGCCTCATGTTCTGGCAGAGCTGCGAGGATATCAATTTTGAAAAGCTGGCCAACGAGGTGAATGAGGTGCTGGAGGGCACCGACGCCATAATTTCATCCCTCGGCATCTTCGGGAATCCCCTGGAGGACGAACCCCGCGACAGAGAAACCCTTGAGGGGTGGAAGAAATGCATCGACAACGCTCACCTGTTCAACTGCGATATCGTCGGCGGTTTCACCGGTCGGTTGCGGGGCAAACGAATCGACGAGTGCATCCCCGCTTTCGAAGAAGTCTGGACGCCGCTGGCCGAACGCGCAGCCGAGAACAACGTACGCATCGCTTTTGAAAACTGCGACATGGGCGGAACGTGGGAGTCCGGCGACTGGAATATCGCCCACAATCCCACCGCGTGGGAAATGATGTTCGATGCGGTCCCGATGGATAATCTGGGACTCGAGTGGGAGCCATGCCACCAGATGGTGAGTCTGATCGATCCCATGCCTCAGCTGCGAAACTGGGTCCACAAGATCTTCCACGTCCACGGCAAAGACGCCACCATCCACTGGGATGTGGTTCGCAAATACGGCGTCCACTCATCCATGCATGCCGATGTTGCGCTGCCCGGCAAAACTCAGGCGGTGCCCCCTTTCGCCTATCACCGCACACCGGGATACGGCGACAGCGACTGGACCGACATCATCTCGGATCTGCGACAGGGCGGATTCACCGGTAGCATCGACATCGAAGGATGGCACGATCCGGTGATGAACGGTGAGCTGGAGATGAGCGGCCAGGTCAAATCTTTGAATTATCTGAAAGATTGCCGTGGCGATTTCGTCCCCAACCCCGTGATCGAAGACTGACCAGCAATTATACAGTTCGTAGCGGTTTTTGTTTCCCGGCAGATCTGCCCAAAACAACAATTCGGGATCTATATATCTTTCTCTTCGCCTTCGTCTTTACCAAACATCTGCCGTTGTTTTTTTGGCGGTCTCAGCCCCGATAGAAAGGCGGGCGAAGGCAAAGACAAGGACAAAGAGGTTAGATCCATGGCCTCGACATATTTAGGGGAGCTTGCCAGGTGAACCGTATTGCCGCGTGAGCATATCGTTCGCTTGCACGTTCTCCCCTGCTGGTATATACTACAGATCCGTTTCGATTTCCCCCAAAAAGGCTTTTAAGCACTATGTATGCGGTTATCGACCATAAAGGACAGCAGTATAAGGCCGTTTTAGGCGAAGATTTACAGATGGACCGGCTCGACATCCCTGAAGGAGAGCCGGTTGAGTTTGATCGCGTGCTGATGATCAGCGGCGAAGAAGATCAAGAACCGCTCGTCGGGCAGCCAACCGTCGATGGTGCGCACGTCAAAGGCGAAGTTGTGGCTCATGAACGCGGGCCAAAAATCGTCAGCGTGCGTTACAAAGGACCGTCACAATCCAAAATCGGTCACCGGCAGGATTATACACGCGTCAAGATACAAGAGATTCAACCCGAATAGGAGGCTACGATGGCTCATAAGAAAGCACAAGGCTCGGTACGTAATGTCCGGGATAGCAACCCGCAATACCGTGGTGTCAAAGCCTACGGCGGGGAGCGAGTCCGGGCTGGTTCAATCATCGTGCGTCAGGTCGGAACCAAGTTCCATCCCGGCCATAACGTAGGTTGCGGCAGCGATTACACGTTGTTTGCCAAGGCTGATGGGGTCGTACATTTCACCCCGAACAAACAAGTCCATGTCATGCCGGAATAAAACTCGTCTGACCATAATGAGATTGATACTGAGGCCGTCCAGTGGGAACTGGAGGGCCTTCTGTTTTTGAGTTCAGTATCGCCATCCAACCTATCGGAGATCAAACGTGCATTTTGTTGATGAAGCCGAAATATACGTAAAAGCTGGCGACGGCGGAGACGGCTGCGCGAGTTTTCGCCGGGAAAAATTTAATCCCAAAGGGGGGCCCAACGGTGGGGATGGCGGTGATGGAGGCCAGGTGATAGTCGAAGCCGATGAGAACCTGGGCACCTTACTCGATCTGGTCAGCCAGAAACAGTACATTGCCGAAGATGGTCAGGATGGTCAGTCCAAAGAAAAGGACGGAGCCGATGGGGAAGACGTCTTCGTCCGTGTGCCGGTGGGCACCATCGTCATAGATCAGGATACGGACCTCCCCCTTCGTGATTTAACCGAAGATGGTCAGCGGGTTGTCGTGGCGGAAGGCGGGCAGGGCGGCAAAGGCAACACCCACTTCGCGACCAGCACCAATCAGGCCCCCACCAAATATGAAGAAGGCACCGAAGGCGAAGATCGTAACCTGCGTCTTGAACTGAAACTGATTGCGGAGGTGGGACTCATCGGGCAACCAAACGCCGGCAAATCCACCCTGCTGTCACACATGAGCGCCGCTCATCCGCGCGTTGCATCCTACCCCTTCACCACCCTCAACCCCCAGCTTGGTATCGTCGATACCGGAACCTACAAACGATTCACCGTTGCCGACCTGCCCGGTCTGATCGAAGGCGCCCACGAGGGGAAGGGATTGGGGGATGAATTTTTGAAACATATCGAACGCACTCAGATCCTCGTGCACGTCGTGGACGCCGCTCCCTACGACGAATCCGATCCGGTGGAGGCCTACCGCTCCATCCGCCGGGAACTTTCCCTTTACAGCGAAACTCTCCAGAATCGCCCTGAAATCGTGGCCGCCAATAAGATGGATATGCCGGATGCGGAAGAGGGTTTGCAGCACCTGCGCGAAGAGCTTGATGCCACCATCTACCCGATCAGCGCTACACGGGGCGATGGTCTCCGAGAGCTTGTCGGCCGCATCGTTGAGGAGCTGGAACAAATCGAGAAGGAACAGCAGCAAACCCCGCGCGAACACCCCGAACTCTAATCCCCCACGCGGATACACTACCTAACCGTTGTCTTACTTCATCCGAGTGGGTG
>CAZXYF010000074.1:0-13761 GCA_964644705.1 uncultured candidatus Brocadiaceae bacterium | reverse complement strand
TGTTTAGCTGGGGAGTTATGCAGAATACTCATCCCGGCATCCATGTTTCCGGATCGGGAGTTCTGAGTCTGGCGCTTCCCCGGGGAATGCTTGGAGGCACAGCAGGAAAAAAAGAGCGGTTGATATGGTCGATGTTACGATCAGATAAATGAAAGGAGGCGAGCTCACGCGGAAAATGCGGGAGGAACGCCGGAACACCGATGGTCCCGGACTGACTTTGTTCCCTTTTACGCATTCCGTTAATCAGCTATAATTAATCAATAATGTGACCGTTGTGGTAGTGGCAGGTGGGTTATAATATGAGCCAGGATGAAGCCAGATGTTCGGATTGCGGAGCACCCGTGAGTGGGGAAGATACGGTATGTAGCAATTGCGGGGTTAATCTGGTCACCGGTGAGAAGTATGAGCAAAAGTATGGTCGAGCCGCTGGCTCCGAACCCCCCGCTGAGAGCGCGACGAGAGTGAGTGGTTTGGGGTTGGCAATTGGCTTCGGACTGGTTATTCTGGCTGGATTCATGTACCAGCGAGAGGTCATGCAAGTCTTCCGTGCCAAACCCGAGCGGAGCCGGAAATACGTTCGACGGGCCGAGAAAGTGCTATTTCTGGTGCAGCAATGTCGGCGAGCGGACACGGCGATGGAACGGAAAGAGTATCGACGGGAAGCTCAAGATGCTGGAGAGGACCTTATAGAGTCTCTGGATGTGAAGGATACGGATAATACAAGGAACAGTGACGGAAAAAGCGGCAAATCGAACGATGTATCTGGAGCGTGGAACAGCTTCCGCTACAACCTGCAGATGAAAGTAAAGTATCATCTCAGCCGGTTGCCGGAATGATAGAGCAATGCCTTAGACCTGGAGAATAGAGGAAATCATGGCCGAGAACATTGTAGAAATTACAGACGACAATTTTGAGGAAGAAGTAACGCAGTCGGATTTGCCGGTTATGCTGGACATGTGGGCTCCGTGGTGCGGTCCCTGCCAGATGGTGACACCGATTGTGGAGGAACTGGCGGAAGAATACGCGGGGTCCGTGAAAATCGGAAAACTGAACGTCGATGATAACCCGACGACCGCCGGAGAATTTGGAGTAACATCGATTCCGTCGGTGTTGTTTTTCAAAGATGGTGAGGAACTCAAGGATCGGCGTATCATCGGGGCTCAGTCGAAAGAAGGATATGCGGAAGTTCTGGATGAGATAGCGGAATAAAGATCGGTTGGGAACCGTATCTTACTGGTAGTCAGGTCCAATCCCGCAACGGCACTTCAGGGTGTGGTTGCGGGGTTAGTTTTGCCGGGATCCGGAGATGACATGAGTCACGTTCGTGATGGATGCCCGGTGGTGGATGAGAGAGCGACGGGATAGTTTACTACTGTTGCGGCTCGGACCTTCGGATCTTAGAATATCGATTCCCCAAGATGTAATCATTGGCACATATAATTGGAGACCAAAGATGTTAGAAGAAGTACTGCTGCCCCAGCTGGGTCAAACGATGGAAGAAGGGACCATTGAAAAATGGCACAAGAATGAAGGAGACGATGTTGAACAGGGCGAAGTCCTTTTTGAAATTACGACCGATAAAGCAACGCTGGAGGTGGAGGCATTTGCCAGCGGAAAAGTGAAAAAGATCCTTGCTGATGAGGGAGAGACCGTTCCGGTGAATGAACTGGTCGCCATCATTGGAGAACCGGACGATGAGCTTCCTGAGGATATGGATGAGTACCGTGCGCAGGTGACCGAGGTGGAGCCAATGGAAGCCGAGATATCGGAGGAGGACGAAGGGGAAAGCGCGGGAGCGGGAGAGCAGGAATCCGCAACTGCGGTTTCGGGAAGCACCGAAAAGCCCGCCGACGCAGGACGCATCTTCATATCACCGCGTGCCCGAAAACTGGCCGAGGAACAAAAAGTTCCCATAACAGTTCTGAATGGAACCGGCCCCGAAGGTCGAATTATCGAACGGGACGTGGAAGCATACGTTGAGCGTCGGGATGAGACCCGGTATACACCGACTGCTCTGGAGACGGCCCTCCAGCGAGAAGTTGATATCGTGCAACTGGCCGAGCAGGTCGGCGATGCTCGCATCACCAAAGAAATGGTTCTCGATGCAACTCCGGTGACCCGGACTGGCATGCCGCAAGGAGGGGAGCGAGTAGAGTTATCTCCGATGCGGCAGACCATTGCGGAGCGAATGACACGCTCAAAGCAGAATGTGCCGCACTTTTACCTTGTCGGGCAGGTCAACATGCGTAGCGCTATGAAGTTCCGGGAAGAGCGCAATGAAACCGGTGGGGCGCATCTGACGGTCACTGACCTGTTGGTTCGCGCCGCGGGGGTGGCTCTGGGCAAGCATCCCCGGATGAACGTGCGTTTCGATGAGGATGGGATAGTGTATAACGCCCATGCGAATGTGGGGGTGGCCGTTGCTGTGGACGATGGATTGTTTGTGCCGGTGATTCAAAACGCGGATCAGCGGACACTGGTGGATATATCGGACGATGTGAAGTCCATGGCCGAATCTGCCCGGCAGGGTAGTTTGCCACCGGAAAAATACGAGGGCGGGTCGGTGACAATTAGCAACCTGGGCACTTACGGGGTGGATTACTTCATGCCCATCATCAATGAACCGGAGAGTGCTATTCTGGGGGTGGGCCAAATATCGGAGGAAGTGATTGCAGAGGATGGGGCTATTCGGGTGGAACCGATCATGAAAGTTTCAGTGAGTGCCGATCATCGGGCGGTTGATGGTGCACTGGCGGCGGACTTTTTCGCCACCTTCCGAGATTTACTGGAAGACCCAGCACAACTCTGAAGTAACTCAAACACTCGTGTGGGGGGCCGGATTACGCCACACATTAGAAAATAAAGGCGCAGGCCCGGGGTTCATCCGAGTCTGCGCCTTATCTTTTTTTATTCGACGGCCTTGTTCAGAGCATATTCGATGATGCCCTCGGCGCCGGCGCGTTTGAGATCCGGGATCAGGTCACGTGCAACTTTCTCATCCAGAACAGTTTCCACGGCGTAGCCGGACTCATGAGCAAGGCTGTTCACCGTCGGGTCTCGCAGGGCGGGCAACACTTCGATTACGTCATCGAGGTCCTCCCCGGGCACATTCATTTTAAGGCCCACCTTATTTTGCGCGGCCATAACTCCCTGGAAAAGCATTCCCAGGCTCTCCATCTTTTTGCGCTTCCAGTCATCGGTCCAGGATTCGTTGTTGGCGATGAGCCACGTTGTGCTTTCTCGGATCGTCTCAACAATGCGAAGCCGGTTAGCACGCAAGCTTGCCCCCGTCTCGGTTAGCTCAACAATTGCATCTACAAGATCGGGAACTTTGGTTTCGGTTGCCCCATGACTGAACTCAACTTCCGCGTCGATGCCACGCTCATTGAGAAATTTTTCCGTAACGTTGACGAGCTCTGTACTTATCCTTTTTCCCTCGAGATCTTCCACGGTCTCAATGTCGGAATCCTCACTAACAGCCACCACCCACCGGACCGGTATAAGCTCCTGTTTGGCATACACCAGCTCAGTAACCTTAGTGACGTCGCTGTCATTCTCCGCCACCCAGTCAGCGCCTGTGAGTCCCGCATCAATCACACCACGTTCGACAAAACGAGACATGTCCTGCGGGCGAATAAGGCGCAGTTTCAGTTCCTCATCATCCACGGCGGGATAGTAGGATCGGGAGCGAATTTCAACGCGGAATCCGGCTTTCTGCATCATATCAACGGTACTTTCCTGGAGACTACCTTTAGGTATCCCAAGACTCAAGCAAGACATCTGTTATTCCTTTCAGCCAACAGGGTGTAGAAAAACGGGGGAGACAAAATAATCGTTGTGTATCTATTCGGAGAGACCCTCACGGGGACACAGCTTTTCCAGCGGGCATTTCTCGTGATCTGGTTCTTTGTCCGTGCAAACAGACGGAGCATTGTCCAGGAAGAACTGAGCTATTGCCACATACACTTCCTGATCCCACAGATCCATCAGTCGTTTCTGGTTGCGCTTCGTCACACGTGCGTTCGGGACCAGGCCCAGCCGATGGGCCATCCGGGCGATATCCTCGTTGACCGGAAACAATTTCACGCCGGTGGTGAACAGAAGAACTTCGTCCACCAGGTCGGAGCTGACTTCGGGGAGACTCTGCAGGAAAGCTCGGCTTTCCGCCTTTGTCAGGTCGTGCAAGAAATCCAGGTTCATCTCATGTCGCATGATGAACAGTTTGCCAAGTATCCTCTGTATTCGCCGGGCGCTATTGGCGGCCCACTCCGTTTCGGCCATTGCCGCCGCCACTTCGTCGTGATGGCTCACGCGCACCTCATTCCAATCGACAAACTGACGTTTCAGCTGGCGTAAAGCCCGCGTGCCGCGTCGTATGCTCGTCTGACGCCACAACAGACTTTCCACAAGCTGGTCAAGCGGTGGACGGACTTTTCGGCGCTGTGGATCCCCATAATGGGAGACAGCTTCCGATTCAATTTTGTCGGCTATTTTTTCCTTATTGCTTGCAGACACCGTGGGTCACCTTTACGTTGCAGGGGATAAAGGGGGAATGCGTTACAATTACTTCTCCGGTGATTCATCCTCGTCGTTCATTACTTCATCAATGAGGCGATCAACACGAAGCGCCTCAAGAACTTCTTCATCTTCCAAAAACGTCAAAACGGGAGTGTTTCGCATCTTTATGCGGTCGGCCACCAGTCCCTGAATACGCCCCCGGGCGCCGGTCAGAACATCCAGCGTTTCCTCGCGTTCTTCAGCCGAGCCCCGGATCGTCAGATACACCTTCGCGGTTCGGTAATCGCCCCCCACCCGGACTCGTGTCACGGTGACAAAACCGATACGTGGGTCCTCCAGATCGCGGACGATGATGCTGCTAATTTCACGCCGCAGCAGCTCTTCAATCTCTTTTTGTTTTCGAGTAACCACGGTAATGGGAGTTATTGATGGATAATTTCCAGTGAATAGTCGACGAGTTGTGCGGGGCGAAAATCGCGCACAAGGTCCACGACCGAATCAAGGGAGCCCCGGGTGTAACGAGCATCCGATCCCACCTGAACGATACCCAGATCCCCAACCTGGCGCATATCTTGATTGTCCACTTCGGCGACGCTGACGTTGTAACGATTTTTCAAACGGTCCTTAAGGCTGTTTATGACCTGCCGTTTGTCTTTGAGGGAACGGGCATGCCGAATGGCGATGCTCAATTTGAGGACACCAATGATCACCTCGGAATCCCCCGATCAATACCGGTCAATAAAGGAAGAGCTTACAGAGCGCGCTCGATTTCTTTTATGGCATAACACTCGATGAGGTCGCCTTCCTGGATATCATTGTAGTTTTCCAGTTTGATACCGCATTCATACCCGCTTTCGACCTCACGCACATCATCCTTCTCTCGGCGCAGACTCTCAATCTTGCCCTCATGGATGATCTTGCCATTGCGCTGGAGGCGAATTTTTCCGCTTCGCGTGACTTTACCATCGCGGACGTAACAACCGGCGATGTTGCCGACCCGACTGATGCGAAAGATCTCTCGGATTTCGGCGACGCCCAGTCGTTCCTCCTGCAGTTCGGGAGCCAGCATACCTTCCATGGCATCGTGAATGGCCTGAATGGCCTCATAAATGACCCGGAAGTATTGTATGTCAACCCCTTTGGATTCCGCTTCCTGCCTCGCCTGATCTTCCACACCAACACGGAAGGCAACCACAATGGCGTCTGAAGCATCAGCCAGCAGAACATCACTGACATTGACGGGGCCGACGCCCTGATGCAGAATGCGCACGCCCACTTCATCAGTTTCCAGATTCTCGATACTCTGCACCAGTGGATCCAGTGACCCTTTGACATCGCCTTTTACCACGATGCGGACCTGTTCCGCTTCACCTGAGGTCAGGCTCTCATACAGGTTCTCAAGCGTGATATGGGAGCGGGGTCGCCGGCGTTCCTCTTCCATCCGTTCCTGCCGCTCATTGGCCACCTCGCGTGCCTGTTCAAGTTCTTCTACGGCAACAAACGTTTCGCCCGCTTCCGGTACTTCATCAAGTCCGCTGATAGCCACAGGCGTCGATGGCCCTGCAGACTCCACTTCATTACCATGCTGATCCAGAAGGGACCGAACCCGACCATGTGCGGGGCCACACACAACGATGTCACCCGGGTGCAGGGTGCCGTTTCTCACGATGGCGTTGCCCACCACGCCGAGTCCCTCTTCCATACGCGCTTCCAGCATGACGCCATCGGCGCGTCGGTCGTAGTTTGCTTTAGGTTCAGCAAGCTCGGCCTCCAGGAGGGTACGTTCCAACAGTTCCGTAATGCCCTCGCCCTGCAGTGCACTCAATTGGATGCATCCCACATCGCCGCCCCAATCTTCAGGATTGAGGTCGTGACCGGCCAGCTGCTGCATGGCTCTCATTGGATTAGCATCAGCTTTGTCAATTTTGTTGAGTGCCACGACCACCGGCACGTCTGCAGCGCGTGCGTGGGCTATGGCCTCCTCAGTCTGCGCCATCACTCCGTCGTCAGCGGCTACTACCAGGATAACCACATCCGTTACATCAGCGCCGCGGGCCCGCATCTGTGTGAAGGCTTCGTGTCCCGGTGTGTCAACAAATGTGATCTCCTGGCCTTCATAATCGATCTGCCAGGCGCCAATATCCTGTGTGATCCCCCCATCTTCGGTGCCCGCCACCTGGGTGTTGCGGATCTGGTCCAGAATTGTGGTCTTTCCGTGATCGACGTGACCGAGTAGGGCAATAACGGGTGGACGGGATTGGAGATCCTCTTCGGCGTCTTCCGGGATCAGTTCTTCAAGACGTTCTTCGGCGCTTTTTTCCTCCTCGAACGTAACCTCAATATCATGTTCCATTGCCAGCAGCTCAACAACTTCCTGTTCCAGCGACTGGTTGATGTTGGCCCGGATCTGGTGCTCCATCATGAGCTGTTTGATGAGCTTGCTGGCACTGACCCCCATTTTTTCGGACAGTTCGCGCACGCTGACGGGGAGAGTAACCGTAATCTCGGTTATCTCTTTTTTCTCCGGGGGCTTCTCGCTTTTGGGTTGTTTGAATACAACTCGGCGGCGGGTCTTCTGTGATTGCTGGTTGGTTTTTCGCCGGGCTTTTTTCTGTTCGGCCGACTCGCGTTTTTTCCGCGCCTCTTTTTCTTTTTGCTCCCGCACCGCCTTACGCCCTTTGGGTTTGGGAGGAGCCACCGGTTGAATGTGATCGGTGGTGGGGATGGCGTTTTTTCCGCCCTTCTTTTCCCCGCTCTTTTTCTTTTGCTCTTCTCCCTCTTTCTCCCCCTTCTCCTCCTTCTCGGAACGTCCTCCACGGGACCGGGATCCGGTTTTTTCACCTTTCGTTTTTTTCCTGGTTTGTGTTTCCTCCTGTTCGGGGGTGTATAGACGAATGGCTGCTTTGCGGATCTCTTCGGCCTTATCGGGAGCTACAGCGTTGGAATGATGGGTGATGTCGGTATACCCCGCCTCCTGACAGATGTCAACAAGCTCTGTACTGGAGATACCCACTTTCCGAGCAATTTCATAAATTTTGACGTTATCGGACATATCTATTATTCGACAAACCTGACGGCTTCAATGCCTCGGTTTGCCGGTGTTATTCCTCCTCTGTCGTCTCATCCACTGTGGTAGCCGCCTCATCGGTTGTCTCGCCGCTCATGGCTGTGTCCCCGGGATCTTGCGCTGCGTTGCTGTCTTCTGACACAGGTTCGTTGTCGTCTGTCTCTTCCCGATCGGCTTCCGTCTCATCGGGCACTTCCGTTGATCCCTCTGTTTCCGCCTCATCCACGTTCAGAGGGCCCGTTGAAGTGGCATCCTCCTCGAGTTCCTCGTCGTCCATCTCGCTGGGGGGGCGGATATCGATGTCCCAGCCGGTAAGTTTCACCGCCAATCTGACGTTTTGCCCCTTGCGGCCAATGGCCAGCGCCAGCTGATCCTCGGGAACAACGACGATTGCCCGCTTCGTATCTTCTCCCTCTTCGAGGATCATCTGCAGTATTTCCGCGGGTTTCAGGCTGTCGGCGATGAGCATCTCGGGGGCCTCACGCCAGGGGATAATGTCGATTTTTTCGCCGTTGAGCTCATCAATAATGCTTTTGATCCGGGTGCCCCGCACGCCCACACAGGCCCCGATGGCATCAACATGCGGTTCGAGACTTTCCATGGCTATTTTGGTTCGCTGACCGGGCTCGCGGGCAATCCGGCGCATTTTGACGACGCCCTCGGCAACCTCGGGAACCTCGATTTCAAAGAGGCATTTGACGAAATCAGGATGGGTGCGGGAGAGAATGACGGTCGTTTTGTGGGTCTGATGGCGCACGTCCAGTATCATGGCCCGAATGCGCTCACCCGGCTGGTAGTGCTCACCGGGAATCTGTTCGGCGTTTGGAACCACCCCCTCCGTCTTCTCGAGATTGACGATGATGGAGCCGCCGTCAAAACGCTGTACGGTACCCGAGACCAGGGACCCTTTCATCTCTTCGTATTCTTCGTAGATGATTTCGCTTTCGGCCTGCCGAATGCGCTGTATGATGATCTGTTTGGCTGTCTGTGCTGCGATGCGCCCCATATCCTCGGGATCCACCTGTTCATCGGCTTTATACGCCTCAACATCACCGGTTTCACGGTCAACCTCGACCGATATTTCTTCTTTGGTGCCAAAATGCTTCTTGGCGGCGGATTCCAAAGCGCCTTCTATGGCCCGAAAAATGACCTCCTCCTCTATATCTTTGCTGCGATGGAGACCATCTACCAGCCTGAGTATTTCTTTTCCTTTCATAGGTGCCGCCTCATAAGCAAAAAAGGGGTTTTCAAACCCCTGGAAAACGACTCGCAAACATTTATCTTCGCCGGGGTAGCTACCCGGCGAAGATCATCTAAAACAGGTACAGTCCTCCTGTTATTGTCGAATCAACGTTATCATTCTATTGCGCCCGCCTTGAACTGTCAAACTCAACTGCCCCCGTGGACCTCCTTTTTGCCCCCGTGGTTGCGTATGATGTCCTCCAGGTTGTGATGCCCGTGCTGTTTTGCCAGGGCGAGAGCGGTTCTTCCCTGTCGGGTGGGGGCGTTCGGGTCCAGTCCCGCATCCAGGATCACCCGCGCCACTTCCAATGTTCCCTTTTCAGCCGCCGTATGTAACGGATTGTAATCCATCTCGGCCGGGGCAGTGGGATCGGCCCCAGCCTCAAGAAGCAGTTCCGCCACCCGCCCGTCGCCTCCAAAGGCCGCGTAGTGGAGAGGGGTGAACTCCATATCGTCCCGCACCATGCATTCGGCACCACTTGTGAGTAACGTCTCGACCACTTCGGATTGACCCGCAACCGCCGCCATATGCAGGGGAGTCCTGGAAAAGCCAGCCCGGGCGTTGGGGTCGGCCCCCGCATCCATCAACCGCCGTGCTAAATCGCGGGCGCTGCCCTCAGGGAACGCCTCTTCGACTTCCTCAACCATTTTGGGCTCCACTGCCGCGATCACCGGTTTATACCCCTGACTGCAGGCCATGTGCAGTGGGGTGTAGCCAAAACGCTGTTCCCGGGCATCCACTCTGGCTCCAGCATCCAGCAGGATGTCCGCCATTTCGGTGCGTGCTTCCAGGGCGGCGAGGTGGAGCGGCGTGCATCCGTTTTTATCGGTGGCGTTGGCCTGACCGGGATCGGCTTGCAGCACGGCTCCCAGCTCATCCCGGTCTCCGCTACTGACAGCGCGATGTGCATCGGTGGCTGAGGAATGAGAAGTCGACAACCATCGTTTCAGAAGGCCGCCAAGAGCTACGAGGCCGCCCAGGCCGGCCACCCCGAGAGTCGGGAGCTGGTGGGGCGGAAGATCAAGGAAGTGGGCGGTGATCAACCAGACGCCGCTACAGATGGCGAGGGTGGCCCCCAGCAACAGCGTCGCTCGTTGCCATGGTGAATGTTTCATTGCGCTCAACGGAGGTGAAGGTAGTGTGGGCGCAAAAAAAAGAACCCGACCGTGCCGGTCGGGTTCTGTATGAATACGTCGGGCCGGTTATTTGGAGGAACCGTCCTTCTTGCTTTTCTTCGGAGATTCGCTCTTGGGCTCTGCGGCCTGTTGTTTCTTCTTTTTGTTTTCCTTTTCCACTTTCTGTTTCAGGAACGGATCCGTCTGCATACGCAGGACACATTTTGTGAGGCCCTTCATCACGGTATCGGGCTCGGCTTTTAGAATCTTGCCCGCATTCTCCTGGATGATCTGTTTGTAGCTTTTCAGCACGGTGTCGAAAAAATCTGAATCCAGGGGGAGGTAACGCAACACGTAAACCGTTCCGGCTTCTCCCGTTGATCCTTTCGCATCAGTCCACTGGTCCACCATCTGGGTGTTGAGGAGAGTCTGTTCCGCGATTTGGTCGGCCGCTTTCTCATACAGCCCCATCTTTTTGACCTGCTTTACTTTAAACCAATCCGCATGTGATTGCACGAATTTCTGCAGCATGGAGGCCAGATACTGTTTCTCCGCCTTATCCACTACTGTGCGTGCCCGGATGCTGGCAAAATCGACCTGAGCCTCGCGTTCCAGCTCGCTGGCTCCTTTACCAACGCCATATACGCCAAGGCTCGCCTGTCCTTTGCGCACGCCCGCATCGTGCTGCACCCAGCTCGGGGCGCCACAGCCAGCCAACAAACCTACTGCTATGATAGCGACGAACGACAAAAATGTTCTGCGCATGGTCAATCTCCTCGAACAAGTTACCGGGTAAGTTGTTTTACTCTCGCACGACAGTGGTTGAGAGTCTCCGATGCGAATGGTGCGAAATCAAGTTAATCATAGGCCAATGAATTAACACCTGTCAAGGCGCCATACGCCATCCCGCCGCCGGTTGACGAGAAGGCGCCGGGGCTATAAAATGAACATATCAAACGGTCATTTGAATAGAGTGTTTTGTCCATGAGTGATGAAGAGTCCAGCACGTTGCAGACCCGTGAGCGTGTTCTTGAATCCGCCTGTGAGCTGTTCGCCACGCGGGGATACCGGGACGCGACGGTGAAAGAGATATGTGAAAACGCCGACGCCAATGTCGCGGCCGTGAATTACTATTTCGGCAGCAAAGAAAAACTGTATGCGGAGGCCTGGCGCCGGGCTTTTCAACAGTCTCAGGAAGCCCATCCGCCCGATGGGGGCGTAGCCCCCGATGCGCCGGCCGGCGAGCGACTGCGAGGCCGGATCCGCGCGCTGGTGCATCAGGTGGCGGATGAGGATAATCAGGCATTCCAGATCGCCCATCGGGAGATGGCCGAACCAACCGGCCTCCTCCGGGAGGTCAAGCGCGAGTGCCTGAAACCACTCCGTGAATCGATGCAAAGGCTGGTTCGCGAACTCATCGGGCCGGATGCGCCTGAAAAACTGGTCCATTTCTGCGAGGCCAGCGTGGCGGGCCAGTGTTTCGGTGTTGTGAGGCATGCACGACAGGAAAAGGCATGTGGCCCCACACCTCCCGCGCTCCAGGAGGTGGAACGTGATGTGGATGCCTATGCGGAGCATGTCTTCCGTTTCTCCATGGCCGGGATCAAAGCGACACGAGACCACGTTGAAGCGCAGACTGATTCGGAGGATACGGCATGAGGAATGTCCGAATTGCCGATCCGTGCCTGGCCGTCACACCAGCATATCGGGGAAGAAAATGAACTCGGAACCCGACAGCCAGGGACGGTCTGCCCCCGATGACCCGGGGGGACTCAGAGGTCTTGTGTCACGCCCCGAGACTTCCACCATCACCGATGGTGCGATTTCCCGCACGATTTGGCGCCTGGCCGTTCCCACGTGGGCGGCCTTTGTCTGCCTCAACTTCATGGGCGTGCTTGACATGTTTTTTGTTGGTAAACTCGGCGCGACGGCTGTGGCCTCGGTGGCCATGGGCGGGATTATGATTGGTATTGTCGTCATGCTGGCCCTGGGAGTGGCGATGGGAACGACCGCCCTCGTGGCCAATTCAATGGGGTCGGGTGACCGTGAGCGAGCGGAGCGGGTGACCGGGCAGGGGCTGATCCTGGCGGTGTTCATGTCCGTTCTGCTCGCCTGCATAGGTATTCCCCTCGCGCCCAAAATCATCGGCGCTATGGGAGCAAGTCCCGATGTCGTTCGGGAGGGCTCCACATATCTGCGAATCGTTGCGGCCGGGGGAATGCCCCTGCTGGTGCAGATTTCCCTGGCCGGCGCTCTGCGCGGGGCGGGCGATGCGGTGACTCCAATGAAAGCTCTCGTTGCGGCGATTCTGCTCAATGCCATTCTTGACCCCATCATGATTTTTGGCATGTTTGGTTGTCCCGCACTCGGGGTGGCTGGATCGGCCGCCGCCACTGTTCTTGGTCGGATTGGTGGCGTGGTGGTATTATTTATCGCTCTGCTGTCGAGCACAGGAAGCTCCCTCACCGTTGGTCTGCATCATCTCTGGCCGCGTTTTGATGTGATCGGACGCATATTGCGCATTGGCGTTTTTGCCTCCGGCCGGGTCCTGCTGCGTAACATCAGCCGTTTGGCGCTGATGCGTATGGCGGCTATGTTTGGCACGCCGGCCGTCGCCGCTTTCGGGATATGCTTTCGCCTCCAGATGTTTATCCTCGGTCCGGGTAAAGGACTGGGCACGGCCGCGGCGACGATGGTGGGACAGAATCTGGGCGCTGATAAACCGGGCCGCGGAACGCGATCGGGCTGGATTGCGGCCGGCTACGGTGTGGGCATTGGCATTATATTTATGATTGGGTTCTGGGTGGCTCCTGCTTTCCTGATCCGCGTTTTCAATCGTGATCCCGAGGTGGTCGCCACCGGCGTCAGTTTGCTGCGGTGGTTCGCGGGCTCTTTCCCCCTGCTTCTCCTGGGATTCGTTCTGGGGGAGGCGATGACCGGCGCCGGGGACAGCCTGCGTCCCATGCTCGTGACCGGTGTGGCTCAGGTGGGTATAGGATTGCCCGCGGCCGGAATGCTGGCCAGTTACTGGAACAGTGCGAGCGGCATCTGGGCCGGTTTTTTCGTCGGGAACATGGTCGTGGGTCTATTGTCGGCGGTGGTCTTTTACCGGGAACGCTGGCAGAATGCTAAAACTGAGGCGGGGTAGAGATTGCGCTTGTGATGGGATTATTCGTGCCAACCTGTTACCACGCCGGAAACAACACTGTTGATTCGGAAATCTGAAACGATGAGAAAACAAAACACATTCAAGCAATACTGGCGGCGATCCGAAAACGATGCGGACAGCTCGCGAGTCGTCGGCAAATATGCCGCACGAGGCGCGATGATTCTCCTGTGTGTGTTTCTCTCCCCGCTTCTGTGGTCCTGTGCCACCGCAACTGATGTCCCCTCTACTCCTCCGATCAAACTTCCGGAATCTTTCAGCCGGAGCGGGGAATCACCGCTGGAGCCGAGGTGGTGGAAATCTCTGGACGACCCTGAGCTGGACCGCCTGGTCAAGAAGGCACTGGAGGGCAACTTCGGTCTTAAAGCCGCCTGGGACCGGTTGAAGCAGGCCCGGGCCACCGTCCGTGTCCAGGGCGCGGGACTTTACCCGCAGGTGAATGCCACGGGCGGAGCCAAACGAACTGCCCGCGAAAGCAATCGCACGGGACGGACGTACGCCGATGAGTTTTCCTCCGGTTTGACGGCCAGCTACGAAATCGATCTGTGGGGACGGGTTCATTCCCTGCGTAATGCCGCCGTACTCCGCCGCCGGGCTACCAGGCGGGATTACCGGGCCGCAGCGATTACTCTCAGCGCGCAGGTGGCGGAGA
>CAZXYF010000073.1:0-14020 GCA_964644705.1 uncultured candidatus Brocadiaceae bacterium | reverse complement strand
CGGAGGATTTATTTCGTTTTAGTGCACGGTTGTGTAGGTTGAAACCTAAGGATCCCCGCGGCAAGCGCGGCCCGCCTCATCCCGCGAGTGCCAGATTATCATATTCGACCTGTTGCAACTGATTCGTCTGAGCGTTACGGCCGTAGGTGGTGACCCAGCAGAACTCCTCTCCTTCGCCCTCGTCGGTCAGCACGGCGATCAGCTCCCGGCCGGCCAGTTTGAGCCGGAAATACCAGGAATTCTCGCCCCGTCGTTTGCGTCGGCCGTAGGCAGGACGGTAACCCAGCTTATACATATCCTCGGGGCGCACCTGCCGCGCCTTCAGGAACGCTTCAGCCGCTTCCTCGCGTCCGATTGTTCGTCCTGCGCGCTCACGGATTCGTTTGAGTGCATGACAGGTTATGCGAAAGACACGGGCTTTGGTCACTTCCAGGAACTTTTCGCCACTGATCGCCATCGCTCTCTTCCTCCAATCTCAGAAAAGGCTGACTGATCCTCACGCAGTGGATGTTAAAGCAATCCGCATGCCAGCCCCAGCACAACCCGTTTCCTCCTTGAATACCGCCGTTTCAGACGTTTGCCAGTGAGCCGGCATTCTGGGGGGACTCACTTGTTGATGGGCAATGCTCAATAATTGACGGCGCAGTCGTTTCTCATGGTGTCCCGTCTCTGCCTCCTCGACCTCACTTCGGTGTTTGAAGTTGGACGTTCAATGTTGGATGTTTCCCATAGGCAACAAAAACCTGAAAGGCGACATGCGTCGTAAAACATACTTGACTTAAACGCAATGTTAGGTAAGATTGCTTTACTACAGCCGCCACTAATAAAGGGGAGTTAACGTATGAACCACACAATGGGCACATATCGCGAGACGACGGCCGGCGGCGAGACGGTTCGGGCATTCATCCCGGACCCATTACCACCGTCCGATCCCCCGCTTGATATTGACGAAGATCTTGCAGAAATGCATACGGCTGCTGTGGCCGCCCTCCGGCAACTGGAAGTGGCGGGCACGATGGTGCCAAATGATCAATGGTTTCTATATGGATTTGCCCGAAAAGAAGCCGTCCTTTCATCTCGTATCGAAGGGACACAGGCCACCATTGAGGATGTTGTGGCGTATGAAGCCACGCGCCGAGCGGACAACTCCGTGGACGTGGAAGAAGTATGCAATTACGTGGACGCCCTCGATTATGCGCGCTCTGAGATTTCCGATCCCGAGGGATTGCCAATTTCAACGCGTCTTCTGTGCGCAACGCACGCTCATCTGATGGCGGGCACCAGAGGGAGTGAAAAACAACCGGGAGAGGTGAGATCCTCCCAGAACTGGATCGGCGGAACACGTCCTGGTAATGCGTTTTTCGTGCCTCCCCCACCCGATGTCGTTCCAGAGGCACTGGGGCATCTTGAACGGTGGATTCATAGTGATGATCCCCTTCCGCCCCTTGTGCGGGCCGGGCTGGCCCACGCCCAATTCGAGACCATTCACCCTTTTCTCGATGGCAACGGGCGAGTTGGACGCCTCCTGATCAACCTGCTCATTGAACATTGGGATCTGTTGTCGGCCTCGCTGTTGTACCTCAGCGTCGCATTCAGGCGGCATCAGGAGGAATACTACCACCGTCTTAACGCAGTGCGTACGGACGGAGACTGGGAGGGATGGACTCGATTTTTTCTGGATTGTGTTCGGGAGGCCGCACGGGATGGTGTCGGCACCGCGCGGCGCCTATTCCGCACAATTGATCGTGATCGCCGACGCCTTCTCAACCGATCCGATTCTACCATGACGACGATGAATCTGTTTGAGCAACTACCGAATCACCCGGTCCTAACAGTATCACAGGCAATGGAACTGACCGAAACCAGCAAACCGACATCGGGCAAAGCCGTTGAGTGTCTGTGCGAGGCGGGAATGCTGAAAGAAATCACGGGCCGGCAGCGGGGCCGGGCATATGCCTATCGTGATTACCTGAATGCATTATCGGATGACCCGCGCGAGCAAACGGACGATGACTGGAGTGACGCATCGTCAGGCAACACCACGGCGAGTTTCCCCAATGCCCTGCGGCGTTTAAACGGCACGGAAAGTGACACATAGCAGTTCCAGAACTGATGCACTTCCGTTTTACCCCACCTGTCTGACGCTCAGAAAAGATCGTCCCTCGACCTCACTTCGATCTTCCGCCGTCAAAAAACCCCAGCCGTAGTCGCAGTCCTTCGAAGATCCGCCTTCCGGCTGAGTGCTGTTGTTCGTAAAAAAACGGGACGACTAACGGCAACGACTTATTTACCACGAAGGACACGAAGAGCACGAAGAACGGCGAAGAAAAGCAACGGCACGTTTTGTTATTAACAGCTGAACGGCAACGGCATAACGGCTTGTTTTTTTTACCACAGCCTGCGCACCGTAGCCCATGAAGTTTTGGGCGAAGGAGGGAGGCCACAGAGAGCACGGAGAACGGAAGGAGAACGGCATATTTTATTGTTAACGGCGTAACGACAAAAGAATAACCGCAACGGCTTTGGGTCCACTGATTACACAGATTGCACGGATTAGTGACGGCAAAAGCACCGGCCCATTTACCACAGCCGTTGCTGTTCAATAGTATCGCACGCATCTTGCGTGCGGCCGTTGCTGTTCATAGTATAGCAGCGCATCTTGCCTGCGGCGCCGTTCCTGTTTGCCGTTGGCCGTCACTTCACAGTTGAAAGTTGGACGTTCAACGTTGGATGTTCGTGGTGTCAATCCGTCGCTGACCTCCCGCCGTCGACATCGTGCTGTCCAAACCAGTAACCTTCTCAAAACTGCGAAATGCCATCTCACAACTCATACAGGATGAAACATCCGAATGAGACCACCACCGGCATCCGCCATCATTTACAGGAGCTGCCCTCGCGGTAGCTGATTCACCCACCCGTCAAACGGTGTGCGGATTCCGCGAGCATCCGGGTGTATTCGTGGGAGGGATTGGATAAGACCCGTCCCGTTGGCCCATTCTCCACGACACGACCTTCCCGCAGCACCGCGATGCGATCGCTGGCCTTGCGTGCCAGTGCTATGTCGTGGGTTATCAGAAGCATGCTGAGTCCTCGCGATTCCTGGATGGTGTTGAGCAATTTGATGATTTTGGCCTGCACACTGACGTCGAGCGAGGAGGTTGGTTCATCAGCAATCAGCACCTCCGGTTCCAGCACCAGAGCCCGGGCAATCACGACCCGCTGGATTTCGCCGCCGCTGAGATGGTGGGGATATCGGTTCAGGAACCCGTCCTCTGTTGGAAGCTCGGCGTCCCGAAGGGCGGTTTTGACGCGCGCACCCCGATCAGCACGCGTACCAATGTGCTGCACGTTGAGCGGTTCACGCACGGCTTCCCCCACCGTCATCCTGTGCGACAGAGCTTCTCGAGGGTTCTGGAAGATCATCTGGACTCGTCGGCAGAAATCCGGAGTCCGATTCCCCACCGGTTCTTCCTCCAGGAAAAACTGGCCCCCGTCAATCTGGGTCAGGCCCATCAGGCAGCGTGCGAGGGTGGTTTTCCCGGCACCGCTCTCCCCCACCAGCGCCAGAGTCTCCCCCTCATACACGGTTGCGTCCAAACCATCCAGAACCTGCCGATCCCCGAAACTCTTTGCCACATCCCTGACTTCCAGCAGGGGCACAATCCCCCCGCGGTGGCACGCCAGAAGACGATCCTCAACTGACCGTAACGGCGGTCTCTCACTGTGACAGACATCGATGGCCTGCGTGCATCGTCGGTGAAACGGACAGCCCCGCTCCACAAACGCCGCCCGTCCCCGAATTCCCTGCAGATCTTTGCTCCGGCTCATATCCGGATAACATCGTATCAGCCCGCGCGTGTAGGGATGCCGCGGTCGGGAAAACAGGTCCATATCGGAGGCCACTTCGACAATTCGGCCGCCGCAGAGCACCGCCACCCGATCGGCCAGTGCTGCCGCACCGCTGAGATCGTGAGTTATCACCAAACACACCTTATCCTGCCCGATACGGCGCAACATGTCGATTATTTCCTGTTTCGATACGGCATCCAGGGACGATGTCGGTTCGTCCAGAACCACCACTTCAGGATCGCACACCAGAGCCATGGCGATGAGCACGCGCTGTTTTTCCCCGACACTCAGTTCGTGCGGATATGCCCCGAATCGGTCCTCTCCCAGTCCCGCCTGTTGCAACATATCGCGCCCGCGATCGTCCGCGTCTTCCCCCTCGCAGATCCCGTGTGCCTCAAGCGGTTCAACCACCTGCTGCAGGACCGTGTGCACCGGGTTGAGTGCATCGTCCGTATTCTGAAACACCATTGAGACTTGCGTCCACCGCATTTCCTGCAACTCCCCCGCATCCATCCCGGTGACGTCCACCTCATCAATACATATCTTCCCTTCCACCTGTGCCGCCCCGGAGCGTTCCTCAACCAGTCCCATCAGGCTGAGACCGAGCGTGGTTTTCCCCGTGCCGGACTCCCCCACCACCGCCAGAGTTTCCCCCGCGGGGACCTCCAGATTGATATTCCGAAGGATGTCCATATCCCCGTAACCGACCGTCAGATCGTGGATTTTAAGCATTTTTCAGGCGTGGCTCCATAACCTTCTCGAGCGAATGTCCGATAAACAGAAACGACAGGATCAAAAGCGAGAGACATATACCGGGCGGAAGCAACCACCATGCCCACGCCGACGTGTAGTAAAAGCTCAGAGCGTTGCGGATCATCGTTCCCCAGCTGATCATCGTGGGCGCGGCGATCCCGATAAAGGCGAGCCCGGCCTCCATAAAGACCGCCCGGCGGGCGCGGTGGATGAAGGATACGACCAGCAGAGGGGCCAGATCCGGCACGATATGACGAGCCGTCACGTGGATAGCTCCCGCCCCAAATGCCCGGGATGCGTGAACGTGCTGCCTCTCCTTCAGCGAAAGGGTCTGCGCCCGGAGCACCCGGGCTCCTCCCGCCCATTGCATGAGGCCGATCAGGAGGATCAGACCGGTGATACCCGGCTGGATGAAAGCGGACAGCAGGATCATCACCACGATTGTCGGCATCACCAGCATCGCGTCCACCAGTCGCATACTTATCCGCTCATAGAACCCTCCGGCCAGCCCGGCCGATATGCCGACCGCGGCACTCAGCAGTGTGGACAGCCCACCGGCCCCAATCGCCACCAGCAGTGAGGTTCGGGCACCTGATGCCAGCCGCGCCCCAACGTCGTGTCCCACGTCATCGGTACCCAGCAGATGCCGGGCCGAAGGTGACTCGAGAACCTCCACGGACTCGCGGGCAGGATCCGGCGAAAGCAGCGGCCCAACCACCGCGAGCAGGATCATGAGCAACAGAAGCCCGATCCCCGCCCTGCCGATCCCGCTGTGGATGAGTTTTTGAACCGGTTTAATGTGCATGGCTCACCCGCGGATCAAATTTTCTGTAGAGCAAGTCCAGGCCGAGATTAATGCCCAGAACAAGGACGGTCGTCATCAGGAGTGCGCCCTGCAGCACCGGATAATCTCGATTCACCAACGCCTGGCGGATCAGGCTCCCCATGCCGGGATAGGAAAAAACAACCTCCACGAACAGCGCCCCCGTCACCACCCGCGTGGCCATCATGATACCGCTGGCCGTCACCACCGGCAGAAGTGCGTTGCGCGCCACGTGATGATAACGAATACGGCGGTCGCTCAACCCCTTCGCCCTGGCCGTGAGAACATGCGGTGCGCCCATCGCCCCGATCACGGAGTTACGGGTGAGCAGGTACAGGCCCGGCAGATAGACGAAAATCAGCGAGACTGCAGGTAAGACCAGATGCCGCAATACGTCCCACACGAGTCCCGCTCCCGACAGGTTGGCATACGGCGTTTGAGCACCCTGCAGGGGAAGCCAGCCGAGACACACGCCAAAAAGGAGAAGCAGCACGGCCCCAACGAAAAAACTCGGGAATCCCGACAGGGAGATCAGGGATACCAGAAGTCCCCGATCCATCCGACTGCCCCGCCGCCATCCCGACTCCACGCCCAGCATGATCCCGCCTGCGGTGGCCACCAGAAAGGACGTTCCCACAAGTAGAAACGTCCACGGAAGATAGGCCAGGATAACCTCTCCAACCGGAGCTTTGCGATGGTAGGAGTATCCGAGATCCCCCCTCGCCAGTCGCCCGACATAGGTGCCAAACTGTTTCCAGACCGGCTCATCAAGCCCGAATCGGTCGATGAGTTCGGCCTCCATTTTCGGTCCCATCTGCAACATCGCCTCCTCCCCGTACATCGCGCTGAGGGGATCTCCCGGTAACAGACGCGGCAGGGCAAAATTCAGGCACAGGATGATGCAAAAGGCAACGGTGTATTCGATGATGCGGGTTCTCATGTTCGACTCAGGAGCCCTCCTCCGCGTCCGGCCCCACAAAAGACCATTTATTCAGCGGGATCGGGATACCCAGTGCGACACCACCGGGGGTGTAGGAGAGATCCACCGATCCGTCGTGCGCCCAATACCACGTGGGATGATACAGCGTGATTGCCGGGACCTCCCTGGCATAAATTTTTTGCGTGCGAAACACCGTTTTCCGTCGCTCCGACCGGTTCATCTGGCGGGTTTGCCGGCGCACGAGCTTCATCAGTTCTTCGTTTTTCCGGTACCGGGCACTGTTGAAACTGTTTCCCGTGATCATTTTGCTCAGAATCTCCGGATCACCACCCAACCCGCCATGTCCGCTCAGGGCCAGCTCAAAACGGTGGTTCTTGAGCATCGAATCCAGCATCTTCGCCTCCACACTCCGGATGGTCACCGCGATGCCCGCCCGTTCGAGTTGACCTTTCAACATCTCGGCCAGCCGGGCGAACTCCTGCCGCTCCGGAGAGACCAGGAGCTCAAACTCCAGTGGCTTTCCCTCCTTCGCAAACACTCCATCATCGCTGGGGGTGTATCCCAGTTCCCGCAAGCGCTCCCTTGCCTTATTCAGATCGTGTTTATATTGCCGGACATCCGGATTATGCCAGAACTCGCTCGTGGGGGGGATCAATCCCGCACTGCCCGCAATACCGTGTCCGCGTCGCACGATCTTCACCAGCCGCTCCCGGTCGATAGCATACGCCAGTGCCTGCCGGAGTTTTCTGCGTGATAATCGCGATTTGTCATGGTTGATCATCAGCTTTGCCGCCCATACGGGGGGCTGGGTCAGCACCTGAAGCCCGGCCCGTTTCAGTTCCTCCACCGTTTCCGGGGGCACCGACCCGGCGTCAACTTTCCCGGTGCGCAGCGCCGTCGGTGTCATCTCCTCGCTGTATTTTCGGAAACTGATGCGCTGCACTCTCGGTTCCCCCCGGTAGTAATCATCCCAAGCCGTAAAAAGATAACTTCCATGGGCGGGGTCGTAATCCTTCAGCCGGAACGGCCCGCTCCCGATGACCGCCTTTTTTCCCCGGAACTTCTCGGGATCTTCCACCTCCCGCCAGATATGGCGCGGAAGAATGGGGAGCGTACCGGCAATATTGGTCAAAAACGGTGCGTAGGGATTCGTGAGGGTAATTTCAACCGTCCGGGGATCAACGGCCGTTGCCTCCTCCACCACCCCGGATTTCATCCACGGCCAGGGATGATTGCGCAGATATTTGAAGGTAAAAACAACATCCTCGGCGGTCAGATCCTGCCCGTCATGCCAGTTCAGATCCGGCCGGAGCCTGAACCGATATGAATTTTCCTTCCGGTCATAACTCCACTCTTCGGCGAGCGCCCCGGTCAGTCCCTTTTCGTTTTTCCACAGAAGCGTATCGAAGATGAAACTCATACGTATGTAACCGGGGCCACGCGGATACATGCCGTATGGTGTGGGGTATCCCCAGTCGCCGGTCGCATCAGCGATGGTATAGGTGGAAAGGTGCGACTTCGTGTTCTCACGGTCCGTTTCCTTTCCAGAGAACACAGGGATACCTATTATGCCGAACGCCACACAGAATGCCAGCGCAATCAGGATGAGCCGGAGTTTTTTTGTCATTCTCATGCCTGTTGTTCCTCACTTATGATGCTCAATGACGTCGTATGGATCACTTTGTGCTCGGGTGATCTCCCGAACCAGTCCCATCTCGCCGGAGAAGCGTCGAAGAACCTTGACGCAGAGAAGCTTTTTCTCCATCGGCATGGCCGCCATCTTCCAGGCGGCCTTTGCCCGAGAGATGAAAAACAAAGGATTCGACTTGCCGCCGGGAGGGCTGAAGTTCCCACGGTCCATGCCAAGCTGCGTGCAGTTCTGTTCCCAATCAAAGCCCAGGACCAGACCGTCGCACTGCGCACTCTTTCCGCCGGATCGCATAGCAATCAGCGTCGGTTGGATCTCACCTTGAAAATGCTCCGACAGAGACTTTTCGCTCACCTGCACGGTAAACATGCTGCGCTTCCCACCCGTCGCATCGAAAACGGTCTGAATGGCGTCCACCGGGCAGGACGGCGGCGCCGCCATGAACGTGTACTTCTGCCCCTGCTCAAGGGGAAACTGCCGCTTGATATACTCCGCCAGCACGTAGCCGGCGTTCACCCCGGGGCAGATGTGGTTGTGCAGTTCGGAACTCTTGAGAAGCCCCCACGATGGAGCCTCCGACCATACCAGGCAAAAGGAAACGACCTGGAAAAGCTTTTTACCGGCGGGCCCCTCGGAAGCGTTCTTCCAATTCTCCGGCGCCAGGATGTGATCGGGAGATAAATCCAACTTCTGGCGCTCAAACCCCTCCCCGTTCCACACGGCGAAAACAGCTTCGTGCGTGTGGGACCGAAAGAGAGTAAACCAGAGAGGGGCCGAGTCCGGTGCGTGCACAAACAAAAGTGACCCGGTGCCGACGGTGCAGCCGGTGCGGCGCCGCGCGATGTCCGCCAGGGATATTGTACAGTCGCCGTTCGCCCTCGCACATCCGGCATTGGTCAGAATGAGCAGATCCGCCTGTCCTTTCTCCGCTTTGAGTGCGCTCATACCGTCCGCCAGTGCTCTGCCCGCCGCTTTCTGCCACGTGTTCGTCAATTTACCTTCGGAACCGACACCCTTTTTCCGTGTCATCCCGCACGAAGCGAGAACGAGCGCCAGCATCAGGCAACATGTTATCTTGAGCTTCTGCATATCTAATTTCCTTGATAAATGAAATCCGTGTTTAGCTTGAGACCGTAATCCCCGCACCGTGCACCAGCCAGTGCCGTTCCTCGGTGCAGGAAAGGCAGACCGGCTCTCCGTCTCGCAGTCGCGCACGCGTCTCCATCACGTTTTCCCCGCAGATGGAACACTTCGCGGGGTCGAATATCGGCGCGTAAGACACCTCCTCCACATCCACCTTTTTGATCTCGAACACCTCTTCATCAGACTGATCGAGGAGGTTGCGGGAACCCTTTCGCCACAGTTCGGTGAACCGTTGATCCTCCTGTTCGGTCAATTCTTCGCGTCGTTTGACGGCCTTATCGAACAGCCGCTCCGCCTCCGCCTGTTCCTCCTCGTCCTGCCCCACCTGGAAATCCAGCAGCCGGAGTCGCAGGCCGGACTCCCCACCGCGGCGGTATAACGTGACGGCGGTTTTGCCGAGATCGCGGTAAATCAGAGCGTTGTTGCCCAGCGTGCAGCCGGCAACGGCCTGAATGCCGTCCACAAAACAGTTGTTGCACTCCACAACCGCCATCACCTTCTCCATGCCTTCACTGCTGATCAGGTCGAGACGATTGCAACCGATCGCGGCCGCTTTCACCCCCGACGCCAGTCCGGGACAGTAATGTCCGTGAATCTCCGCCGCACGGTCGAGCAGACCATGCAGGTCGTCGTCTTTGAGCATGTTTTCAATATTCTCTCTCGGGTTGAGTTTCACCATCAACTCCTTTCACTGTCAAAAAGTAACACGCAAACCCGTCATCAACGTCGTGCCGGGATGCGGATATCCGAACTCCTCTTCGTAGTGCTGATCCAGTATGTTGTCGAGAGTCAATTCCCACCGAACATCCACACCATTTTCTTCCTGGAATATTGGGTAGCTCATGTTGAAATCCAGATCCGCAAACTGATCCACATTTTCGAGATAACTCCCGCCGGGCGTTGACAAATCCCCGCGAATTTCCTGCCTGTTTCCCACGTATCGCAGTGTCAGTCCCGCCACCAGTCCTTCTGGTTGCTCATACGCCAGGCCGAAATTGAACTTGTTTTCCGGCAACTCCACCAGCTCATCCGTGAGACGCCCGCTGCTATCGAGCACATCACCGTGTTTCTTGGTATTTTGAAAGGTATAATTGGCCCAGAGACGAAAATGATGAGGGAGTTGTTGCGACACTTCGACTTCCACGCCGTGAAACTCCACACTGTCGATATTGTACACCACACGGCTCGGCCTGTAGCCGAAAATGGTTCGGATGTAATCCTCCACGTCGTAATAATACCCGCGGACGGTGATACGAGTTCCCGCGGAAAATTCATGGCCAATCTCCAGTTCAAACTGATCCGCCTGTTCGGAGGTAAGCTTCTTACGCCCGGGCGGCTGAAAACCCGCATTCCACCAGTAATATTCCGGAATGGTCGGGAAACGGTACGCCCGCGCGTAACGCCCCGTAACGTGGCCGCCCCGCCATGGATAAACAGTAGCCGCGAACCTGGGACTCAGTTTGTTTTCATCCATCCGCACCTGCCCCGCAGCAGCCGGTTCCGCCTTAAACTGATCGAAACGGATTCCGGGTTTCAGATCCAGCCACGGAGCCACCTCCCAGGTGTCCTGAACATACGCCCCCTCCCACTCCGTAATGGTGTCTTTACCCTCAGTATCGGTTAGATTAGGGTGGGGATTGGGTGGCAGCGGACCGCGGGGATTGATGAAATAATCCGGATCGAACATTTTCACATCGATGTCGCCGTATCCCAGATACGTCCCCTGGACCCCGTATTCAACGGTATGTGCCCCGTCCGCCAGGACGTTTTCAAAATCGACTCGCCAGCCCCAGTTATCCTTCTCCGGCACCGACTCACGCGCGAAAACCAGTTTATCCGACTCACTGATCGAGAAAAATCGTTCCTTCCGGGACTGGTCCATGTAGAAGGCACGCAGATCGAAACCGAATGGTTCGGTATCATAGGAGAGGCACCCATCCAGGTTGATCCGTTCATCGCGCCAGTGACTCCCGTCTCCGGCCGCGTAACGCCCCCCTTTAAACGGCAATCCCGGGCCGCCCAGAAAACCTCCCAGTGCCACCGGCTCATCTGAATCGAAAAAGGGATCACCCGGCTGGTTTCTAATTATCATTCCCGACTCGTTGTTGTTGTATCGACCCGCCAGCGTAAAATCGAGATGTTCCGTGATTCCATAGGTGATGCTGCCCGAAACCAGATCGCGGTGGCTGTAGGCATTGCGAAGATATCCATTCGAATCGTGATGGCCATAAGAAAAGCTGTAGAGTAACGGACCGTATCCCCCCAGGTGGGATATCTGACCGTTCCACATTTCGTCCCGCGAATCTTCGTCGATCAGACCACCACGTAAATTCAGCACCGTGCGAGGATCGCCCGAACCGCGCTTTGTCACAACGTTGAGAACACCGCCGAGATTGTTGCCATATTTGGCCGGCCCGGCGCCACGTATAAGCTCCACCCGCCGGACGTCTGCCAGCGAAAGTGAATCCCAATCCACATAATATCCCCCAAACACTCCCGAGCCATGTAAATTACGTCCATTCAAAAGTATGCGGGACCGCGATTCATCGAACCCGCGGATCCGCAACCTCTGATTCTCGTTGCCCGAAAAACGCTGGCGTCGCAGATTGACGCCTGCAGTATTTTCCAGTAACCCTTCAACCGTATTACTCGTCTCTAATTTCTGGATTTCCTTCAACTCAAAGACCTCATCAAAATCCCATCCCCCCTCTCGTTCTCCCACCACTTCCACATTTTCCATACGCATGGCGTCCGGCTCGGTTTCTTCGTTCGATCCCTGTTTTGTTGACGGTTTTTCTGCCACCGCGACACCACCACACAGAATCATCGTGATCAACCCAAACACCAGCAATCGTCTCCAATACCACATGTTCTACCTTTCGGACACAAAAGTTCATGTTGACTCTTCCGCACCCGACGGGTAGTGTGTAACATGTCAGGTGGGAAACCATCGGCATGCCGGAAGACGGCGGATTCTCTGACGGGAGCTGCCGCTCTTCCGGCTTTTTTATCTCTTTCAGTGAACGCTCAGCATCATTATCACGTTCTCTTTTTTCGTGTCACTCCTGGCCAAAAATATATAGCTTCGACGCACTGTGGCGCAGCCAAGCGGTCTTTCATGAGTATCTCAATCCTTCAGAGCCGCCTCCATAGGTCCTGTTCTCACTCTATCCTGCCCGGAAGATACACAGGGATACGCTGATTCAAAGATACCAAAGTCCAAACTCAATCCCTGCATCCTTGCATTTTGCACAGCCCCCAAAGAACGGATTCCCAGGGTGCGCTATAAACCTCACGCCATGAATCACAATCCGCTCAGCATCGAGTGACACGATGTTTCAGTTTGTACTACACCAACCACTTCCTGTCAAGCAGATGCCCCCTAACCCCACCGAAAAAGCAGGCAAAAGAGTTCAAACAATCCCTCGATGACATCAAAACGGTGTCGGCCTCGGTCGCATCCCAACGGGGCGAGAAGAAACGCCAGAAGAAGAAAACATCCAACCGATCGAATGTGTCTGTCATGCGTACGCTCCCCTGGTCTCTTCGATCTCCACTCCCCGGTGGCTGAAAAGACCCTGATTGGCTTCGTCCAGCCGGTTCCGAGCTTTATCGTAATAGACCGGATCGATCTCAATACCTACCGAGTTCCTGCCCCATCGGGAGGCGGCAAAGTTGGTAGTCCCGGTTCCCATAAAAGGGTCCAGTACCGTATCCCCCACGAAAGAGAACATCCTGACCAACCGTTCGGCCAGCTTCAGGGGAAAAGGGGCTGGATGATTGGCCGTCGACTCCCCCCGTATGTCGGTCCAGACTTGTCGGAACCACTTCTGGAAGTTATTAGCCTCGATGACAGAGAGAATCCGGGCCGAGATCGAGGGACTGCGGTAGCTGCCGGGCTTCCGCTGCATCAGGATGAACTCCACGTCATTTTTCAGCACCGCTCCGGGCTCGTAGGGTTTGCCGAGAAATCTCCCTCCCCCACCCGACTCTGTCGTAGCATTGCTGATCTTGTACCAGTAGATACCGGAGAGATTGTCAAATCCAATCTCCCGACAATGCTCCTGAATGGAGGCATGGAGCGGAACAACGCGATGCCGACCGTGCCTGCGTCGACTCAGACACACATCCCCCACCACTATACACATTCGACCACCGGGTACGAGAAGTCTGTGGCATTCCTCCCACACCTGATCCAATTGACTGAGAAAGTCTTCATAGTCGTCTATGTGGCCTAATTGCCCATCTTCGTCCCGGTACTCTTTCAGATTCCAGTAAGGCGGGGAAGTCACCACAAGCGCAATACTCTCGGGGTCAATATCAGACAACTGACGACTGTCTCCCCGCATCAAATGATGATGCGTTGGGATATCCCGAACCGCCCGTTCAATGGAGGCCGCCGCTTTCGGGTTCCGGGCAAGGGCGGGGATATCGGTCTGCGGATTCTCCAGATCACGAAAACCGTCGGGAATGTGGGCTGAAAGATCGATTGCTGTCATATGGTGGACCCGTCAGAAGGGCGCCAAAAGGGAAAAAGGATAGAAATTTGCTTTTCAAGCATCGATCCTTTTATAGCATCTTCCAATGAACAACGCAATCCAATGTCTTCCCGTCAGCAGCACCGCGGCGTTTGCCGGCGAAACGGCTGGCCTGGTTCTTCCTTACGCCACTCGCTGGCTGAGAAGATGTGGGAGCAAGCGGCGCCCTCGGGACAAATCATGACCGCGGAATGCCCCTGTCTATCCGTAACGGATTTAGAACCTAAGCGGGCAGAATAAAGTCCGTTCCTGTTTTGACTTGAATCACCAAGACGAGTGCGATAGCGCCTCCTAAAACGCATGTTATCCAAAAACAAGGCCTGGAA
>CAZXYF010000072.1:0-14053 GCA_964644705.1 uncultured candidatus Brocadiaceae bacterium | reverse complement strand
GCCTTTCTATCGATGCTAAGACCGCCAAAAACAACGGCAGATTATGGTAAAGACGGTGGTAAAGATGTTGGACACATCGCCGAATCATAAAAAGGGTGTGCTTTGCGGGATGAACCGTATTCCGAGTTCAAAGTCACCTCAGAACCGCTGGAAAACCCATCCGTGAACGTTTTGGAAAGCACTGGGTTTGCAGAAAACCGTGCAGCTGGATAAAATTATAACTCAGACGCTTCCTTCCTGAATTTCGGTGATTTGTCTATGCAGAAGATTCCTGATGACAGAACGTACACTGATACCCACGAGTGGGTGAAAATTGATGCGGAAATCGTGCGCATGGGCGTCACGGCTCCGTTGATTGAATCGCTGGGTCCCCTGGTGTCCCTTGAGCTGCCGCGACCCGATTATGAGATGATGGTTGGTATCGCCATCGGTACGGTCGAGAGCAACGAGAAAGTGCATGATATCATGCCGCCGGCCGACGCGAATGTGCTGGAGGTCAATACTGACCTCGAGTGGGACCTGGATACTTTGCAGGAAGACCCGTATGGGGCGGGTTGGTTGATGAAAATTAAAGTACATGAACCTGATCAGCTGCGTAATCTTCTGACTCCCGAAGCCTACCGCAATCGCTGTCAGGAGGTGTGGAGTGACCAGAAGGTGGAAATAGAGGAGGTCGTTCGTGAGCAGTGAACAATACAAAGTTGGAGTTGTTGGGGCCGGACTGGTTGGTCAGAAACTCGTGGAAATACTGGAGGAACGCCAGTTCCCGGTCGAGGAACTGCGTATTATGGCCACGTCCAACCGCAAACAGAAGATTGCCGGGCGTGAGCGACAGGTGATTGAAGCGGCTGAAGAAGCCTTCGATGGGCTGGATATCGCTCTGTTTGCCGGGACGGAAGGCGAATCGGGTGCGTCTCAGCTCTACGGCTGGAAAGCCGTCGAAAAAGGTGTCCTTGTGGTGGATAATGGCAAGGATTACCGGATGGATGATCGCGTTCCTCTGGTGGTGCCCGAAGTGAACGGCGAGGCCATTGAGGACAGCCAGGGCTTTATAGCGAATCCGAACTGCAGCACCACTCAGATGGTGGCGGCACTGGCGCCCCTGCATCGGGCGGCGGGCCTGAAACGGGTGGTTGTCAGCACCTATCAGTCCGTTAGTGGAACCGGTCGCTCCGGTGTCCGGGCGCTGGAACAGCAGCGCAAAGCGGATTATGAAGACAAAAAGAAGGAACTCGGCCCCTATCCCTACCCGATCTTCAACAATTGTATCCCGGAGATCGGGAGCCTCAAGGAGGATTTCCCGGGATGCTACAGTGAAGAAGTGAAGATGATTCTGGAAACACAGAAGATTCTGGATCTTCCCGATCTGCCGGTTACGGCCACCTGCGTGCGCGTTCCGGTGACGATGAGTCACAGCGAGACGATGAACGTGGAACTTCAAGAAGCGCTTTCACCGGATAGGGCTCGTGATTTACTCAATGACGCGAACGGGGTTGAGGTGGTGGATGATCCCGCCCGGAGTCAGTATCCCCTGGCCGATGACGCCGCCGGTAAGGATCCTGTATATGTCGGTCGGATCCGGCAGGATCCATCTCAGGAAAACACCCTCGACATGTGGTGCGTTTCCGACAATATACGCAAAGGAGCCGCTCTCAATACGGTTCAGATTGCTGAAAAAGCGGTTGAAATGGGAGTTGTCTGAGACTGATCCCGGAACCGAATATTTCCAGGGCACTGTCCAACTCGGACAGTGCCTTTTGTATTTGTGATTCGGCCCTGACCGTGGGAGGACAGTTCTTCTGCCGCGGAGAGGAACGCCTCTTCGAATGTGTTCCTGTGATGTTATCAGCAAAAAGGATAACGACTGCAAAAAATCACACTGAATCTGTTTGGCCGACATTTGCTGAAATAGTTCTACAGGTTGCCAGTTTGGTGATTGTGAGGTAGTTTTATAGAGAGTGAAGAAGGAAGGGGAATAGTGCTTGCCTGCAGGTTGGTTTTTGTGATTCAACCTATTCCGCTGTTTCCTTTGAGGGGGCGCGAGGCTTTGCCGTCGGAGTGGTTTTTGCCGTCGTTTGAAGTGGGGCGGGAAGTAAGATGACAAAAACCTGTGACGGCAACCGATTGTTGGCACGAAAACTAAAAGTATGTCTGTTGAACGCACGAGTATTGTCCTGACGTGTCATTCGTATAAACCCTATGGAGGTCTTTATGTCGTTTGCCGACTATTACGTATCACCGGACGGTAATGATGAGTGGTCCGGTGTCCTGGAATCCCCCAATGCCGATCAGACTGATGGCCCATTCGCCACGCTTGAGCGGGCCCGTCGAGCAGTGCGAGATCGTATTGACACTGGACTTGAACGCGATATTCAGGTATTTGTTCGCGGTGGCGTGTATGAAGTGACGGAACCGATCGTTTTCGATTCAAATGATTCGCCGGGCGAGCGTTTTTCCGTGCGATACATGGCGTATCCGGGGGAAAAACCCGTGTTCACGGCATCAATCCCGCTGGATGGATGGAGAAAACCCGAACAAGATGAGGTGCCCGAAGGGTTGGATGACGACGTTGCGCCCCACATCTTTGTCGCAGATGGAGATTCCGTACCCGAACAGGTGGACTCTCTTTTTGATGAACGCGGTAGGCTGCCCCGTGCCAGAGCAGAAGGTTTTATTCCCGAACAGCCCGAAACGGAAGAGGAGATCGATAAAAGCACGCTGCATTTCCCGGAGGGGGCCATGCGGAACTGGCCACATCTCGATGACGTGGAACTGGTCATTCGGCCCAATCACCCCTGGGTGTTGAATCGGTTGCCCGTGTCGGAGATCGATGAGGAGACGGGCGTCGTCAGAACGGGATTGCCGGGCACCTATAAGCTTTTGCCAACGTGGGGGGGCGACACCGAGGATGAGCCCTCGGCGTGGGTCGAAAATGTACCCGAAGGACTCACGGCCCCGGGAGATTGGATGTTCGACGGTCGTGATGGACGCGTGTATTTGTGGCCGCGGAGCGGTGAAAAACCTGAAAACGTGCGGGTCTCCGTCGCCCGGGAAATTATCCGAGTCGACGGCGGCGGAGAATCGCCGGAGCCAGTACAAAATCTCGCGTTTTCAGGTCTCATGTTTCAGCACGGGGCGAGAGACGTATGGTCGGCGGAGGACCAGGGATTGCAGCATGACTGGGATATGTTCGATAAAAACAATGCAGTGATACGATTGCGCGGAGCCGAAAACTGCGAAATTACGGATTGTACCGTGGCTCACACGGCCGGAACGGGGATCCGTTTGGATCTGCACTGCCAGAACAACCGTGTGCAGGGATGTTGTCTGGAACATGTGGGGGGAACAGGAATACTTCTGGCGGGGTTTGGTCCGGGCGAGCTGGACGTCAATCATCACAATGCGGTTGTGGACAACTTTGTCAGCGAGTGCGGGGAATTATGGTGGCACGGACCGGGCATTTTTGTCTGGCAGTCCGGACACAATCACATCGCTCATAATCTGGTGCGTAACCAGCCGTATATCGGCATCGTGGTGAGTGGTGTTCGACCGGCATTTTTTGCGCAGCCGGACCGGCGTGAATGTGGACGGACCATCCGGTTCGATGAGACCGGTGAGCCGGGACGTGATGATTACGACGAGATCCTGAGTTATCTGCATTCCAGACACAATCTCGTTGAACGTAACGAGGTCCACGACTGCATGGAACGCATGTTCGATGGAAACGGGATCTATATCTCTGGAACGGGGTCGCGAAACGTTATAAAAGAGAACTACGTGCACGATATATTTGCGTGTCAATCAGGGATCCGGACCGATGACTGGCAGTTTGAAACTCTGCTGACCGGCAATGTTGTGTGTCGCTGTTTGAATGCCGGATTCATCCTCAAGGGAGTGAATGATATTGAGTACAACGTGGTGGCTAATCTGACCACGCGACGACGGGGAGGGGGCGAGGAAGAGATCAAGGGATGCATAGCACTGCGTCATACCGGCACCAATCATCCCAGCAGTGCGGGAAGCCGGGTTCACGGCAACATTTTCTTCCACGACGGGGCAGAGACGCGGTTCTTTGAGGACGACCGGGCTCCGATTGATATTACGGATATAAAAGTGGACTACAATATGTATTACGTAACGGATGACCCACAGGCGGGGGAGGATTATATCGCGGAAAGCCAGGCGTGCGGGCAGGACAGGCACAGTCTCGGTGTGGATCCGGGATTTGTGGATCCGGAAGCTGATGATTTTCGACTGTCACCCGATTCCGACGCAAAAATGTTGGGTATGTCGCCGATTGACGTGTCGGAAACGGGCCCAAGATAAGTTGAGCCAAAGGAGAAATTATGGACGCATATCCAGATCAATATGATCGACGGATTACAGCGGACGAAATAGCGGAACATGCAGCGAATAAAGCCGGCGTCAGCCTGGTTGAAGGGCTTGCGGAGATCACCGACCGTGGAGGAGCCCGGCGAAATGAAGGTCGGGTGGCCGGGTTTATGGAGACCCATGACCGACGAGAGTGGGTTCTGTCCCTCGATGCGGAAGATGCGCTCAGCTGGTGCACCTGCCCGGTTCCGCAGCATCCTCAGGACCGAATTGCTTTCGCTCTTTCCATCGGTTTTGGAAACGGCTCGCCTCTTCCGCAGCCCAGCGGACAATGGGATGTGTATGTCGATAATCACCACGTCGCGAGCGTGCGGGTGGTGAAACATTCCCAGCTGTGGCAATCGGGGGAGAGTGCGCTGGCTTTTGCCGCCAATCGCATCGAATCGGCCGAGCCCTACGGCTCCATCACCCTCAGCTCCGTGATTGACGACGAGAGCTTTGCCGCTTTTGGTCCTGCTCTCGTTGTGGTTCCGACCACGTGGGTTCAGCCCGGTGAAAGCGCGACGGTGAGGGTTGTTCCCGGGGGCAACGTCTCGTCCCGGCGCTGGTTCCAGCTGGCGGATGCCCCTTCAATCCTGCATCAATCGGATATCTATCGCGCACTGGCGGTGCTGGAGGAAAAGAATCGCCCTCGTTCCTCGGGTCATACCGTATATTTTGGCGATATCCACAGCCACTCGGGCGAGGTCTATCGGAAGCAGGATCACGATGGTTGCGGAAGCGGATCGCGGGAGGACAATTATACCTATGCGCGGGGAGCCGGTGGGCTGGACGTTTATGCCCTGAGCGACCACGAGTGGCAGATCGATCCCGATGGTACGTCCGAATATCTGGAACTGGCGCAGCGACATAACGATGACGGACGATTTGTCTGTTTGCCGGCTTATGAGCATACCAGCCTGATGTATGGTCATCGCAACATTTACTTCCGTGAACCCGGTGGGGAAGTGGTCAATGCCACCGAGCCCTGGGGCAAGCCCACAATGGATCCTGACCGTTCGCTGCACCCGCAGAAGCTATGGGAACAACTGGATGAGCTGTCCGTGCCGTATCTGAGCATACCGCATCACACTTCCGCCGCCTCTCATCCTTTCAATTGGCGTCATTACAATCCGGCTCACGACCGCCTGGTGGAAATCTATTCAAGCTGGGGCTCGAGTGCCTACTATGGGGATTTTCCCCGCGGCGTAGCGGACCGTTACCGATCTCTCAGCGTACGGGATGCGCTGAACAGTGGTTGTCATGTGGGTATTATGGCCTCGAGTGACGCTCATGATGGGCACCCCGGGAACGCGCAGAGCCCGGGGGAGAAACACCACCATCAGTTTCATCATTGTGGCAGTGGATGGGTCGGAGTGCTGGCGGAGGGACTGACACCGGAAGCGGTCTTCGATGCCCTGTATCTGCGCCGGTGCTACGGGACGACGGGGGTGCCTATTGGCCTGGAATTTGAGGTCGATGGCCACATGATGGGATCCGTCTTGCATCCACGAACCGATCACAAACCCGTTGTCCGCACGCGGTGTCAGGGAACCAACGGGATCCGGGAAGTGCGCCTTATTCGTGACGGGCGAGTTATCCGCAGCCAGCCCATGCACGGGGAATGGGGATGTGAGCTGGAGTGGGTGGATGAGGACTACAACTCTGACAGCAGCAGCTATTACTACGTCCGGGTCGTGCAGGTTGACAACGAATCGGCATGGTCATCGCCGGTCTGGATTGGATGATCTCCCCCTCAGCTTAGTGGTTCCGGCCCTACCGTTTCTACGCCCTCCGCTGGCCCCGCGCAGGTGTAGCAACGGACTAGGCTCTGTCTGAGAAAGCGGTCGTCGGACCGAGCCTCCTGCGCGCCATAGCATGGCGCTTCGGCGCCCACGCGGAGGCGGGAGTAGTCCAATTCGCCGCTGGCGCGGACGCCGAAGCAGGCCTATCCGGTGGAGATAAGCCGATACAGGCGGACAAAGCCAGCGGTGAATTGGGCCGCTCGAATCCAGATCCGCTTTTTCAGACAGAGCCTAACCCGCAGAGGAGAGAAACATAGCTTGAGGGCCGGTGGAGGGCTAAGCGGACCGAATAAAGTTCGTTCCGGTTTCAGCACTTTGGTCCCGTCGTAGTCTGCAAATTTCACAAACCGCATCTGTCGTGCCGTTAGCCCCGAAGGTGCGTCTCAAACCATAGCCCGTGGCGATTCATTTGGTCCTCCAGGGCAGGCCCGGAGGGGCGAACCGTTGCGAAACTCGCCGATGTCAGGGGGCTCGGATGTCTCCGCCTGGCCCCGTCCAACTTTAGACAATGCGGCGCGTCCCATTTAGAATGAATGATAGACGGCCGCGGGGGGCGGTCATTCTTTTCGTGGCGCATCATCTGACCTGGAGGTAACAGGTCGTGGCGGAGACCGGCAAAACAGACACCGAAGAGCTTCATCGGGTGATTGATGAGGTAAGGGGCCAGGTGTGTACCCTTCTCCGATGGCATGGCTTCTGCATGGCGGCTGTTGTGGGGTTGTCGTATCTTCTCGTTGGAATCCTTGCCGCCCAGCTCGTGCCGCAAATTGCCCGGATCCCTTCCGTTTACTGGACGATTCTGGCGGCGCTGGTGGGCATCACTTACTGGTTTTTTGGAATCCGACCGCGCCATCGGTACCGGACCGACGAACAGGTTGCGCTGCTTATTCAGCGCGAGATGCCCGAACTGGAGGATGCCCCCATCAATTCCGTTCAGCTTGAACGACGAGCAAGCGAGGATTCTGATCGTTTCTCCGGTTCGCTGGCGGAGGGCTATCTTCAACGGGCGGCGGAGGAGATGCGGGGCATATCTTCACAGGTGACGGTCCAGGAAATTCCGGTGTTCCGGTCATTGGGCGGATGCGCCCTTCTGCTGGCTCTCCTGCTGACGTATGCATTGATTGCCCCGAAAAGCTTTGAGACAAGTTTTGTTCGTTTGCGTGGACATATTTCTCAGGTGGGCAGCACCGCTGGTAAAATGGCCGGCCTGCAGATGAGAGATCTGGAGGTAACTTATTATTATCCGGATTATCTTGGCCGCAGCCCCAAAAACATCGAGGGCGAGGATGGCACACTGGTGGTTCCGGCGGGAACTCGCGTCCGATTAACCGGGAAGTTGCAACCGGAGGTGGCGGGAGCGCGGCTGGTGATGAACGGGCAGAATGCCGGGGCGCTACAATTAAGGGATGACGCCCAATTTGAAGTGGAATTCAGTGTTCTGGACGGCGGCACTTACTATATCGAGGATGCTGGATCGAGCCCTCGACGGACGGCCGAGCATGAAATCAATATCGTCAAGGATGCGGCGCCGGAGATCCATATTGATCGCGTGATACCGCAGCCGGGAGAGGATGACGTGCTGGATCTTGAGGGGGGCGATGCAGTCCGCATACGGTTCCGGGGGTCGGACGATTTTGGGCTCAGCGAGATTTTTCTGGAATTTCGGTACAGTGGAGAAATGAAAACCCGGATGATTCGATCATTCGGTGGGTCGAAAACTCGGGCCTCGGGCACGTATGAGTGGGTGGTGCCCGCGGAAATACTCCGAACGACCGGCAAAAGCAGTTTTCGAATTGGTGCCCGCGATGCGGACAACATCTCCGGCCCAAAAACTTCGTACAGTCGCGGCATCACCATCAAGTCGCTCACTGATGAGATGCAGCACGCCCGTCTGCTGGCCCGCCAGGAGAAATTACTGCGGAACATGGTGAGGCTGCTGGGTACTGAACTCACCCTCGGGAACAAAAAGAGCGTATCGGAGGTGCGACGGCGGCTGAGACGCGAGCTGCTGAAAGTTCTGACTGCAAATCGTAAGGTGGTCGAAAAGATGAAGGATGACCCATTGGCGGACGGGGGTATGTTTGACGCGCTGAAAGAGATGTTGAAACGTCGAGAGGAGGAATCGGATAGGATTCTGGGCGGCAAAAACAAAGCTGCCCTGCTCACGCGTCGCTGGGAAGATACCGTTGCGGCGGCGGAATGGGCCGTCCCGCGGATGGAGGAGGATGTGCTCCGACTGGATGATCTCCTCCAGATGGATCATATGCGTGCGGTGCGACGGATGGCGAAAAGGTTGAAGAAAATGCAGAAATCGCTCCGTAAAATGTTGAAGAAAATGCGCAGAGGGAAGCTGGGCGAGAAGGAGAAAGCCCGGTTGAAGAGCAAAATCGAGAGTATGCAACGGATGATGAAGCGGTTGCGACGCCAGATGGCCAAAACGGTCCGCCGACTTGAGCGGGGGTTTTTCAATCCCGACGCACTGGAAAGTGCCGAGAACAGGGAAGAGGTGACTTCGGCTCTGGAAAAGTTGAAGAAGATGGCGCAAAGCGGCCAGATGCAGGGAGCGATGACGGAAGCTCAACGTCTGCAGAAACAGCTGGATCAGATGCTGTCCTCGCTCGACCAGACCGGAAAACGTCTTGCAAAAAATCGGTTGGGCCCCCGGATGAAAAAAATGCGTGAGCTCAACCAGGGATTCCAGGAGGTGCGCCAAATGCAATCCAAAGTTGCTCGGGATACCGCGGCGGCACAGGAGGAAATGCGGGAGACCGCCCGCAAACAAATGCGGAAAATGATGAATCAACGCATAGAACGTAATATCCGTCGGGCGCGGGAAATTGAAAACGAGCTCGAGTCGTTGCGCAAAGATCTGGGGAACCTTCCGGGGCTGGATAAATACAGGAAACTGCGGAACCAATTGCGTTCAACTCTCGATGAAATGGCCAGATCACGGTCTTCACGGCCGTCCGATGCTGCTTCGGTGACGGTGGACGATGCCACGCGCCGTAAGCTGCAGAAAATTTACCGGAAAATGAGCCACATTCCCGGGGCCGATGCCGCGACCCGTGTGGGGGAAGATTTGCCGCAGGCGATCGAGGGCGCTGGGAAACTGCAAAAAATGCTCAAAAACCGGCGTATCCAGAAGTCACTTGACCGTGTGTCGGTGCTGAACCGGAGGATGAAAACGTATAGGCGTATCCTGCGGAACGGGCGCATATCCGAGAAAAAGGTGGATCGGATGAACGACAGCCTGCAAAAAGGGGGCAGGATAGAGAGTGAGCTGAAGGATTTGTTGGATAAACTGAAAAAGAGAATGCAGCAACAACAAAGAAAACGGGCCGCCCGCAAAAAGATGGACAACCTTCAGCAGCGACAGAAACAGGTGGGGGCGAAACTGCAGAAAGTGATGAAGAAAGCCGGGGAATCAATGCGAAGCTCCATCACCAAAAGGACGCAGCGGGCACGCGGTGAGATGAAGAATGCCGCGGATGATCTGTCCGGTAAGAAAGTCGGGAAGGCTCATCAGCACCAGAAAAAGGCCCTGGAGGCGCTCCAGAAAGCACAGGGTAAAACCGGCAAGGCCATGCAGCAGATGAAACAACAGATGCAGGGGCGTCGGGCGGCAATGCCCGAGCAGGGAGGTCGAAGGGGAAGGGCGGGCGGACGCGTCCGTATTCCCGAAACGACCACTCCCAGGGGAACGGAGGATTTCCGCCGGGAGATCAAACGCATTCTGGAGGGCGGCCTTCCGGATCTCTATCGTGACTCGAATCAGGAATATTATGAGGAGCTGGTACAGTGACTGTTATCAGCCGGCAGCGATTGCTGTGTTATCTGACCGTGGTGATCCTGTGTCTCGGATCCGGTCCGTTCGCTGCGGTGGGGTTGGGTGAGGATGCGGGATCGATTCCGGCGGCTGACCGGGCTCTGCTGGCGGAGGGACGGCGGGCGGTGGACCGCTGGAACGCGCCCCGTGCGCGGGAGGCGGCAAAACAGCTCATGCAGCGGTACCCGCAGTCCCCGTTTGTCTATAAAGTGGCGGCCCGGGCGGATTTCATAAGCGGACGTTACGCGGTGTGCCGGAAGAAGTTGAAAAAGATCAGGGAACTGGGGGGCGAACCGCCCGAAAATCTGGCGAAGATTATTGGGGAGCTGAAGGAGCTGCACAAGTCGTTTAAAACGATAGAAAGTGGGCGTTTCGCAATCAGCTATGCCCGCTCCATCGATGGCGTTATCACCGATTATGCATTCCCCGTGCTGAAGAGGTCCCTTATCTCTCTGTCCAAACATCTCGACTGGAAACCGGGTCGGGCGAAAATCCGGGTGGAGATATATCCGGATGTGAAGAGTTTCTCGACGGCTACGACGTTGTCGATGAAAGAAATTAAGACCAGCGGAGCGGTGGCGATCTGCAAATTTAATCGCATAATGATCACCAGTCCACGGCTGTATCTGCGGGGTTATCGGTGGGCCGACACGCTGGCGCACGAGCTCACCCACTACGTTTTGATCCGCAAAACGGGACACGACATTCCGGTCTGGTTGCACGAGGGGATTGCCAAATACAGTGAGACGCTCTGGCGGCAGGGCGGTGCATCCAATCAACTGACTCCCATGCAGTCCACCCTGTTGGCCGAGGCGCGGAAGACGGACCAGTTTATACCGTTTGAGGACATGGCCATATCGCTGGTCAAACTCGACAGTTCCCACGAGGTGGCGCTGGCGTATGCGGAGGTGGTGAGTTTCATCCATTATTTGAACGCCGAACATGGCGTGGAAAGTCTCGGAGAATTGATCGGTCGTATTGAATCGGGCAAAACAGTGGGCAGTGCATTGAGTGAAGTGGCCGGCGGCAGCACCGACAAGATGTTCGGTCGATGGAAAAACTGGCTGAACGACGTCTCGCTGGATCCCATCCCGGGCCTGCGGGTTCTGCCGCGTAAGCTGACGGAAAAACGGGACAACACTGCCCGAGAGGAACGTATGTCCGGGAGCGTGCCGGAGGATGCTCAGAAATACATACGACTCGGCGACATGCTACGTGACGCTCAGCGTCCGGGGGGCGCGGTGAAAGAGTATCGAAAGGCGCTTCAGCGCTCGGATAAGATCTCGCCCGATCTGCGCGTGGAGCTGGCCCGCGTGCTGATGCGCAGCGATCAGATCACGCCGGCGGAAACGACCCTGTCGGAAGTGGGCAAATATTATCCGGACTACCTCCCGCTTTACCTGACTCGCGCCCGTATCCATCGCCAGCAGGGGGCGACGGAGGCGGCGGTGGAGGATTTGCGAACGGTGATCGACATCAACCCCTTTGATCCCCGTCCCCACCGGATGCTCATACGGATTTACCGGGAGAAGGACGAAGAGGGTAAACTGCAGCGCGAACAGAAGGTGCTGAAGGAAATTTACAACTGGCTGCGAGAGTAATATTCCTTTCCGTTTCCCGGACATTTCACCAGTCGTCAGTGGACCAGCTGTGAGAACAGCTCCGTTCGTGGGCGGGAAGCTGGAGCCATTATTGAGATCGCGCGGTCGTCCGGATCTTCATCGATCCGCCGACCGGTGTCAGGAGAACTGATGGTGCGAGAGGTGGAGCGGTCATCTCATACGCTGACGGTCTTTCTGGCGGCCTGGACTACGTCCTGGACGCCCGGCAGGACCATTTTTTCGGCTTCCGGGGAGCAGGGGATGGGCAGGTCTCTGGCCCCCACGCGTACCAGTTGTCCGTCCAGATCCCACAGGCAGTTTTCGGCGATGAATGAGCAGATTTCCGCTCCCACACCACCGGTTTCGACTCCCTCCTCCAGCACGACCGCTTTCCCGGTTTTCTGCACGGATTCAGCGATGCTGTCCCGGTCGTAGGGTTTCAGGGTCACCAGATCGATGATCTCCGCGTTTATTCCCTGGTCCTCCAGAACCCGGGCGGCGCGCCGGGCGAGTTTGACGGTGAGGCCATAGGTGATGATGGAGACATCCTCCCCCGAGCGGATCGTGCGTGCACGGCCAAGAGGGAGTTGCTGGCGGTCGTCCGTTCCGTTCTCCAGGCGTTCGTCGTAGAGCCGTTTGTGTTCCAGAAACAGAACGGGATTCTCATCGTGGATGCTCTGTCGCAACAGATTGCGGGTATGGGCGGGGGCGGAGGGCGCGACCACCTTCAGGCCGGGCACGCTCATGAACCAGCTGGCCAGCGTCTGGCTGTGGCTCGGTCCGTAGCCGCGGTATCCGCCGTAAGGCGTGCGAATGACCAGCGGGACCGAGAGCTGATCGGCATACATGTAGTTCATCTTCGCCGCATGGTTCACGATCTGATCCATGGCCAGGGCGATGAAATCCATGAACATGATCTCCGCAATCACCGGATCACCATCCAGAGCCGCGCCCACGGCGACGCCGATGTAGCTGTTTTCGCTGATGGGAGCGTTGATGACCCGATCGGGGAACCGTTCGTGGAGATCCTGGGTCACGGCGAAAGCTCCCCCGTATTCCCGGACATCTTCACCGATAAAGAGGGTGGCCGGGTGCGCCGCCATTTCCGTGCGGAGGGCGTCGTATATTTCGCTGCGATAATTTTGGGGGGTGGGTTGATTCATGATGCGGTGTCCGTCTCGCGATAAGGTGACACGATGACTTCCTGGCGGTCAGGAGTGGGAGCATCCTGTGCCGCTGCATATGCCCGGTCGATGACATCTTCCGCCGATGCACCCCACTGGTCCAGGGTGTCTTCGGGGATGCCGGCTTTGCGCAGGCGCGTTCGCTCCACCCGAATCGGATCAACCGCTTCCCAGCATTTTTCCTCCTCCCGGGTTCGGTAAACAAGTCCGTCGCTTTTGGAGTGACCGCAGAAGCGATAGCAACGCGCTTCAATCAGTGTGGGGCCATCGCCCCCGCGGGCCCGTTCCAGTGCGATGGTGACGGCATTGCGGACGGCGTCCGGGTCCATACCATCCACCGAGACGCCCGGCATGGAGTAGGCATCGGCCCGATCGGCGACGTGTTCCACCTCCATGCTATCTTCCACGGAGGTGCTCATGGCATACAGATTGTTCTCACAGATATAGACAACGGGCAGGTCCCAGATACTGGCCATGTTGAGGCTTTCGTGGAAAGTGCCCTGGTTGGTGGCGCCATCGCCGAAGAAGCACAGAATGGCACGATCGGTATCGTTTTTGGTCTGCCGGAGTCCGAGGCCGGTGGCGGTGGGGATGCCTCCCCCGGTGATTCCATTGGTGCCGTAAAAAAAGGAATTGACATCGCATAAATGCTGCGATCCTCCACGACCTTTGCAGGGGCCGGTGGATTTGCCGAGCATCTCCGCCATCAGGGCCCCCGGGGCGCCGGTGCGAGCCAGGAAATGGCCATGCCCGCGATGGCTGCTCACGATGGGGTCATTGGATCGCGAAGCGGCCACCGATCCGACGGCGGCGGCCTCCTGTCCGATGCACAGATGAGCCGTTCCCGTAATCCGGCCCTGTTCGAAAAGCTGTTCAATTCTGGTTTCAAAACGCCTGATGAGGAGCATCATCCTGTAGCGCTCCTCCGGCGTGGTCAAATTGGTGTCGAAATCGCACATCTGCAGCATCCCCGATAGAACTGACGTTTTTGCGGCCCGGGTGGACCACGTGTTTGAAGTGAGTAGGATGTTGCATTGGGGCTTATTTTTCAAGTTGTTAAGATGCATCAATCGCGTTGTTGCCGGGCATCGGGTCGGAAATATTCAGTGAACCACGTGCGTTTTGTGATGCCCTGCTTGCCGGGCTTGTCCGGGTAGGGCATACCTGTGCACTACAGCAGGCGTACCAAGCCAAACGATAGCCCCTTTCGGCAGGGCGCTGGAGCCATCGTCGAGCCCCTTCGTCCATGGCCTTTGTCGGCCGTTT
>CAZXYF010000071.1:3733-14156 GCA_964644705.1 uncultured candidatus Brocadiaceae bacterium | reverse complement strand
AATCGACACCAAACCGGGTTTGAAACCCGAAAGTTTTTAGTTCGGCCCGCTTAGATGAAACCGCGTATGTCGTTTAGATATAAGAGTGAAACCAACAGAAGTGGTCGCCATTCCCGGCCATCCTACCATGCCGGAAGACATCTAACCCCTGTTGTGATCGGCCGTCTACCCCTCTTTTTTCACACCACCGACTATACTCGGCCGACGATTGCAACCTCCTGCTGCGGAAAGTGACATCACCGAATCATTCCTCAGTCTCGGCGCCTTCCTCTTCTTCGGCTTCTTCAACCGGCGGAACAACTCGAACAGTGATGGGCACACGCACGTCGGGCAGAAGCATGACTTCGATGTCATAATCGCCGAGTTCTTCCAGCGGCCGTGAGATGACGATGTTGGAGGCGCGCAGACCTTCAAATCCGTTTTCCTCCAGAGCTTCCGCCACATCTTTGGCCGTCACAGAGCCAAAGAGGCCTCCTTTGTCCGTGGCTCGGGCCTCGATCAAACAGACAAAACCCTCCAGCTCGTCGGCCATTTCCTCGGCTCTCTGGATCTCTTCTTCTTCCCGCTGTTTCTTCTCTTCCTGCTCACGCCGAACTCGGTCAAGATTGGCTTCCGTAACGGGCACGGCCATTTCTCTGGGCAAAAGGTAGTTCCGGGCATATCCATCGGCTACCTCCACCACATCACCTACTTCACCGAGGTTGTCCACATCCTGTCGGAGTAATATTTCCATCAGTAATTCCTTCCTTTATCCATCAATATTAACTATTTGCATCTCTTTACGCTCAAACACAGCACACTAAAACGGTATCTCGTCATCGGAAACATCGTATCCCGCATCCTGAGGCTCCTGAGAAGCATCCGATCCGCCCCCCGGGGAAGTGTCACTCTGCGGCGAGGACTGCTGGGGCGGCGATTGCGATGTCGTGTTCTGGTTGCGCGATCCACCACCGGCGCCACCGCGGTTCTGGGGAGCATTCTGGGCACCACCAGATCCACGCGAGGAACCACCGACAAACTCAAAATTGTTGCCCACCACTTTTAGCTTGCTGCGTCGTCCCTCCGGCGTCTCCCACTGATCGAGCTCAAGGCGACCTTCGACAAAGACGGAATCCCCCTTGCCCAGGTATTCATTGATGACCTCCCCCCGTCGGCGCCAGAATGTGACGTCAACAAAACATACCTCTTCACGCTGTTCACCATCCGACGTCGTGTAATTACGGTTAATCGCCATCCCAAAATCACACACCGGGGTTCCGCTGGGCGTGTACCGCAACTCAGGATCACGGGTCAGATTGCCCATCAGAAACACCTTATTGACATATCCCATAAACCATTTCTCCTCGCCTGCGAAGTATGGATCGACAAATAATTTGATAAACTACTCTTCAGATGCGCTTTCCTCAGGGGCCTCAATTTCTTCCCCATCGGTGTTGTATATCGGTCCCGCTGCTGGTGGAACCTCATCACAGGTCAGTATCAGGACCCGCAGAACTTCCTCGGACAGGTTGATAGCATTCCTCAGTTCTTCAACATCATCAGGTTCCACCAGCATATGCACCTGTATGTATATGCCCCGGTCCGCGCCACGAATCGTGTACGCCAGCTTACGTTCATCCCATTTTTCGATGCGCTCGATCTCCGCACCGTTGCGTTCCATGAGATCTGAAATATGCTGGATAAGGGCTGGGAATTCTTCTCCGCCCTTTTCAGAGTCCACCAAAAACATTGCTTCGTATAAGTTCTTACTCAACGCCTTCTCCTCCATTTACGACATGGGTCCGCGGCCAACGACCAATCATCGTTTGACCGACATCTAATCCTGTTCCTGACAATCTATCTGACAGTTGAAACGACTCATTGCTATTTCAATTCCATCTCTGGCCCAGCACAACGCCGCTTCTCCCGCATGCTGAACCAATCGGGTCACGACGGACAACTCTGGCTCCGTGAATTCCTGCAACACGAATTCGCGCGGGGGTAAATCCGCCGGACATGGTCCGATACCCAGACGAAGACGCGGTATATCTTTCGATCCCAGTGCATCGATAATCGATTGCAGACCACGATGCCCGCCCGATGATCCACTGGCTCGTAATCGCACAGTGCCAAAATCCAGATCGAGGTCATCCATAATCACAAGTATGTCTTTCGCTTCAGCCCCGACCTCCTCAACCATTTGCCGGACCGCTTTACCGCTGCGGTTCATAAACGTTTGGGGCTTGACCAACGTGAGGGCGTCCGTTCGGGCGCATAGAGCATCCCATTTTTGGTCCTGCTGAACCACGTTTTTGGATTCAGCAATACGGTCCAGCACCAGCCAGCCGAAGTTGTGCCGGCTCTTAGCGTAGCGCCGACCGGGGTTGCCCAGACCCACCAGATATTTCACAACACACACCTCGTTTTGTGAAAGTCCATGCCGGGAAGTCGATCGCAAAGAGCAGAACCGGCATTACTCTTCCAATTCCTCGGCTTCCTCTGTAATCTCTTCGGCTTCTTCTTCCTCTTCCTCTTCGGCACCGATAACCTCGGGCTCGGCCATGAATTCTTCGGTAAGGGCCTCTTCCTCTTCTTCGCCCACCATTTCCATGGGAGGAACGCATGTCACGATGACTGTATGGGGCTCGCCGACCGCCTCGACCTCTTCCGGCAGGTCCAGATCATGTATGCGCAGGTCATCTCCAATATCGAGTTCACTCACATCAACAGTGATGTTTTCCGGTATCTCGGTGGGCAGGCACTCCACATCAATCTCATGCCGAACCACCTCCAGCACGCCGCCTTCTTCACGCACACCAATTGGTTCACCCTCAGTTTCGACACTAACGGCTACTTCAACAGTTTCACTCAACGAAATGCGCCCGAGATCGGCATGCAAAACCTTCTCACCAAGTGCATCGTATTGCACTTCCTTCAGCTGAACTGGCGTCGATTCTCCGTCCACATTAATCTGCCAGATCAGCGCATGTCGGGCCAACAATTCTTCAATCTCATCCTCATCGACCGCCAGCATGACATTACCTTCACCCCGGCCGTACATCACGGCAGGGATTTTTCCGCTCTTGCGCAAACGCCGGCTGGGCCGCGTCCCGCTCTCCTCGCGGGACCAGGCTTGAATCTCTGGAATATCCATGACAGATAATCTCCTTGTCTCTTTAACTACTCAGTCTTCTACATTCTATTCAGATAAGAGAATACTACGAAAATAATGCGATCATCAGAACACGTCTGCCATCGCATGCGCGCAGACATCTCGGCACTCAGCATGCCAGACGGGGCCACCCCCTTGACGTGAAATGAGCTAGGTTTATATCACAGGGGCGTGAGAGTGTCAAATGAGGGTATTAGCCCAAATACTGCTGACAGGTGGGGATTCCAGGTCTCATCTGCAAGGCCCGCGGCCACAGGGCAAATAGCTATAGTCGCCCCGCCTCTCGCATCGCCAGACGCAATGCGTCATTATATGGAACGGGGGCTGCCGACATCTTTGCCCAACGAAACACTTAGCTGCATCATTCCGCCAGCCAATCCTGAACCTTCCGATTGGCTTCATCAACCTTATCCACCTGATTGGCCTTAAATTCCCTGAAGTCCTTCGCCAGTTCCTCATCTCCCAGGGAGAGGATTTGAATCGCCAGAAGCGCGGCATTTTTCGCACCGCTGCTTCCAATGCCCATGCACGCCACCGGAACTCCGCGGGGCATCTGCAGAGTTGAGTAAAGGCTATCAACGCCACCAGACCGATCGGTCGGCATGGGAACCCCAATAACCGGCAAGGGCGTCACGGAGGCAATAACACCGGCCAGGTGAGCGGCGCCGCCGGCACCAGCGATTATCACTTCCAGCCCGTTGTCTTCGGCGTCGCTCGCGAACTTGTGGGTGGCCTCGGGCGACCGATGCGCGCTCATCACCCGAAGGTCAAAATGCAGATCAAAATCCTGTACCACCTCAACCGCCGATTTCATGACCGGCAGATCACTGTCACTACCCATTACTATCGCGATTCTGGGTTGTTCTTCCATCAGATACACTTTCCGATAAAAAGTTAAGGTTTAGACATTCAATAAAACGGCCCGACATGGTTCATACACGGAACATTTTAGGCGGTTTTCCGCACGCCTTCCAGCGTAAACCGGGCCTTTTCTTCCCAATTCCCGAGCGGGACCGCGCCACACTGTGACATACCCCACCGATTTGCTTCTGGCCCCATTTCGGGATACACTTGCGGATGGTCGCGATCGGGAAACAGGTATATCGTGAGGGGCCAATCGGTCGCCAGCCACGATAAGGGCATATACTGGCCGTGTCATATATCCATCTTTTACCGTAAATACGGCACGATACGCAGGTTGGTCCGCGTATTCCCAGTGGATACACTATGCATAACCATAAACGTAAGTATTCAGTGAACCACGTTATCTCAGATGGACCTATCGTTTTGCGTCGTGCGCTTGCTTTAGTGCACAGGTACGCCCCTACCGGACAAGCCCGGCAAGTACGGCATCACGAAACGCATGTGGTTCACTGAATATTTACCCATAAACCCGCTCTACATACTTCTTTATGACACCCAGAAAACATCAGACATCACCGGAGATGCGAGATCTTCTCGGGAGAATGTCCGATTACAAGATTGGGCGTCCCCTGGGACGAGGCGCTCGGAGTGTCATTTATAAGATGAAACACCGGAAAGGTGATTCTCTCTACGCGGGCAAATTCGTTTGTTTGAAGGATAAAGCCGACCGGAAAGCGATCAAACATCTCAAAAACGAAAACAAGGTCCTGTCTGCACTTACCCAAACGGAAAACGCTCCCCCGCAGATTGTGCGTCGGCATGATTTTTTTTCTTTCCGTAAATTTTTCTTCCTTAAAGGGGCCTGTCTCCTTCTGGAATACGTCTCCGGCACCAGCCTGCAGGCGAACCCGGACTATACACTGACGGAAATAATCGACATCATGGCGAAAGTGTGCCGGGCTCTCACATATGTCCATAAAAATGATTATGTACACGCCGACCTGAAACCCGATAATATTATCGTGAACGCCAATAACGAGGTCAAAATTATAGATTTCGGATTCGCCACCCCCATCGGATCAAAAACTAAAGGGGCCAAAGGCACAACCGGGTACCTGGCGCCCGAACAAACCGGCGGGCTCCTGGGACCGAGCACGGACGTGTATAACATCGGTGGGGCAATGTACTGGCTGACGACGGGAGAGAACCTCCCCTACGTCCAGGGAAATAATTCTGCTGCCGCGGCCGCCAGTTCTCATACGGTCGATCCCACTCCACCTCATCACATCAATCACAAAATCCCCCGCGATCTTTCCAGGCTGATCCTGCAATGCTGCGCCCACCAGAAGGAGGATCGCCCGACCATGCCCAAACTGGCAAAAAAGTTGCACGACGTCGGTCTCAGAATAAAAATGCAGGACTGAGCGTCCCTGTATCACTCTGCTCAGCTTTCGCGGGTGAAAGACGTATTCAGGCATCCAGAAAACATCCCATCACTCAAAAATGCAGGAATACGGGCATACACAGATCCATTCTGAATCCGTGCATCCCTGCCCTCTGTATCGTCCGCGCCGGTATAATCAAAAAGAAGATGGATAGAATGCATGCCTGCAACCTGAGGAAAGTTGCCAAGGACCACTCAGAGCAAATGAATTGACACGAGCCGGAGCCAGAAGTTATCATATTTGCCCCCGTGTAGTACATAAGTAACGCTGTTACTCGATTTACATCTTTCCCGGAAGTGAAAGGGTTTGGCATGCGTCTGTCTCAGAGACAGGCGGGAGGCTCCCGGCTCCTGCTGGTGGAGCAAGACCCGCATATTATCGACGAATTGCGTGATCAATTTAGTGGCCCCATGTTTGAGTGCGAAGTCGCCCTGAACATAGACACTGCCTGGCAGGTGCTTGAAGAACGCCAGATGGACGCCATCGTCATCGATGCCGCAGACGAATCCATCGACATGGATGATATACCGGAGATTATTCCCAAACTCAAAGATGCAGACGAAGAGATGAAAGTGGTGATTTTCAACGGGGTCAGCAACAAAAAGAATCAACGCAAGATGCGTCGGCTGGGCGCCGATGGCTACCTGAGCGAAAAAAGTGATCTCAGCGCGGTTGTCCGCTCCGTTCGACGGGTACTCGATCTGGAATAACCGCCCCCCTGACCGTTCAGGCACTCAGCACCTCTTCAAGAGCGCTTCGAGATACCCGATTGATCACCAGCGGCTGCGATTCGTCCGGCTGCGATTGTTGCCAGGTAACCAGGTAGTAATCCTCCCTTTCACATATCGACACATAGCGGCTGCAGCCCGTTCCATGCGGCGATACGAAAAGCGGTTTGCGCATGGAAAGACGTTCCATGTGCGGGAATTCTTCCGCACAACCGGCGGCCAGGCCACCGATTTCCTCGCACGAGAATCCTACCGGCCGATCACTTCCGTGTTCGTTCAAACACTCCCCGCCATCATAGAAATATAAATTCAACGGCTCACGATTCCTCAGAATGCCCGCCGACGGCAGCTCCAAACACTCGGTCACTCGGAAAATAGCCACATCCCAGGCAGGACCTCGCTTCAGCACCGTGGTCGAACAATTTATCCACTCCCCCGCCGAAAGACGAGCATATCCGGTATTTGTACTGCCCCACGAAAACGGATGAGAACAATAGATCATGGTCATGCGTCCATCTATTTCACGCACCACCGGATCTTTCACATGGAGCCAGCATGGTTTGTCGCAACTAAAAACAGATTGCGGTTCCGCTCCACGCAGCTCCTCCATACTGGGCGCCGTCAAAACATCGATACTCCACACCCCCGTTCCAGCTTTTTGATACTCCGAAACGCTATCGGGATAGGATCGTTCTTTCTCCGACGAAACGTACAATTCAACCCCGGATTCTCCCGTCATCAGACTTGCACCCTCAATCGACTGCACCCTTTCTCCGGGGGGAGCCACCTCAGATTTCCCAAACGATATTTCCTTCTGAAATGTTTCTCCATCATCCGTAGAACGCATCAGAGCCAGCTCCGCCCCGCGCGGACCTGCCTCGAGCCCCGTCCGGGAATCCCCGCTGTTGCGATATCGTCCGACCAGCCAGAGCGAATCATCCTTCGCCACCACCATATTCCCCCCACCGAACCAGAATCCTCTTTTCCTGGCTCGCGGCTCAACCAGAACCTCCGCCTCTTCCTGATTGACCAGTAGCTTACCCGCCTGTACCAATGCTTTGTGCAAACTGGATTTCATAGGTCCTCCTCCATATTCCGCCTGTGAAGGGTGTCGGTTATCCTTTCTCAGTTTTCATACAGCACGTTGATCCAACCTGATGTTGTGAATGCGCACCCACTTAGGCCAACAATGATCTCTGTCAGCATTATAGCCAGTGCACGAGGAATAACAAATCCCCCATCCCCGACCTCAGGTCCTTGTGCGCGCCGCCCACAAAGCCTAATATGCTATATACATTCACTGGATGGGGATAGGAGCGTCAATTCTCCGTTCCCGGCATCTTTGTGCGATCCAGGTGATATCCGACTTCCCGCTCCACACGGATTTCCGAATAACAATGAAAGGAGGCGCAATGGACAGGTATCGCTGCATTCCCTGCGGATACATTTACGACCCCCAGGAAGGTGACCCTGTCGGGGGGATCGAGCCTGGCGTGCCCTTTGATGAACTACCGGACAACTGGTTTTGCCCGATCTGTGGGGCCCCGAAGGATGAGTTTGAAAACGTTGGATAGCCCTCAGCGCAGACGAAGACGCCCCCCCCACGAAATAACAGGGACGCTGAGAAACCGGGCGGAAGATATCTCAACAGCTGCCAAGCTTCCGTAAGACACGTTATTGCGATCTGTGCAGCCCCGCCCGGCGATAACGTCTGGTAGCCGACCGGAACCTCAGGATCTATCATGATCGGTTCAAATCACCCGTAAAATCCGGGCTAACACAAGAAATTGGAGGAACACAAATAATGCCAGAGGAGGTTGAGCTGGAAGAACCAGATGACGATGTTGTTGCTCCTCCGCCCGTGCGGCCCAAAGCCGCAGCTGTAATCGACAATTTTATCTCCCGGGTCCTTCTCCCCTGCCGGACCGTCGGGCGTGAAATGAGACGGTTCTCCTCCCGGATAGAAGAGGAGAGCGTTGTTAATCCGGATGTCCCCCGGTTTGGCACGAGTGAAGGAACAAAGACATTGCACGTCCGCCCGCACGATGGGCAGCTGGAACCATGGCGGAACCTGTCGGATTTTTTGGAAAGTCTGGGCGTACAACAATTGGCCCTCGAGTCGGATCTGGAATCCAATCAGATCCTCGACACCCTCCAGCTTCTCTGGTGCATCCGGGGCGAACTTTCTGACGAACAGACCAGCTGGTGGGACAAGTTGACCCATCATGACGCGGTTGCCGCTGCGATACGTTCATCTGGCGGCATGCACATCTCCTGCACAAACGTGCGGTTAGACGAAGATGGGGTGCTGCACCTCCAGAACAGCTACTGCACTCTCACGTTTTCTCGCGCTGCCACCGCGTACATGCAGAAGGTGGGGAGTTTCCCGGACCATCGCGCATTTTTCCATGCGGCTCCGCGCTACGGGCTGCTGGCAGCACTGCTGACATTGGTGCCGTGCATTCTGGGCCAGCTCACAGCGTTGCCGACGGAAACGATACTGATCATTGGCATCGGCGTCGCCCTCATTCTGGGGGCCGGTGTCATGGTGGTTTTTGAGACTATCGGGGCCATTGAGTATGACAAGGAGCATCAGGCAAAAGAGATCAAACGCCGGCACCAAGCGCTGGTGCGGGCCCATAATCGAATCGAAGAGGATCTCGGACGGGCCCAGAAAATCCAGCGCAAGCTCATTCCTACCGAGGACGATCAACCCTGGCCGGAAACTCTGCGTCTTGCCCATCAATTTGAGCCACAGATGCAGGTCGGGGGCGACTATTACGATTACAAAAAAATTGGCGAGAATACGCTGGGCCTCATTTTTGCAGACGTTTCCGGCCACGGGATGGCCAGTGCCTTTATTACGGGAATCATCAAGACCACTTTCGAGGTGGCCCCCATTGATCGGGATTCCCCTCAGAATTTCCTCAGCAACCTCAACTCTCTGTTGAGCCACGTCACTCCGGAGGGCAGCTACGCCGCCGTCGTGTTTGCCGTCTATGATCCGCAGGCCCGGCACTTATCCTACATCAACGCGGGACACCAACCCGTCCCGATGGTCATCCGAGCCCAGGATGGATCGGTCACTAAAACGGGAAGGGGAACAGGTCCGGTGGCGGGATTCACCGAAAGTGCCGCCTACGGGCAGAATGAGATTCAGCTGAACCCGGGCGACCGTTTCGTCCTGTGCACCGATGGGGTGACTGAGGCGTTCAATGAGTCGGACGAACAGTTCGGTGAGGAACGCCTGATGGAGGTGCTGAAGGCCACAATCCACGAACCGGTTGAGAGGATGCCACCTCGGATCCTGCAGGCCGTCATCGATCACTGCGGAGACGCCGAACAGACCGACGATCGGGCCGTCTTCGTTCTGGAGGCTACGGACACCACCGAGTGACCGCCGTCTGATGGAGCGGGAACCGCCCGGATCAAATCCCGACCCGTGAACGGAATTCGGGGACACCTTCCACTCCGGGGTCACAGCGGAACAGCGCACCGGCCCGGGGACCATCATTCTCACGCTCATCGCCCCCCGCCGTCGTAACATACATCTGATCCCAATTGTTCCCCCCAAACGCGGGACACGAAACTTTGGGCGCGGGGAAATGAACACGTTCCAGCTCTTCCCCCTCCGGACTGAATCGAACCACGCAACTGCCCTCCCAGAAAGCGGACCAGACCGTATTCTCCACATCCACCGTCATACCGTCGGGCCGACCCGGACCGTCGTCGGCATGAATAAACACCCGGCGGTTGCTGAGGCTCCCGCTGGCCCGATCGTAATCGTAGAGGTAAATCCTGTGCGCCCGGGTGTCGGTATGGTACATCTGACTGCGATCAGTGGTGAATCCCATCCCGTTGGAGGTGCCCACGCCCTCAACCATGACCTCCAGCGACCCATCACGATCCAGGCGGTATAACCGCCCTTTCTGGTCGGATGTGGACATCGTGCCGCAATAAACCCGACCCTCGGGGTCAGCAATAACGTCGTTAAATCGGGATTCGCGCTCCCTCGGAATATCCTCAATAACCGTCCCAATAATACCATCACGCCAAACGCGCACCGCCCCCTGCGCCATGAAAAGCAGGAGCGCCCCATCCTCCTGAATGGTAAAACCACCGATGGCCTCCGTTTCCAGACATTTTTCATGCTCCCCTGTCGCTGGGTCATACCGAAAAAGCCGCCCGCGGGGTATATCCACCCAGTACAGCTTCTCCTCGTCGGGATGCCACAG
>CAZXYF010000071.1:0-3633 GCA_964644705.1 uncultured candidatus Brocadiaceae bacterium | reverse complement strand
CAGTTCCGTCTGAAGCTCCGATTTTAAACGGACGTATCGACTAATCATTGCCAATCACCTCACCATGTTCTCGTATTATCTCTTTCATCCCATCGCTCACATCGGACATGTCCACCAGATCAACTGATCTCTCCAACATATCCTCAGCATCACGCCATGCATTATAAAACTCGGACGCATCAAGGCCTTCAACGGCAATGTCGACATCTGAATCCGACCGGAACAAACGTTCCTTATAGGCTATCGACCCAAAAACCCACGCTTTTTCAATTCCATAACGTTTTTTCAGCATATCGCCCACCGCCTTCACTCTGGCCATCACCTTTTGGCGACGCTTCTGCTGTCTCTGTTCTTGACGTGCTTTCCTCCGCCGCCAGGCATTCACGTAAGATTCATACCTCATTGTCCGGGTCCCCTGTTTTGTGAATTTGTTTGCATATATCTTGCCATACTTCGCATCGATAACCAATAAAACCGATGAGTGTTTTTCCTGATGTGTGACTTCATCCGGGATAATCCCGCACTCTGGAGCGGTGACATCGGAGAGCGATCCCTCTCATTCTCCTTTCCGGGACCAGTTGACCAATTTCTGCAGAATCTTCACTTCCTGTTCGAGGTTCTCATCCCCCAGCGCTTCCATTTCCGACTGCATGTAGTGCAAAAATCCTTTGAAAAACTTTCGGTAAGTATCGGAGACCTGCAGACGAACCGATTTCCGTTCCCACTGACCAAGCCGGCGGGGCCGCTCCGGGGGACAGGGGATAATCCCGGTCTTCCGGGTAATCACCGGATGCACCGGTTCATCATCCTTCAACGCTTCACGCTCGTCCGTCGTCCAGTTCCGCAGCATCTCGGCGTAGCGCGAAAGCAGAATCGCCTTGCGAATACCCGTATTGTCGTAGAACTCTTTCTTCCCCGCCGGAAAGTTAACCTCCCTGGTCACGTTGAAAGTCTCCCCACTGCGATCCTCATAGGACGCCGTGAGGACAATCCGATCCTCCTCCGCGTCCGTCTGGCGGAGTTTCAGAAGCACCACCCCTCCCTTCGTTTTCCCTTCTTTTGTGCGGGAGGGGAAGAGGGTTTTCACTTTCATCAGTTCGCCGGTGGATTCGTCGGCTTCGGGCGATCCATAAACTTTCTCAATGCGGTAGCCCTTTGCATCCAGCTGCAACTGCAGATTGAACACCAGAGGAGTAACCATGAATTCAAAGTTGCGATCCATACGGTTTTTGAACTGCTGGGGGCTGTGGACGCTGTAGTGATTGGCCCCTCGGGCCTTGTTGATGGCTTCCACGAGTTTCGTGTTGAAATCCACGCCGACTCCGATAAACGTCGTGTAGATCTTATTTTTCGCGTTCTTCTTGAACATATTTCCCAGGCTTTCCTTACGGGTGCGCCCCAGGTTCGGCATGGCATCGGTGAGAAAAATGATGCGCTGTTCGCGCTTCGTGGGATCGGGATCCTCAAGCTTACTATAAAGCTCGGTCGCCATCTCCATTCCGGCGGACATTTTGGTGCCTCCGCCGGCCTGCAACTCATCGAGGTGTCCACGGATGGCCGTCATATCGGTGCGACGCACTTTTCTCAGTGGTTTAGCCAGAATGGCCCGCTTATTGAACACCACGATGCCCAGCCGATCGTTCGGTCGCAAATGATCCATCAGACCGCGCACTGCTTCTCTGGCCACCTGTATTTTGCTTTTCTCTCGTTGTTCTCTGGCCAGTTCTTTCTTCTTTCCTCCGTCATAATAATATTCGTCAAACGGAGCATTCATCGAGCCCGATACGTCCATGACGATGACCAGGTCCAGATCTTTTCGCTCAAACGCTTCTTCGGTCAGGTTCGAATTGAGCCCCACGGTGAGATACCGCTCCGGTTCCCGGGAAATGGGGTCGGGCGAGACGGCCCGGGAATAGGAGGGCTCAAATAGATGCTCGGCCCGGCCCCGTTTCCCGGTGTCGAAATAGTAGTCGTAGAAAAGCCCCTCGCAGGTGATGTCGCTGGGCAGGGGCAGATAACCGTTCTCGACATTGTCCCGCATGTTGTTTACGTCCTTGGCCCCGCCCACGGCGAATCCAAGCTCCTTTTTGGCGCGCCCCACTCCACCACGTGATGAAGCCGCTGACGAAGCCGTCACGCGACCACCACCAAAGCCCCTCCGTTTCATCATCGCACTCACTGCCTGCCCTTTTTTCTCGCGATATGGTTTGAGCTCATACTGCCAGTCATCAACTTTTTTGACCTGTTCCGGTTTTTCCTGTTGTTCCTCGATCTGCCCCTTCTGACAGCCAATCATAGATGCAACCAGCAGTGATACAGCAAATGCAGCGGCCACACCCAGCATTTGTGCGCTTCGGCTGTGAGTCAACATGATAACCTCCTCAAAAATTTTACCCGTATATATCACTCGGCGCCCATATGTTACAGTATGTCACCTTTTCGCGAACTATCAACCCCGGCACTGCATTCGTAAGTATTCAGTAAACCACACGTGTTTTGTGATGGCCTGCTGCCCCGCTTGGCCCGGTAGGGGCTTACCTGTGCACTAAAGCGGGCGTATTTCCACACCCAGTTGCTGCCGGGCAATCTGCAGCACCTGATTTTTGTACCGACGGGCTCCGGCCGGATCATTATTCCGCCCCTCCCGAATCACAATATATTTCTGCAGTTCATACAGCAGGTAGAAGACCCGCCGAATCTCGGCCGCACGGGACTGATCCCTCTCCTGCCCGTATCCCTCCCAGAAGGGTGGTTTTGAGATTCCGCAGTAATCTAACACGGCAAACTCGATCTCCGGATCACCCCACAGCGCCCGGTCCCAGTCCACCAATCCCGTTACCGTGCTTTGCTCATCGACCAGAATGTTCTGCGCCCAGACATCCATGTGCAGCAGCCGGGACGCCACCTCTTGGTCAAACAGAGCCCGGTGTTCTTCCAAAAGCTCACGGAGACTTCCACTGACACGTTCATCGTAATGCCCCACATCGACGACATCATCAATGAGTTGATTCCACATCACGCAAAAGGCCTCCCCCCAGGTTTCCTGCGGGGACATCGGTCGATGCTCCCCGAGATAACCATACTGATCCGCCGTAATCTCGTGGGCCTGTCGGAGATTTTCCCCCACCTGCCTCAGCACCTTTGCCTCGTCCACCCGGGACGCCCGGGTCAGCGGAATGCCGGGCAGACCCGCCATAAGGATGAAATCGCGCTCAACTATCTCGTGCGAATCGTCGTAGGCCACAATCCGCGCCACCGGCACGGATGTGTTTTCGCGCAGCAGTGAGTGAATACCCGGTTCCTGCCGCATCATGTCGCGTTCGTAAAAGCAAAAAACGTCGTCGTGGGGTGGAGCCACGCGCAGGACGAACTCCCCGTGCTCCGTTTCCACGAACCAGGAATCATTAAACTTACCGGTCGGGATGGGCGTAAACCTCATTCCATCTCCGCTGGCCGGGAGATACGATCCAACCATACCGCGTAATGTTGACTCGTCGATCTGACTCATAAACCTTGCTCACCTCCGTAACGCTCAAAAACTCTTCCATTTGCCCGTCAGTATGCAGCATGGAAGTGCACAAAGAAATAACCTACCCGTGCAGTCGGGCCGACGCAAACAGGCCGCGGCACAGG
>CAZXYF010000070.1:0-14249 GCA_964644705.1 uncultured candidatus Brocadiaceae bacterium | reverse complement strand
CCTTTGTCGGCCGTTTCCCGGGGCTACGCTCTAACAGCCGACGAAGGCGAACGATGAAGGTGATCGACGAAGGTCCGCGCGTTCCGGAGCCTTCGTCGGGTTCCTTCGTCCATCGCCTTTGTCGGCCGTTTCCGGGCCTACGCTCTGACAGCCGACGAAAGCGAATGATTAGGTTCTAACCGCTTATCGCGTTGTTTGCCATCTTCGGGTAGTGCAGAAGTACGCCTCAACCGGGACAAGCCCGGCAGCAGGCCCATCTGGAATAACGTGGTTCACTGAATGCTTACGCTCAAACTCACCGGACAACCCGTTTGAAAACGCATTTTTGAACGTTTTGGACAGCACCTGAAAATACCGAAATCGAGCTATTTCCACTCTCCCCTCGCCCCGATCATTCCGATCCCATCCCGCCGCTGATATTTTCCAGCACCTTTTTCGCCTCCTCCGCGCCCCCGCTCAGTTCAACCGCACGGCGTGCAGCGGTGCGGGCCGAGCGCGTGAGTTTTTCACCGGGCCCTCTGCGCTTCTTCATCTCTTTCAGCAGTGCCTGCGCACGGAACATCCAGGCCCGCCAGGAAGTGGGGTGTGCAGTCAGTACCCTGTCGAGTTCTTCCAGCACGACCTCCGTCGGTTCCTCCTCCAACCTATCGGAAAAAGTAACAGGATTGGTGAGATTATACCGCGACAACGCCTTCGCCGTGCCCCTCTTGACCGCAATCAACGCCCTGTCATCCCAGTAAATGCATTCCCACTGCCCATCGCCCTCAAAAAAATGCACGCTGTCATACTCCCCGTACCGCAGAAGCAGCGACCGGACATCGTATTTTCGCAGAATATCCCGCCATCCTTCCCGCCCGCGAGCAACGGAAAACGACTCATTGATCAACTCATCCCCATACACCAGACATCGCCCGTCAATGAAGACGCGATGTTCCGGCCAGCGACGCCATATCAGATAGCCTCCCCATTCATACACGTTGTAGGTACGCCCGGGAACATCGTGATCATCCAGGTACTGGCAGGCTTCCCCCGGAAACTCCTCATCCATCAACGCGCTGATATCCAACTGCCCAATGTGCCAGCATCCGAGCGCGAGAATCGTCACAGCGGCCAGAATACCATAAACGGAGCGTCGTCGTGCGGACATGGTGCGGTCTTTCACGTGTCGCTGAATGCCGAGATGGTAGCCCAGAATCGCGGGCATCACCAGTAAAAACCAGCTCACATTACGCACCGCACGTAGCGCAAGCAGGAAAAACCCTCCCGCTACCATCACGTCCACCAGGAGCTGTCCGAGATGGCCGGCCGCATCCTCGCGTCGCCGCACCATCCAGAAGGTGCGTAAGAAACACACGAAAAGCAATCCGCCCATACCCCAGAACACCGCAAAATCGAGATTCAGCTCCACCGGCTGCCACTCCGCAATCCGGGAGATGAAACTCACCTCGCTGAAAACCCGTATCGGATACGTCAGGACCGCAGCGCCGTAGGGATTGAGAAGGGTGGCGAACAAACTCAAGACTCCCGTGAACAGATAGGCACGAAAGCGTGTCCCCCGGGAACCAACCAGCAACTCATGGAGATAATCGCCACCGGTGCGGGTGGCCACCCGCACCATTTCAGCGACACCGAACGCCCCTAACAACAACAGGCCCACGTGAAAACCACCATGCACGTTGGCCCAGAGAATCATCGATGCAGGCAGCAAAAGCAGTCGTGCCTGCTCCCCCCACATAAACGACCATTTTGTGCTTCCCGGTTTCGACTGAAGCTGGAAAGATTGCTGCAACCGATAGTAAAAAAAGGCAAAAAATATGAAGGAGAAAGCATACGGGCGCAGCAATGCGCGCATCTGAATCTGGAAGACACAGCCCAGGAGAAGAACCGCCACCAATCCTCTGCTGACTCCACGCGAGCGAGCCGCCAGCGCGGCAACGGCCAAACTGGCGGCAAAAATGATGGCACGAAGGGTGATCAGACCGACCAGTCCACCGTAATCATACATCACCCGTAACACGAGCCCCCCCAGCCACGAGTGATAAACCCATGGTCGCCCGGCGGCCGTGTAGGAAAACATATCCACCTCCGGCACCGCCATGTTTTTCAGAACCAGTCCGCCGGCCTGCAGATGCCACCACAAATCATGCGCCTGCAACTGCCCCAGGAACATAAAAAGCAGGAAACAAAACAGCAGCACATCCCAGATGGTTACAGGACTGGCCTTTTTTCCCGATCTCATATCTCGGTTTTACCCCGTTGTGGATCGTAACTCATACCAAACTGTTTGTTGGCTGCTGGTGGTGGCATGTGCCCACGCACACTGCACCGATACTGCATCATCCCTGGAGTGTAGAAATAAGATGCTCCACTACTTTTTCCCGGTCCTCCCGTTGGGCCAGATAGTGCGGACCGTTCTCATCCGGTTCAAAATACGTTACACCCAGGCGTTCGTCTCCACCGAATGCCACATCGCACCCGGGCCGACGATCAATGAGCGTGATGCCGACTCGGCCGGTCTCGAACTCGCACAGATCATCCCGCACCGTCAGCATCGACGTGAAGGGATCGTGCATCCCCTGCCCGCCGGATTCTGTAATCTCATTGCGAGATGCGTTGCAGGCCAATACCGGCGCCAGATGTTCTCCGCCCAGGGCTTCATTGGCTTCTTCGGCAGACAATGACAGACCGCGAGTGGTATCCAGACTGACGACGTGGATGGGGGGAAAGCCTGCCCGCCGGGTGGAATCATCAAGCTCATAACTGGCGTGGAAAACATTTCCGGCGGCGACCGGGTCCAGAATGATATTGCACTCAAGCTCCGGTTGGGCCGGATCGTAATCAAAAATCCCACCCATAACCCAGACCGAATCCAGCAGGGCAAACACTTCGGGGGCGGTTGCCGCCAGAAGAGCCGCGTTCGTCAGCGGGCCGACGGTAACCAGAGCCACCTCCTCGGGATTCTCCAGGATGGTTTTTTGCATCAATTCGAGCGCGTTATTGGGCGCGTAAGAGCACCTCGCCGGCCAGCGTTCCAGGATCCTCTTCTGATCCACGTGATGATCCGTCCAGTAGGGGTTGGGGAAAAGCGGTCGATCCGCCCCGGCGGCAATCGGCACCTCCGGCTGCCCCAGATGATCGCAAATCGCATCGGCAATTCGGGCACGATCGCCGCTGTCCATTCCCACCGTACTGACGCCAAGCAGGTCAATCTGCTCCTGACATAGCTGATATGCCAGCGCCACCGCATCGTCCGAATCCGTGCCTATATCCGTATCGAGAAAGACTTTTCGTTGAGACATTATCACTCCATATTTAAAGCCATGCATCTTGTGAAAAGAAAGCCAATATCCTTAATCCGTCATTCACCACGTTTCTGCAGGACCGATGTCAGGTGTTCCACCACCTTTTCACGGTCCGGATTTCGAGCCAGACGGTGGGGACCGTTCTGATCCGCCTCGAAGTGGGTGATCCCCGTGCGTTCATCACCCTTAAATTCCACGCCGCGCCCCAGACCGTGATCACGCAGTGTGACGCCGATTCGCCCCCTTTCGAATTCACACAGGTCATCGCGGAGGGGAAGCATGGCGGCAAAAGGATCATGCATACCCTGTCCGGTGACGTCGATCAGTCTGTTGCGGTGCTCACAACAGGCCCGGACGGGGGCCAGATGTTCGCCCGCAAGGGCCTCCGTGGCTTCTTCGCCCGTCAACGCCAGCCCCCGGCCCGCCCCGACGCTATCGACGTACACCGGCGGAAATGATGCCCGCACGGTCTCATCATCGATCCCGTAGCTGGCGTGAAAAAAGGAGCCGGCCGCAACAGGATCCAGAATCATGTTGCAGTCATTGGAGGGATCATCGGGATCGTAGTCAAACGTCCCCCCCATAACCCAGACCGAATCCAGCCGGGCAAATGTTTCGGGATCGGTGGCGGCCAGCAGCGCAGCATTGGTGAGTGGACCAAGGGTCAGCAACGCCACCTCCCCCGGATCGCTCCGAATCGCCTCCCGCATCGAAGCGATGGCTTGATTGGGAGTGTAGGAACGACTTGAGGGCCAGTCGTCCAAAATTGTGCGCTGATCAACGGGATGATCGGTCCAGTAGGGACTGGGAAACAGCGGCCGATCGGCCCCGGCGACAACGGGCACATCCGGGTGATCCATATGACCGCAAATTGCATCAACCAACCGGGCCCGAACCCCGCTATCCATTCCCACGGTGCTCACACCAACCAGATCACATTGTTTCTGACACAGCAGATAGGCCAGAGCAACCGCGTCATCAGAATCCGTGCCAATATCGGTATCCAGATAAACTTTTCTTTGCGACATCTTGCTCTCCAGTAACGGACGACTTTATACGTAAAACACAGTGAGGATATACTACGTTACCCCTCTATGTCAGGGCAAACTACAAACTGACATGGGATCGACTCTGTATAGCGCGCGGTGTGAAGCCCCCCGTCATTGACGCACTTGCGTCGTCCGGCCGGATTTGTAGCCCTCAATCCTTATCTCCTCTCGGTTGATCCTCAGGGTCACCGCCCCCTCCCTCTGAGTGGACCAGACCGAGAGGCCCAGCCCATTGAGCACCCGGGCCGTCCGAGCGGGAAGCTGGCTGTCGGTGCTGACAAGCGCCACCCGAGGATCAACGAGTCGCAAGAAATTACCCAACCCCTCGGCCCAGGCCCCGTGATGGGGGAGAATCACAACATCCGCGCCAAGGTTCTGCCCGTGATGCTCCGTCAGATGGCGGATGGCCGGCCCTCCTATATCACCGGTCAGTAGAATGTCCCACCCTCGATACGAACAACGCATTACGGCCGAGCAGTTGTTGTCATCCACCCCCGTCCGGGACAGAAACATTCGGTCAGGGTGAAGACAGACCGTTTCCAGCCCGCCTCCCATCACTTCCACCCCGTCCGTCAGGACTGAGCGCGTCGCTGATACCCCCGTCAGTGTCTTTTCAATCGCCCCCGCGGCCACACCGGCCTGCATCGGAGGCAACAACAGATTGTCGATCTCGAAACGGCGAGCCAGGTAGGGAACAAAATTACAGTGATCGGAATCCCGGTGGGAGATCAGAAGGGCGCCAATCCTCCGGACCCGCCGGCGCCATAAAACGCCACCCGCCACCTCCGCCCGGCTGGTGGACGACGATCCCGCGTCATAGACGGCGGTCCGTCCATCGGGCAGCTGAAACGTCATGCACTGGCCATGCCCCACGTCCGTGAGGCAGACCTCCATCGCGTCCGGTTTTCCGCTCACCACCCCGATCGCCGCGTATGCACAGATCAATCCCGCCACCCCCGTCAGGAAGAGCCGGCGACCGCGCGGGATGGCCCGGCGCCACACCCACAGAGCAATAATTCCGTAGCATCCCACAATCCACCACGCGGGTGGTGACGGGGTATAAATGACGAATCCGGGCAACCGGGAAAACAGTTGTAGAACCAGTTGAATGCACCCCGCCAGCCAACTGGTGCCGGAAAGCATGGGGCTGACGAGCCAGGGCAAAAGAAGAGACACGGGAATCATGACAAACGAGACGCCGATCAGCACGAGCGCAAGGGGCCATATCACCAGGTTGATGATCGGAGTCAGCAGCGAGAAACGATTGAAATGATAGACGGTGAGGGGAGCCAGAGCGATGCACACACAGAGCGACAGAGCAATGTATCGTCCCGCCAGATCTTGCACATCTTCGCTGAAAAGTCGTTGAGACGGCTGTTGGAGGCGGTCGATCACCGATCGCCAGGGCCAGACTATCCTCTCAATCTGCGGGTACAAGAATAACAACGCCCACACGGCGGTAAACGTAAACTGGAACCCCACGGAAAAAAGTTCCCCGGGGTGCGCGATCAGGATGATAAGGGCTGCTGCCAGCACCGCTGAAACCGAGTCGCGTCGCCGGCGCAGCAGGGGCGCCGCCGCTACGATCGTAACCATCAACCCTGCACGCCGCGCCGACACGGGGCTACCCATGAATACCACGTATCCCCACACCGCACCGATGAGTAGCAGGGGACGCCACCGAAATGGAAACTTCATCCACCTCAGTAACAGCCAGACGACTCCGGCAAACAGCCCAACGTGCAGGCCACTGATCGCCAGAAAATGGATTGTCCCCGCCTCCGCCATCAGTCTCCACTCGGATCGGGTAAACCCACCGCGCTCACCCAGCATCAACGCAGTGGTCAGGGGCGTGAACTGGCCCCGGGCATCCCACACCAGCCGTTCTTTCACCCGGCCTCGCAGCCGGCCCAGGAAAACCTCCGGCGAACTGTACCAGGCCGGCCGTTCCACCACTTTTACGGCCTCTCCCGCCTGCACGCTCGCCCGACCATAATTCCCCCTGCGACGGTAGATGGCTCGGAAATTGGTCTCTCCGGGATTCGTGGGCCCGCGGTTGGGGGAGAACTCCGCGGGAAACTCCACCAGATCGCCGGATGTAATTCTGGGTGCCGGGAATTTACCAAACACAGTTATCCCCCCTCCAACCCGAGTCCATTGACCGGGCCCCGTCTTGACGGCGGCAAGATCTACGTCACACCTCCAGAGCTGTCTTGGCTGATTACCGAACGGCCGCTTCCACAGGAACAGCTCGGGATCGCGTCGAACGCGCGCTCTAACCGTCCGGTAATTCTTTTTCTTCCCCGGCTGTTTTTTCAACAGGGTGGCCAGCCGAGGATCCAGGTTGGTCCCGCAGCGATAACCGTGCCATCCAGCTCCCAACAACACCATCAAAAGCCCCGCCATCAGCCAGTTGCCCGTTCGCCCGCCCCAGTTTCGCCAGACTGAAACCAATCCACAAATCAGACATACCGCCGCCAGGAGAAGCCAGACGACGGTCGGCCACCCCAGCCAGGCATCCAGAACAATGCCGGCGGCGAACCCCAGCACCAGGGGGATCAGAGGCCGATGCCGCTTGCCTCCCGTATCAACCACATCCTCCTCACTCTTTATTTTTGGCCCTGCCGACATTGTATCTTCTCCCAAATATAACCCGCCCCCGGATTTTCGCGCATTTTTTCCGCTCGTCACTCTGGTTATAATTTACGCGTTATGATTGATGGGACCAATCCAAATAAACTGATCGCCTTCGTTGTGAACCAATGGCCTCCTCTGTCCGAAACATTTATCGCCAATGAAATTCGGGGAATCGAGGAAGCCGGCGCCGATGTCGTGGTTTTTGCCCTCAACAAAGGAGCGGGACGATCCCGAACGGACTGTCCATCATATTACCGCCCGGATCTAACCCGGGGAGACATCTTACAGGGCTGGAAGCAATTAGGGCAATCACTCGCATGTGCCACCCACCTGACCTGGACCTGCCCACTTCAGTGGGTTTACGCCCTGCGCAACGCTCCCGCCGCCATGGGATTTGCCCGAGTCGCCCGTGACCTGGGCGTGAACCACATCCATGGCCATTTCATGCACACCACCACCGACATCGCCCTCATGATGGGGCGGCAGCTGGGAATACCGGTGACCTCTTCAGCTCATGCCTGGGACGTTTACTGCACGGGCTCTTCCCTCTACCGGCGGCTGGATGCCGCCAATCACTGCATCACGTGCACACGAGCGGCACGATCGCACATCCTTTCCCACTCTCCCCGCCCTGTGGAAAACAAAATAAGCGTTGTGCATCATGGTGTTGACCTGGGGGAGTTCCCCTTCCAGCCCACCTATCGCCTCTCCCCTGCCATCGAGCTTGCAGCTGTCGGTCGGCTGGTGTGCAAAAAGGGATTTGAGCAACTTATACGGGCATGCCGTCGCCTGAGACACAAGCTTGATGTACACTGCACAATCGCTGGCGACGGCCCCATGAAATCCGAGCTGAGCTCTCTGGTCAGTGATCTACAGCTCAATGATCACGTTAGCCTGATTGGGCATGTGCCCCACGCCGACATTACAAACGTCTATGCAAACGCCGATTTGCTGATCGTGCCCAGCATAATCGCCCCCGGTGGGGATCGTGATGGGTTGCCCAACGTCATTCTGGAAGCGATGGCAACAGGGGTCCCCGTGGTGGCCAGCAAGCTCAGTGGCATTCCTGAAGCGGTGCAGGACGAGGAAACCGGCTTACTGGTTCCGCCCGGCAATGATGCACAACTGGCTGAGGCGATAGAACGGATGGTCGATGACCGGGAATTGCGTCGCAGATGTATCGATGCTGCGCGCGAAACCGTCAGCACGAAATTTGACTACCGGGATAACGCTCGAGAGATGTATGAGATCATCCTCGATTGCGGGAAATGAGTTCACTACAGGAACCGCCCAGAACTACACAAAAAATGCCTTGGTGGCCCCGTCGTCCGAACACTCCGGAAGCGTTTTGGAATGGGTCACCGCCGTCACGGCGGCAAACTTCTTCACGAACGCTTCTCTTCAAAAAACTCCCGCATCATCCCCAGAACTTCATCCGCAAGCACGCCTCCCCGATAAGCAACCCGGTGGTTCAGTTCAGGGATGTCCAGGATACGGGCAACCGATTCACATGCACCGCTCTTGGGATCCGAAAGTCCATACACCACTCGATCGACGCGAGCGTTCACCAGAGCCCCCGCACACATGCAGCACGGTTCCAGCGTGCAATAGACGGTCGTGCCGTGCAGGCGCCAGTTTCCACGGGATTCGGCAGCCTCGCGCAACGCCAGGATTTCCGCATGGGCAGAGGGATCATTCAAGGTCTCACGGAGGTTGTGTGCGCGCCCGATGATTTCCCCCTCCGCCACAACCAGTGCTGCCACGGGCACTTCCCCCTCCCCCGCGGCTTTCTCCGCTTCACGAAGAGTTTTGTGCATCCAGTCACTGTCGGCATCTGCGGTCATGTCATATCCTCATTTTTTCTGGTCGGTGAACTCAGTTGGGCGGCTAAATGAACAGGAAGCGCTCCCGTTGATGTATGTCGGTGGACAGGCGACTTCCACAGCAGAAATGCTTTTCTTTACTTCTGGTGGCCGTTAGAATGCATGTATTCGGCAGACGAAGGCTCCAGTGCCCTGCCAGAAGGTCCTGTCGTTTTGCGTAGTTTACCCGTTTTAGTGCACAGGTACGCCCCTACCGGGACAAAACCCGGCAGTGGGCCATCACCAGGCCTGTCCAAAATAGCGTTTTGAGAAGCATGATTCTTTGTCTTTATCATCGTCTTTACCATAATCTGCCGTTGTTTTTGGCGGTCTTAGCATCGATAGAAAGGCAGACAAAGGCAAAGACGAAGGTAAAGATGTTAGATACATCTCCCGAAAACGTAATTGGGGGGGATGGGCTGTATTCCCGGCTCAAAGTCCCCCGAGAGCCCGTTTGAAAACGCATTTTTGAACGTTTTGGACAGCAGTGGGCCATCACAAAACACACGAGGTTCACTGAATACTGACTTTAGAATACGACACCAACCGGATTCATACAATAAAAGGAGTCGTGGTGGGTTCTTCAGAATGGATTCCGCGATCCTCACTGGAAACTGATGATCCGGCTCCAGCGGCCCGGCCAACCGGGAATTCGCCGCACTTGCTGCACCCCGCTGCCCCCTGATGTCACAATACCGACACGAACACGGAGGAGATGAAAAGATGTGGACAAAGACGACGGGCGAAATCGCTGAGCTCGTGAACGGAACGCTGCACGGCGATTCGGACAGAGAAATAACCGGCGTTGCCCCCATGGACGCCGCCGACGATGGTGACATTGGATACGTGGCCGAGGAAAAATACCGGGAAACGGCGGCCCAATCAGGTGCCTCTGCCCTCATAGTCTCCAAACAGATTCCCGACTTCCCGGGGGACCAGATCATCTGTGAGGACCCGGAAGTCGCCTTCCTCAATGTTCTTGAATCACTGTCTCAGGAAACCGCCGAGCAACCGGAAGGCATCCACGACAGGGCCATTATCAGCCCGGAGGCCCGCCTGGCGGACGGAGTGAGCGTGGGGGCGTGTGCCGTGGTTCAACCGGGGGCCACGCTGGAGAACGGGGTGGTAATTTTTCCGCACGCTTACATCGGACACGACGTGCATATCGGCCAGAACACCGTCGTCCACCCTCACGTCACCGTCTGCCAGGGCGTACACATTGGTCGCCGATGCGTCATTCGTCCGAACGCCGTGATTGGTGATGATGGATTTGGATTCGTCCAGCGGGAGGGCGCAAGCTACCGCAAACAGCACGTTGCCTCCGTCCATGTGGGTGATGATGTGGAAATAGGAGGGCTGAGCTCAGTCGATCGGGGAATGCTTGAAGACACCTCCATTGGAAATGGCGTAAAAATCGACAAACACTGTCACATCGCCCATAACTGCGTGATTGAGGATCACTGCATCCTGGCGGGATACGCTCGCATGGGAGGAAGCTGCACGGTGCGGCGCGGGGCCGTCCTCGCCGCGGATGTCCGGATGCGTGATCATATTGAAATTGGTGAAGGGGCGGTTCTGGCGGCCGGAACCGGCGCCGCACAGGACGTCGAGGCCGGCAGCAAAATGTGGGGAGTCCCCGCTCGCCCGCTTCGGGAAGAAATGCGCCTGAATGCCATGATTGGTCGGCTTCCTGACATGCGCAAAACCATCCACGACCTGCAGTCGAAAGTGGAGGAACTGGAAGAAAAACTCGAAAATCAGGGGGACTGACGGACAGAATCTGGAAATCGCCCCCCTGGATGACGTACAATACCAGCGTTAACATAATTGCCGGTTTTCGTTTTCGCGAACATCGTTCCATCATCATCAACCATAGACACAAATCGACATAGTTCACAGGAGGATTGCGATGAAATTCCGTCCACTTGGTATTCTGATTGTCCTTGTTCTTGCTCTGGCCGCTGGATGCCGGAAAGAGGAACCCGAACCGGAGAAGAAAGCGCCCGGAAAGCAGGAAACAACACAAAAGTCACAGGTTCCCGAAGGTTTCGCCCGAATCGAAGAAGAGGTATTCGTCACAGAAGACCCCATTCGCGTGGAACAATACGTTAATTACCTCAACTCCACCGGTCAGGAAGTGCCTCAATGGATACAATCACCGATGATCGATTATCAGGATCCGGTTACTGGCCTGAACCGGGAAGAGGCCTCAGAACTGGCCCGTTTTCTCAAACTGCGCCTGCCCACCCCTGAGGAATGGGAAAAGGCCGCGGAAATCGTAGGCGACCGGCCATACCCGTGGGCCGAAGAAGCGTCCGAAGATGCCGTGTTATATTTTGTCCGTGACTGGAAAGAAGGCGAAAGCGGTGAGAAACAAGCCATCAAAGCACGCCAGAATCTTTTCGATCAAATCAACCAGTTGCATCGGGAAAAGATCAAAGAAAAAGCCAAAAAACTGAAACAGCTGGAGAAAACGGTCGGCAAAAAAGTCAGTGAACAGTGGCAGAGCTTCAAAAAACAGCTGACCGGCGTCATCGAGGAACAGAAAAATCAGGCACGCAAAGCAGCCCAGACTGAGGGACGTGAAACCGTCCTGAAAATCCTGCGGCGTGTGGGGGAGGAGAAGAAGAAAATAATCCATGCCCTGTTCAAAGAAGATGCCTCCAAAGAAGACGTTAAAAAGGCCAAACAGGACTATTCCACCTTCCTGAAAAATCAGCGCGACAATCTCCAGAAACTCAGTGATAAAGTGGTCAAGTCCAACCAGACCCTGAGCAAACAGGCCCGGGAACTGATGAAAAAGCTGGAAGGAAAAGCCCAAAACCTTATCCACAACATCAATAACACGACCGACGGGTTTGTCGTTCGCTCGGAACAGGTCACCGATCCACAGGCAGTCGGAGCACTGCGACGACGGCTGAGGCGGGAGCTCGATTCGCTGGAAGAAGCAACTGCCCGGATGCAGAAGCAGTTGAAACAAACACAAAAAGATCTCGCCCAAAAAGCCAAAAAACTGGAAGCCGAGATCGCCAGGGCGAAAGAAAATAATGTCGCACAGGAAATCACAACGGTTAAAGAGAAAATCAAGTCCCTGAACGAGAATGTGGATGCCCAGTTTGAACAGGAGCCTCACCTGTTCAAAGAGCTGGAAGATTACACTGAACTGGCCGCCACCAAGAAAGCCCTGGAGCAGGAAATCGCAGTGCTGAAGGAGGCACTGGAGATATTCACGATCCCGGAGGAAACCACATCCGGCGAGGAAGCAGAATCGCCGGACACCACCGAAGGCACTACCGGGCAACCCACCGAGGAGGCCGCCGGGGGAACCTCCGACGCCACGCCCGAAGAGAGCGCTGAATAATTGCCTCTGATCGGAACCTGTTCGGTTTCCGGCATTGCGGTGGCGCACATGCCGGAAGGAAGGTGAGGGGCCCGGAGTGAACATGATACTCTACTATATCCTGCTCGGCGTCATTCAGGGGGCCACCGAATTCCTGCCGGTCAGCAGTTCGGGACACCTGGTGGCCACGCAGACGCTGTTTGCATATGAAAAAACCGGCATTCTGGTCGATGTCAGCCTCCACTTCGGCACTCTGGTGGCCATCCTGGTCGTTTTCCGACAGGACCTGTGGAATCTGTTCCTTGATACCCTGCGCGGATGTGTGCTGTTCGTCAGGCGGTCTTCTCACGACCACATCGAGCGCGAAGCACCGATGTTTTACGTGGGCATCGCCGTCGTTGTGGGCACGATTCCGGCCGGACTGGCCGGAGTATTTCTCGAAGAGGCAATAAAAAGGTTTTTCACCTCGGGGCTGCCGGTGACGGGCACTTTCCTGGTCCTAACGGGGCTTATCCTGTTCGCCAGCCAGTATGCTTCCACGGAAAAATTGGACCGTGTGCATCCTGTGCCCGGTTTTCTGGTGGGAGTGGCCCAGACGCTGGCCTTGCTGCCCGGCGTAAGCCGTTCCGGCATTACAATCGTCGCCGGTTATTTTCTCGGGATCAATCGCGACGTTGCTGCCCGATTCTCTTTCCTTCTTGCCGTGCCGGCCATCGCCGGGGCCATGACTCTTGAATCGTTGAACATCTTTGAGCACCCATCACGATATGCCTTATCCAGGGGGCGGGTCACAGCCCTTGTGTTCGGCACTCTGACTGCAGCCGTGGTGGGCTGGATATGTCTGACTTACCTGCTCAAAATCGTCAAACGTGGGCAACTCCACTGGTTCGCCGCCTACTGCATTCCGGTCGGATTACTCCTGATCGCCGCTGGCCTGATCTGATATATTGAGAAGATTAAAGACCGTCCCGCAGAGCAAAAAACGGGATGCACGATTGAGGTTTGTGAAATGCTCCAGGTGAGCGTTTCCCATCAATTTACCTGCTGCAGGAAAGACGAGATTGATGAGCGATACCGATAAAACGCCCACCGATGATGAACGGGAACTGGAAACAAGTCCATCCTACGTCTCCGAATCGCGGCGTCTGGGCATCAGCCTCATCATCATTCTCCCCCTGGTGGTGCTGTATCAGATTGGGGTAATTCAGAGCGGGAGCAACACCCGCAACCTGGCCGAGGTCTGGATGACCGGCCCCCTGCCCCTGCTGGGCGTTTCCGTTACGACGGCTCTCAACGTCGCAGCCCTCATTGCACTCGTCTATGGCCTGTGGGAAAGTCACTCGCGGGGATCGCTCTCTGTGACCTTCATGGCCATCATGCTGGTGGAAAGCGCCATTTATGCCCTCCTGATGTTCAAGGGAGTGACGGCCGCCACCGCCACTCTGGAACAGAACGCTGGAGAATTTCTGTCCATCCCCCTGCCCGCTCGGAAAGAACTGATGCTCTCGGCCGGTGCCGCCGTGTATGAGGAGTTACTGTTCCGCTTTCTGCTCATCGGCGGAGGAACGTTATTGCTCCATAAAATTTTCCTCTGGAATAAAGTGTTCTGCGCCCTGCTTTTACTGGTAATTTCCAGTATCCTCTTCGCCGCCGCCCACCACGTCGGATCACTGGGCGATTCCATAGAACCCTCTGTGTTTCTCTTCCGTTCGATGTGCGGCCTGATTCTGGGATCTGTGTTCCTGGCCCGGGGATTGGGCATCGCCGTGTGGACACACGCCCTCTACAACGTTCTGGTCCTGGTGCAAACTCACAGTGGGTAGCCACAGGTAATGTCGAACCATCAGGACAATTGTGTGGTTTTCTCGCACAACAAAGGTTTCCGGAGATCACTCGTGCGCAGGCTCAAAGATGGCTCCAGCGCCCTGCCAGAAGGCCCTATCGCGTTGTTTGCGCACCTTCGGGTGGCGCAGAAGTACGCCTCAACCGGCGCTGAGCGGCAGAAATAAAGTTTGTTCCGGTTTCTGTTTCCTTGAGCCCCAGCGGGGCGGATTCATAC
>CAZXYF010000069.1:0-14501 GCA_964644705.1 uncultured candidatus Brocadiaceae bacterium | reverse complement strand
GGGAGTCAGAAGAGCAAAAAACCTAACAATCGCCGGGGCAAGCCCGGCGGATTTATTTCGTTTGATCTCGTTTTTTTAGGTTGAAACCTAAACATCTCCGCGGCAAGCGCGGAGGATTCTGCCCATATGAAACAACAAGACACGACACGAAAACTTCGGGAAGCTCAAGCAAGGCCGCTTAGAAAAGAGTGGGTAAAAGTTTGTCACACTCTCCCTGATATCACGTATCTCTAATCCCGCATCCCGCATCAGGCATCTCGCATCGCGGATTTTGCATACCGTCCCTGTATCACACCAGGGCTGTCCAAAACGTTCAAAAATGGGTCTTTAAACGGGTTCTCAGGGGACTTTAAGCCGCGAATACAGACCATTTTGCAAACCACCCCTAATTATGTTTGGGGAGGTGTATCTAACATCTTTACCTTCGTCTTTGCCTTTGTCTGCCTTTCTATCGATGCTAAGACGGTCAAAAACAACGGCAGATTATGGTAAAGACGATGATAAAGACAAAGAGCCATGCTTCTCGAAACGCTATTTTGGACAGGCCTGGTATCACACGAACACCCACCCGTAAATCATGCCGCTGATGGTGGCCATCACGACCACCAGGCAGACATACACGATGGTTTTGCGCGTACCCAGCACGCTCCGGATGACGAGCATGTTGGGCAGGCTCAGGGCGGGTCCGGCGAGAAGCAGAGCCAGAGCCGGCCCCTGGCCCATGCCGGCTCCGAGCAGTCCCTGGAGGATCGGCACCTCGGTGAGGGTGGCGAAATACATGAACGCGCCCGCCACGCTGGCGAACAGGTTCGCCCGGACGGAATTTCCACCGACCATCGTGGCGACCCAGCCGCTTGGTATTAACCCTTCCTGGTCGGGGCGGCCCAGCAGGGCGCCGGCGATGATGACGCCGATGAACAGCAGAGGCAGTATTTGTTTGGCGAAACCCCAGGTCTGGTCCAGCCAGTCGCGTCCTTCACCCCGCTCGCTTCCCAGGACGATGGACAGGGATGTAGCGCCGATGGCAAACGGGACCATCGGTTCATGCGGGGCGACGGCCATGCCCAGTGCTGTGGCTCCACCGGCCGCGAGCACTTTCCACCATTTTTGCCCGAACCACAGGATGAGCACGCTTCCCAGGCCCACGGCAAATGCCCCGGTCACCACCCATTTAAGGCGGTAAATCGTTGACCAGATGGGACCCGGGTCCTCGGTTTGGCCCCAGTTGGCAAACACGAGGATGCCCACCATGGCGGCGAAATAAAGGACGTTCTGCCAGAGGGGACGCTCCACCTCGGGATCGGGCATGGACATCTGGGCCTGGGCCTTTTCCTTCTCTTCGGCGAGGAACACGAAATGCATGATCAGCCCGATGACGATGCTGAAAACGATGGCGCCGATGGCGCGGGCCGCGCCGAGTTTGAAGCCCAGAATGCGGGCGGTGAGCACGATGGCCAGAACGTTGATCGCCGGGCCGGAATACAAAAACGTCGTTGCCGGCCCGAGTCCAGCTCCCATCCGGTAAATGCCGCTGAAGAGGGGCAGAACCGTGCAGGAGCAGACGGCCAGGATGGTGCCGGACACCGACGCGACGCCGTAGGCCACCACTTTGTTGGCTTTCGCCCCCAAGTATTTCATGACCGATTCCTGCCGCACGAAAACCGAGATGGCGCCGGCGATGAAAAACGCGGGCACCAGACACAGGAGGACGTGTTCACGGGCATACCATCGGGCGAGCGATACCGCTTCCCGCGTGCTTCTCCACACCCGGTCGGTGAGCAGCGGCAGAACGAGGAAAAAAACCAGGGTGAGTCCGACCCCGATCACGGGTTTCCAGTGCCCGAATAACCAGCTTCGCCACGATTCCTTCCGGAGCACCATGGTCGATAACCCAACAAGGATGGCCCCGGGAATCATCCACCAGACCGGTTCTCGGCTCATCCATTCCCCGAGACTGACCGGCGCACGGACGATGTCCCAGAACCAGTCACTGCCGACCGGCAACCAGAACATGCCCGCAAACACGGCCACCATGAAAACCAGTTTTGTCCATTCGTTTTTGAGTTTCATTTCCATCTCCAGAATTACTTGGCGAAGACGCCAAATAAAAAGGTAAAAATTTTTGACTCATTCGCCTGTGGTTTTGAAACGCCCGCGGTCGTCTATTCTTCCAGGACCTCAGTAATGCAGCTGAACATATTGAGCACGCAGGGTGTTTTGAGGCGATAAAAGACCTGCACGCCATCTTTGCGGCTGTCGACGATACCCGCTTCCCGCAGCACCGACAGGTGCTTGGAGACGGTGCTGATGTCGGCTCCGACCAGATCCGTCAGCTCGCAGACGCACCGCTCTCCGTCGGCCAGCTCATCGACCATCATGAGTCGGCTGGGATGAGCCAGGGCTTTCATGACCCGGGCCCGCTGCTCATAAATTGTTTCCTGGCATACATTCATATTATTTGGCCATTATGCCAAATAGTGACGGGGGAGTCAAATTGGCGGTTGTTTTATCCATGTCGTCACTCGTGTTGGGCGGGACTGAACTGTCCAGTGAGCGAGGGACGAAGCCCCTCTCTTCTGGATGATGGGATCGCTCTCACATGTCAAACAGGTTATGTGTGGACCTGCTCGATCTCCCATGATTCGATATTCCGTTTGTCGGTGCTAAAATTGGCCCCGACGAGGATGATCTGTTTTCCCGAATCCCGGTATTTGTGGTGGTATTCTTTCTTCCGGATCTGCTCCAGCGCCTCCTCCGGTTCTCCGTCCAGTTTGAACTCGAAAAGGTATATGTAGTCATCGGTTTGAGCCACGGCGTCGATGCGGCCGGTGCTGGTGCGTGATTCGGCCTCGATGAACAACCCGATCAGGCGGAAGATAACGTAGAAGATCGTCTGATAATACTTTTCCCGGTCAATCTGGATGTCGTAAGGGATGTTGACGAAAAACTTTTTCATTTTGTCCATCATCCCGTCCACATCCCCGTTCCGCAGCGTTTTTGCGATCATGGCCGCGTAGTATTCAACATTTTCCTTTTCGATGTCGGCGTATTCATCCAGCAGGTAGGCCTCAAAGGCGGCCTCGACCTCTCTGTTGGGGAAGTCCAGATGATAGAAGACGATCTGATCCTCCACCTCCGTCTCCCGGATCGTCAGGTACCCCGTCTGGACCAGAAGCGCGAGCGGTTTCAGTTTGTCTATTTCATAGGACGAGAACGCCAGTTCGCCGACGGGTTTTGAGAGTCTTTCTTCAAAATCAAAGTGTTGCTCCCGGGCCAGTTTCAGCAAGAACGACGGCGTCCCCGTCTCGAACCAATAATTTCTGAATTCTCCCTGGGATCCAAAAAATTTACCTATTGAAACGGGATTGTAAACCGATTTAGCGTTTTGATGGAACTTATATCCGTTGTACCATTCTTTGAGCTGCTTCAGCAGGGCGTTTCGGTCAACATCCCGATCTTCCGTGATGGCGTCGATATGGCCGGCAAAATACTTCTCCAGCTCCTCCTGCGTGTATCCCAGCATGGTCGCGTACCGGGAGTCCATGGTGATGTCGGTGAGGTTGTTGAGCTTGGAGAAGACGGAGACTTTGGAGAATTTGCTCACGCCCGTCAGAAAAACAAAACGTTGATACGGCTCGGTGGCCTTGATGACGGAGTAAAAGTTCTCCAGCACCTCACGGATGCTTTCCACGTTATCTTTTGTTGCGTTGTCCAGGATGGGTTTGTCGTATTCGTCGATGAGGATGACGACTTTCCCTCTGTCCTGTAATGCTCTGATCAGTTCGGAGAATCTCGATGATGCGGTACCGGCCGTCAGTGCAATTCCATATTCTTCGGCAGTGCTGTCCAGAACGGACATAAGCGCTTCGTTAAGTTCTGCGGCCGAAGAAGCCGGCACCTCCCCCAGATCAATATGTATAACCGGATACTCTTCCCACTCGTAGGGTTTTGACTCCAGCGCGAGGCCTTCAAAGAGGCGTTTTTTCTTCTGGAAGATAGCCTTGAGTGTGGACAGAGTGAGGGATTTCCCGAACCGGCGCGGGCGGGAGAGAAAGTATATGCCATACGGCTCTCGCACCATGTTCCAGATATACTCAGTTTTATCGACATAAAGGTAGTTACCCTCTATGAGTTTTTCAAAGGTATACAGGCTTGTTGTCAGGTGTTTCATCACTGCTCCGCGCAAGTTCCGGTTATTTGTTCAGCTTATTGCATGTTCATACTGACAATATAACTCTGTGATGAGGCATGGGCAAGCAAGAAGATGTTGTCGTTGTGTGCCGATAGTACCCCACTTGTATCGTTCCCACCTTGATCGAATATGTTTGCAACAACCGACTAAAACACTACAATCGGATTCATTATCCCGATCCGTGGTTGGGACCCGGCTTTTTCCAAGAATGCAGTTCTGAACTCCTGCAGGAGATGATTTCTACCATGCTGAGAACATTCGAAGAACATCAGATTCGACCCGTGCAATCGCTGGACGGATTGTGGGATTTTGTCGTGGCCGATGAGCGAGATGATGATGCGGCGACACTCCCCGAACGCTACCCCGAGACCATCCAGGTGCCCTCCGTGTGGGAGACCATCCCGGGTCTGGAGAATTACCGGGGGCAGGGGTGGTTCCGAACTCACTTTGAAGGGCCGAGTGGTGGTCGTGGCCTGCGTCTGGTTTTTGGCGGGGTGAGCCACACGGGAACGGTGTATGTGGATGGCGAGAAGGTGGGGCGCCACTACGATGCATATACGCCGTGGGAGATCGTCCTGCCGGACCTGGATCCGGGGGAACACGAGATGGTCGTTCACGTGGATAACACCTTCGGTGACCATTCGGCGCTGCATTGTGAATCGGATTATTACACCTACGGCGGCATATCCCGGCCCGTTGAACTCCAGACGGTTCCTCCGTTGTTTGTCGATACGCTTCGGGTCACTCCGCAAAAGGAGGTTGATGGTTGGGGGTTGCAGGTGGAGGTTGCGGTCCGAAACTGGTCGGACGAGCCCCGGTGCGGGCGACTTGAAGTGGAAGTGGCCGGAGAGGTGCTGGGTCTGGGAAACATTGAGGTCGCATCGAAGTCAAAAAAGACCGTTCACGATACCCTGACCGGATTGATGGTTGATAGCTGGGATGTGGATGATCCCGCTCTGTATATGGTCTCCACGCGATTGTATGACGGAGCCGAGAACCTGGTGGACGATAAGATTGATCGCGTCGGTTTTCGGGAGGTGTCTGTGGAGGGCCGGGAGGTGTTGCTGAACGGGGAACCGATCCAGCTGCGGGGATTCAACCGTCACGAGGATCATCCCCAGTTCGGCTGCGCATTGCCCCTTTCTGCCATGATGAACGACCTGAACCTCATCAAGCACATGGGCGGGAATTTCATTCGGACCAGTCATTATCCCAACGACATGCGGTTCCTCGATCTGTGCGATGAGCTGGGTTTTTACGTCTGGGAGGAGCCACACGGGAAAAACTTTACGTTTGAGGAACCGATGTATGAGGAGCAGATGCTGAACTCCACCCGTGAGATGCTCTCCTGGCACCACAATCATCCGTCGATCATCATGTGGGGGTTTCTCAATGAATCAGAGTCCACCACCGAAAAGGGCCGGGAGGAACATGAACGCCTGGCCCGGGTTTTTCGCGAAACCGATCCATCTCGACCGATAACCTTCGCATCCAACAAGGGTACCGACGACGTGTGCCTGGATCTGGTCGATATTGTGGCGTGGAACCGCTACGACGCGTGGTATTCTGGCGGGCCGGAGGCCGTGAAGCCGCAGCTGGAGAAGGCGCTCAAGTGGTTGGATTCTCCCGGCAGCAACGGGGGCGCGGGCAAGCCGATTATCATGAGCGAATTCGGCGCGGGCGCTTTCTACGGTTGCCGCAAGCCCTCCGAACCCAAATGGTCGGAGAATTATCAGCGCCGGGCTCTGGACGAGTCCTTGCGTGTGTATTTGGACCATCCCGCCGTGGTGGGAACGGCCATCTGGCAGTTCTGTGACGTGCGGGCAACATCCGGAATGTGGGAGGGACGCCCCCGCGAGATGAACAACAAGGGGATAGTGGATGAATACAGACGCCCCAAGGCCGCGTATGAAGTGGTTAAATCACGGTACGAGGGGGAGGAAGCCTGACAGAGGCGACGCGGGACTGTGCCCCTGCGGTTTCCAAAAATTACCGCTATCCCGGATTGTACGGATAAATTGAACCGGCTATTATAAACTGCACGGTCCTGGTCAAATGGATACCCGTAAGATGCAGGCTAGTCAACGCGCTCCGATACCGTTTTGTTTTTAGTGCACGAGAGTGCACTGTATACCGAAATGTTCCGCACTCTCGGACAGCGTTTTATCGGCTGTTATCAATTGTTGATTTTCAGAAAACGCCAGCGCGAGATGGAGGGCATCAAGGGTGCGAAGCCCGGTCGAAAACTGGCCAATCCAGTTGGCGGCAAGAGCGTAATGGCTGTTTTTAAGGGGGAGGTTCAAATATCGTTGTTCCTCCACATGCATCTGGAACATGGAAAGAACCCGTTCACCTTCCTCCTCTATGAGTTCTTTTCTCCGCACTTTGATAGCCAGGGCCGAGCACAACTCTACGTTGGTCAGCTGGCTGATCGCTGGCGGATCCACTTCGCGGATCAGCTGTTCAGCTTTTTCACTCAGCGGTTCCGGGCAATAATACGCAACGAGAATGCTTGTGTCGATATAAGCCATCAATACCGTTCCTCATCGCGTTTCTCAATGACGGTTTCAGAGAGACTTTTGCCTTTGATTTTCAGGGACGCACGGAAATCCTTCAGCTCCGGTAGCGGCCGGGACGGTTCTTCTGCTGGAGGCATCAGACGCGCCACTTCTTTCCCCCTGCGTGTGATGGTTATCGACTCACCATGTTCGGCGGACCGGATCAGTTCACTCAAGTTCTTGCGGGCCTGGGATACGTTTACCTGAGTCATGATTTCCTCCTTCCTGTACATCTTCATTGTACACCAGGCGCACATTTGGTCAAGTCTCCGCAACTACAAGCTTTGTGGGGGGCACCTGTCACTTCTTTCTCTGTATGCGTGGATCTCTGAATCCTTGCATTCTCCAAACCATTGGGGTTCCCGCGCAAGCGGGGCTTCTGCGTCTCTGAACATCGGTTTGCCATCGATTTGGATGATTGACGGAGCCACGAGTGGGTTATAAACTAAGCCAGATGTGAATCAGTGGAACACAACGGTCCCGCGCTGAAAGGATTGAAAAATGGCAGTAGAGCATAAATCGGACGATTTGGACGCTCCCATATGGACGGAGAAAGAGCTGTTCAACTTCCTGGACGATAAAGCCCCTTCCGTCCGGATGTGGGCGCTGAAGAGGCTCGATGTCGTTGGGGAAGAGGAGACATTCGATAATGCCATCATCAAGTGTTTGAAGGACAGTGATCGATTGGTTGTCATGACCGCAGTGCGGTCCATCAGAGGACGGCTGGAACAATATCCGGGCGATCTTCTTCATGCGTGCGTTTCGCGAGACGATATAACCCCCACTATCAAAGCACGGGCAGTGAGCATACTGGCCGCGAAGGGGGATGAGGCGGCGCGCGAGCAGATGCTCAACGCTTATGATGAAGGGGAGGGGCAAGAGTATTCGCCCGGCTTCTGGATCCGAGAGGATCGTGACAGTTTTGTGCGGACTCTGCAGGATCGGTGGGGAGAAGGCGGGTTACCTGTCAGTTTTGCTCTGATCGGACCGATCATCCGGTATAGAGTAACCGACTTGATGGCACTGGTTGTGGGCGTGCTGGCAAGATCCGATGATGAATGGGGCTCGGAGGTGCTGGAGGAGGCCGTTACGGAAGCGACCGGGCGATTCGTGGATTTTGCACCAATGGGTGCGATACGGGCATCCGGAATTTCTATGGAGGGTCAATCCTTTCAACTACCATTCCAGCCCATGCCGGATCTGGAACAGGAGTTGAATGAGGTAGATGAAAAGTTGCGGTCGGCGTTTGATGAAGAGAAACTGGAGACAGCGAGGAATACGCTTCTGGGGGCCGTTCTCACCCTGCCGGGTTATCTGGAGGAGGGTGGGGATCGACTAAACGCTTTCGAGTGGGGACGGGCGCTGGCTTCCACAATGCTGGATCGGGGAGCTGTGCTGGATGATAAACGATTCTCCGTCAGAGCATCTTATGAGTTGTTGCGCGGAATGCTAGCCATAACAGTTATCGAGCGCACATGCCGGAATACCGAAGACCTGAGTGAGATGCTGCGGACAGTCGAGTACGTTCATGATGCCGAATTGCCGCGGGTACGCTGGCATATCGTTGACCGGTGGGAAAGTGCCATGGAGGATGAGACGCCAGCGGCGGATATGGTGAAAGCCGTCGACGAGTGGTTGGATGAGGAAATTCCAGATGCGGACAAACTCTATACTGTGGGACATCTGAGACACTATCCCTTGCGTGATCGCATCATGGAACTTTGCAAAGCAGTGAAGGAACGGCGAGTGGAGGGGGAAGACCGGTTGTCGGTGATCAGCTTTATCGGGGATCATCTGGCGTCTCATCCCGAATTCATCCGTGACAATTTCCCGAAGTTGTTGGAGGCCGGGTCGGGAATCCTGCGGGAGACTCTTGATGCTCTCAGTTGTTGCAACAAAAAGTGGGCCGGTCATTTACTCAGAGAAAATGCGGAGGATATCTTGAGCCGTCCCGGTGGCGATGCCCTGTGGGAGTGTCTCCGCGATCTGAGCGATCCCACAGTGCTGGATCAAGTGGTGGGGGAATGGCATCCGGGGGAGCCCGAGATCGCCAATTGTCTGGCGCTTCTGGCCCGGTTGGACGGATCCTACGATGACCTTCCCGCCGAAGTGAAAAAAGCCCACGAAGAACAATCCCAATTATTGGAACAGAGCATGGCTGTCCTCGATGAGGGTGGAGAATTAATGGACGAGCTGGGTGGTGACCACCTTTATTTACCCGCCCGGTGTACTGAGTGCGGGCGCACCTATACTTATGACGTTGGAAAGGCGTATGTGGACCCTGAGGCCGTGTATGATGAGGATACTGAACTGCTGGAGAATGTGGTTCCTGCCTGTATCATACGCTGCAAGAACTGCGGAGCGGAGGACGCATACGAACTGACACAGGAGGCCTACACGCCGCTTATAGGCGGACTCATGATGGCGGAAGAGGCGGACAGCATCGACGAGATGCGCGTGGCACCGGTCCTCCCGCAGCTGCTCGACGGGACGCCCGTCGAGAGGCCATCGAAGGTTATTCGTTATCTGGAGGAACTCACAGAGGACAATCCTGAGAGTGGGGAAGCGTGGCGGAGACTGGGTAATGCCTGCGAGAAGTTTTCGGAATTTGAGAAGGCCGAAGAAGCCTGGCGGACAGCGGTGGAGGTGGATGAGACCGAAGCGGAAGCCGCCTTCAGTCTGGCTGCCATGCTGTGGAATCCTCTGGAGGCGAACGAGGCCCCGGGTTTTGCTCTCATGGCTCTTGAACGCCTTCCCCATGCGGAAATTGAGGAGGATAAGCGGGAAGCCATGGTGTGGCATCTGGTGGACATGTTGCAGGGCATCACCGAGAACGCCAGGCCGCCTCTGGTGATGACGGCGGTGTGGGGAGAGGAGGACAGCGATGAGATGGAGGTGGCGAATATCAGCGATGTGGACCTCCGGCGTGTAAAACGCTGGGAACGACTGGAGGACCTGCTCGTGGAGAACCGGTTCCGGGAGATTCGGTTTCACCACGAGGTGCCGGAGGACCCGCCGACATTGCTGGAGAAATTCATCAACCGCCCCAGGCGCGAGCCGCTTGACATTTCGGCCCTTGACGGATCGTCTTCACCTCTCCCCAATCCCGGCCAGATCATCGCCGAAGAAGACGAGAAAGTGGGGCGGAACGACCCCTGTCCCTGTGGCAGCGGACGCAAATACAAGCACTGCTGTGGCCATCCGGGGAAAAAACGCTAACATCCGTTGGTGGTTCACAGGGATCTGCGACTTTGTTCAACACGTAAGTTCAGGGTTCGCGCCGGGTAATATCCGAGAATTCATCGTAATCCCGGTCATAGCTGTAAACGTCGATACCTTCAGCATCGGCGATTGCGGCGTGATAGGCGTCCGCGAAGTCAACCTCATACTCCCCTAACCGCATAATCGCATCGATCAGAACGCGACGCCGGGAAAACTTCAGCCCCTCCGTGTTCAGTATGGCAATGAGCTTTGTCGCAATGTCCTTCTTGCTGAGACCATAGAATGATTCCAGTGTCCAGGCTATCTCTGCCAGACAAACCGTACTCACAAAAAGCGTCAGTTCACCATTGCCCGCCTTGCGCAATAATTCCTCGGAGCGTGCCGTTTGTTCTGGATCGTCTTCAGTAAGGATGCGAAGTAAGATATTTGTATCGATCACGTGGGATTGCATTATCACTCCTCCGCAACCCGGTCGGCGACTGACGATTTGACCTGTTTTCGGACCGCTTTGAAGTCTTCGGGACGCTGAGATGGTTCTACTGTCCCCTTGTGATCAAAAATATCACCAGCCAGAGGATGGATGACAACTTCCCCTTCCCTGATTTCATAGGCAAGACGATCTCCAGGGTCAAGTTCCAATGCGTTGCGGATTTCCTTTGGGATGGTCGTCTGCCCTTTGCTGCTTAGCTTTGATGTGATCATCGTCTTTACCTGCATTAAAAGTAAAGAATTGTCAGAAGCTTTACTTTCATTTTGCTTTTTGTTTGCCTCTGTGTCAAGGGGGAGAGTCACATTTACCCGCTGTGAGGTTTCGGTGAGCCACGTCAGTTTTTGTGATAATACCCCGTGCCTACCATCTTGCGCCGGGGATTATGATGTTTCACCCTACACGAAGGCTCCAACGCAAATGGGGAAATCGCCGCCGTTCACTTACCTATGCCAGAGGGGTAGGCCGAACCACAAACATCCCCACCGCAAGGGCGGGGTATTGACCGCAAGTAAGATCCGTGGTTTACCGAACACTTATTACCCGCTGGTGCGAAGCAAATTCTGCAGGTGGGCAGCGATCTTCTGGGGGGTGTCACATTCCACTGGCACATCGGTCATCGCTGTTCGCTCGGATTCACTGACGCGGATGGGGGCGTTGGCGGAGAAATGTGCGGAGAACTGATCCAGGTCACGGATGTTCATCCGCAGCTCATCGTCGTGCCGGTGAATTGCATCGATGCCGGCTCTGTCCGCCAGCAGGGCGAGTTCGGTTTCCAGAAACATATTGCGAACCGGCTCCGGCGGGGGACCGAAGCGGTCGCGCACGCCTTCTTTCACCTCGCTGAGATCATTACGGCTCGTGACCTGGCTGAGTTCGCGGTAGAGGTCGATGCGCTGGGCCAGTTCCGGGACGTATTCCTCCGGCACCACAACGTCGAGGCCGATGTTGATGGTCACCGACGGCGGCTCCGATTCCGGTTCACCTTTCAGCCGACTCGTCGCCCGTTCCAGCAGCCGGCAGTAGAGGTTGTAGCCCACCGCCGCTATGTGTCCGGACTGTTCCGGTCCGAGGATGTTTCCCGCTCCTCGCAGTTCCAGGTCGCGCAGGGCGATGTCAAAACCTGCTCCGAGCCGGCTGTATTTTCGAATGGCTTTGAGGCGTTTGCGGGCTTTTGGGGTGATGGGGCGGTCCGGCGGCATGAAGAAGTAGGCGTAGGCTTTATGGATGTAGCGCCCCACGCGGCCGCGCAACTGGTGCATCTCGGCCAGTCCCAGCAGGTCGGCCCGGTTGACGATCAGGGTATTGGCGTTGGGGATATCCAGGCCATTTTCGATGATGGTGGTGCTCACCAGCATGTCCAGATCCCCCTCGGTGAACTGCTGCATGACGTTCGCCAGTTGCCGTTCGGGCATCTGTCCGTGGGCGATTTCCAGCGAGACCTCGGGCACGATATCCCTCACCTTCTCGGCGACATCATCAATGCTGTTGACACGGTTGTGGACGAAGTAGATCTGCCCGTCCCGGTTCAATTCCCGGTGAACGGCATGGCGCAGCATGTCGGGATCAAACCGTTTGACCCGCGTTTCGACCGCCTGTCGCTCGCGGGGCGGGGTCTGGAGCGAGGAGATATCACGCAGTCCCATCAGCGCCATGTGCAGGGTGCGCGGGATGGGGGTGGCGGTGAGGGTGAGCACATCGACGGTTGTGCGCATCTGTTTGAGTTTTTCTTTGTGCCGCACGCCAAACCGCTGTTCCTCATCGATCACCACCAGCCCGAGCTGATCGAAAGAAACATCGTCCTGGAGCAGCTTGTGGGTTCCCACCACGATATCGACGGTGCCTTCGCTCATCTCCTCGAGGGTGTCGCGGGCCTCGGCGGCGGTGACGAAGCGGCTCAGCATCTCCACCCGGATCGGGTAATCGGCCATTCGTTCCCGGAACGTGCGATAATGCTGCTGGGCCAGGATGGTGGTGGGGACCAGCACCGCCACCTGATGTCCACCCATCACGGCCTTGAACGCCGCACGCATGGCCACCTCGGTCTTACCGAAACCAACCTCTCCGCAGATCAGGCGGTCCATCGGGCGGGAATTCTGCATATCTTCGAGTGTGTTTTCGATTGCGCGGAGCTGATCCTCCGTTTCCTCGTAGGGAAACTCCGCTTCAAACTGTTGTTCCCACTCCGCGTTTTCCGGGAACGCAATTCCCTCGCTGGCCTCACGGGCGGCCTGGAGTCGCAGGAGTTCAGCGGCGAGATCCTCAGCCGCCTCCTCGGCGCGCTCCTTGGCCCGGTTCCAGCGGGACCCCCGCAGCTTGCTGAGTTTCGGCGTTCCCGCCCCCACCCCAATGTAGCGGTGGACCATCTCTATCCTGTCAACGGGCACGTAGATGCGCGCATCGTCGGCGAATTCGATTTCCAGATGTTCCTGTTCCCGGCCATGTCGCTCCAGCACTGTCAGTCCCCGGAATCGTCCGATGCCGTGCTGCACATGCACGACGGTGTCGCCGGGCGAGAGCTCTCCGGCCTCGGTGACGGGGCGGGCTTTTTGCGCATGAGCGGTGGTGCGGCGCTGCCGGTAGCGGCCGAAGAGTCGATGATGTGGGATGAGCGCCAGTCCGGTCCGGGGGAACAGAACTCCATGGTTGAGACGGCCTTCTATGAAGGTTACGTCCTCGGGCGATATGCCGTCGCGCTCCTCCATCAGTGCACGGAGCCGGTCCCTGGCCGCATCGGTGACGTAGCACAGGTAGAGCGCATCGAACTCATCGCGCATCCGTCGCAGCTCATCCATGGCACTGTCCAGATCCACGCCGAAGACATCACGTCGTTCGCCATGGACAGTCACCGCGTCCGCGCCCAGGTCCTCACCCGGTTCGCCCAGCCGGATGGTGGGATGGTGGGCAATGGATTCACGGAGCTCGACGGGATCGGCAAGAAAATCCTCATTTTCGTCCGTATCACAGAGTTTCTGACTCCGGTGCCAGATGTGGCCGGGTTCCACGAGGATGACGGGATGGGGACCGGGGAAATATTCGATCAGGTTGGAGTCGCCGGCCGCGGGGTTGTGCAGTGGGTCGCCGGGACCAACCAGTTCCCAGCTACGCACCCGGTCCCGGCTGAGCTGTGTGCTCGGGTCGAACGTGCGGATTGAATCTATTTCATCGCCAAAAAACTCGATCCGCACGGGGCTCTCCGAGCCGTGGCTGAACACATCCAGGATACCACCACGCAGGCTGTAGGTGCCCGGTTCCTCCACCTGGGGGCTGCTGTAAAAACCGTTGTCCACGAGCCATTTGACCAGTTGGCGAGGAGTTGTCTCCTGCCCGACCATAATCGTGCGGGCCCCTTTTTTCAGTCGTTCCTGGCTGCAGACCGGTTGGAGCAGGGCGTTGATGCTGGTGCAGACCATCCGTGTTTCTGGTTCGGGTTCCAGCAGCTCGCTGCCGCCGCGCTCTTTGGTGCCGAACATGAGGTGGCGCAGGACGGCCAGGCGCTGTTTGACCAAAGCTTCATTGGGCGGTTCTTCATCACCGGGGATGATTTCCAGGGCGGGGAAGTGGCAGGCCATGCCGGCTTTGATGAGGTTCACGTCCTCGGTGAACTCCTCGGCGTATTCCACGCCGGGACACACCACCAGAAAATTGTCGGGTGAGGATTCGGTGAGGACGGCCGATATGAGCGCACCGACGCTGGAAACCGGTCCGATGGCCGCTGCGTCGTTGTGGGAAGCGGCGGCATCGGCGAGGGTCTCGACGCCGTCCACTTCTCTGATTTTACGTGTCAGACACTCCATAATTTACCAGAACGATCATCAAGTTTAACTGAGACATTGACATCCCCTGTATCTCATTGTACTGGACCCCACGGAAGGCGGAAAGTTGGCTGGAGGGTACAGAGCTCCTGATCCGTTGGAAAATACAGTGAACCCCAATTCGCGAAATAACTGGAAATGACATTCGGTGTCTCCTCGGTGAAAAGTCGCTGCGGTTTGGCCCCCCGGGCCTACCCCTATGAATCCGAAACATACTTGCTTTGGAC
>CAZXYF010000068.1:0-14592 GCA_964644705.1 uncultured candidatus Brocadiaceae bacterium | reverse complement strand
GATAAGGTTTTGAATTCCCCGCTTACTGCATCCCCCTTCGCTTCAACAACACGGCGTTCCCCAGCCGTTCCATCAATCTTTAATTCCCCATCAACAACTCCAGCAACGCCCGCTGAGCGTGGAGTCGGTTTTCGGCTTGATCGAACACCACGGATTGGGGGCCCTCAATCACCTTGTTCGTAATTTCATTGCCCCTGTAGGCCGGCAGACAATGAAGAACCACACAGTTTCCCTCCGCCCGGCCCAGCAATTCTTCATCAATACGGTATCCGCTAAACAGACGTTTCCGTGTCTCTGCCTCCTCCTCCTGCCCCATGCTGATCCAGGTATCGGTGTAGAGGGCATTCGCTTCCCAGGCGGCCTCCGCCGGATCATCCATAACGGCGAACTCGGAACCACTTCGATGGGCGATATCAGACACAGACTCCGCAAACTCCGGGTCAAACTGATAATCATCCGGTGCGGCAATGCGGTAATCCACCCCGAGTCGGGCGCAGGCAATCGCTAAAGAGCGAGCCACGTTGTTGGCATCACCGATATACGAAACCACCAGACCCGACAGCTCATCAAACTGTTCCTGCAGCGTCATGATATCTGCCAGAGCCTGGCAGGGATGTGCGAAATCACTGAGTGCGTTGATGATCGGGACGGCGGAGTACTCGGCGAGTTCTTCAACCACTTCATGGCGGTAAACCCGAGCCGCCACCCCATCCACATACCGTGCCAGAACACGCGCCCCGTCTTTCACCGGTTCTCGTTTCCCCAGATTGACGTCATCTTTGCTGAGATAAACGGACGTCCCCCCCAGCTGGGTCATCCCCACTTCGAACGATACCCGCGTTCGCATAGAGGCTTTCTCGAAAACCAGGGCAAGGGTTTTATCGGGCAAAGAATGCGTCAACTCTCCTTCGCAAACGTCGTTTTTTAGTTGGTGGGCTACGGAAAGGACTTGTTCGATATCCGACCTTGACCAATCCATCAGCGTAATCAGATGTCTCTTATTCACCGTTTATCTCCCAGAATACAGAGATTGTGACTCGCATTCCCCGGTTTGGTTCAGAATTCATCATTATTGAGCTTGGCCAGAGCATTTTCCACGACCTCCAGTCCCTCGTCAACGGCTTCGCGCGGAACATTCAGCGCTGGCAGGAGCCGTAGAACCGTATCGTGGGTACAGTTGATTCGGACATATCTGTCCAAACAGTACTCAAACACGGGTTTGCCGGGTTTATTCAGCTCCACACCGATCATCATGCCGCGTCCACGCACCTCATCAATGACATCGAACCGTTCGGCCATCGCGTGGAACCGATCGAAAATGTAATTGGACGTCTGCATGCCGACTTCCAGCAGATCTTCATCCGCAATTGTTTCAAAGACCGCACTTCCTGCTGCGCCGGCCAGCGGGTTACCACCAAAGGTGGATGCATGAGTTCCGGGTACCAGTTTCTCCGCCACCTCCGGCCGTGCCACGAACGCGCCCACGGGGAAGCCGCCGCCCAGGGCCTTCGCCAGCGTCATGATGTCCGGTTCCACCCCATAATGCTGGTAACCAAACCATTCGCAAGTTCGACCGACACCCGTTTGCACCTCGTCCAGAATCAGCAGAGCATTATTTTGAGTGCACAGTTCGCGAACATTCTGCAGGTAGTTTTTTTCGGCGACGTTGACCCCCCCTTCTCCCTGGATCGGCTCCAGCAGAACAGCGGCCGTCTCGTCGTCAATTGCCTCCCGAAGAGCATCGATATCATTGAAAGATACGTACTCAAAACCGGGCACAAGCGGAAGATAACCGGAATGATACTTATCCTGTCCCGTCGCCGTAATCGATGCGAACGTGCGTCCGTGGAAGGATTCCTGCATCGTAATAATTTTAAAGCGACCGCGTTCCTCTCCATACAGTCGCGCCAGTTTGATGGCCCCTTCTACGGCCTCGGTGCCGCTGTTGCAAAAGAAGCTCTGGCCCCCAAATGAACGCTTGCTCAAATGTTCGGCCAGGCGTCCCTGTGGCTCGTTGTAGAAGGTGTTATCCACGTGGATCAGGCGAGCGGCCTGCCTTTGAATACTGGAGACCACATGTGGGTGACAATGCCCCACCGTGGTAGTGCCCCAACCGGGCATCAGGTCAATATAACGATTGTCATCCTCGTCCCAGGCATACGACCCCTCGGCATGAACAAAAGCCACGGGATTTCTGCCATAGTTTCCGATGACGTATTTATCAAATTTCGCCTTGATCTGATCGAAATTCATGTGGTTCATAATTACTCACCCTTCTCTGTGTCATTACATTAGGCAAACAGGGCATCCACAAACTCGTCCGGTTCAAACGGAGCCAGGTCAGTTTTCTGCTGTCCGACCCCCACGAATTTTACGGGTATATCAATCTGATCCCGCATGCCGAACACGATCCCCCCTTTTGCGGTCCCATCCAGTTTCGCCAGGATCAGACCCGTCACATCCAGAGTTTCATCAAACTTGATCGCCTGACTGATGCCGTTCTGTCCCGTCGTCGCATCCAGCACCAGCAGTGTCTCGTGGGGAGCTTCCGGTATTTTTTTCGAAACGACTCTGGAGATCTTCGATAGCTCATCCATGAGGTTCTGACGGGTATGAACCCGGCCGGCCGTATCGATAATGAGAACGTCATAGTCCCCGGACGTGGCTTTGTCGATCGCGTCGAACGCAACGGCCGCTGGATCCGCCGTCTCGTTCTTCACAATATCTGCGTTCGTATCTTCGGCCCAGATGTTAAGCTGTTCCACGGCCGCAGCCCGAAACGTATCGCTGGCCGCAAGCAGGACTTTTTGACCTTCCTGTTCAAATTTGTAGGACAACTTACCTATACTGGTGGTCTTACCCGACCCATTCACACCGGCCACCAGGATTACAGCAACCTCATCTTCGGGCAGATGGAGTTCAGTGTCCCACCCTTCCAATTCCTCTTTGATCTCGTTTTTGAGGAAAGGGAGGACCTCTTGAGCCTGGTCGATCTCGCCGCTGTTGTAGGCATCCCGCAACGCATCACACAGTCGCATCACGGCTCGCGGTCCCACATCGGCCACATAAAGCTGTTCTTCGACCTCTTCAATAAGGTCCTCATCCAGAGACCGACCAACCGTAAGGATCGACTGCAGACCGCCCGCAATACGGTCATGTGTTTTCTTCAAGCCCGCCTTCAGGCGACCGAAGAACCCGGCGGATTCCTCCTCTTCACCAGAGGCATCCTCCGCCTGCTGCTCCGCAGCGGTTTCCGGTTCCTTCTCATCTTCTTCTGTGTCTTCTCCACCGAAAAATAGCACTTTTTAACCTCGCCAGTTTCTATTCGAAAACAAAAGTTCAAACATTCTGCGGTTCCTCAAGAACCGGGGCCTCAGCAGCCACATGGCGATATTCGCGAGCTCTTGATCGCAGATTCGCCACCTGCACCAGTGAGACAGTCTCCTGCGCCATGTGGATTTGGGGCTTGGCCTCGCCGTGAAAATCGCTCCCACCGGTAACGACAAGATCCAACTTGCGGGCCGCATCCAACCACCACGCTTCCTGTTCCGCCGAATGGCTGGGGTAATGCACCTCGATACCGTCGAGTCCACCTTCCTCCAGCTCGTCCAACATATCCCGCAGATTTTCCTTCACACCCGGATGAGCGAGGACAGCCGCCCCCCCGGCGTCATGGATAAGACGAATTGCCTGAGCAGGTGTCAGCCGTTCTTTTGAGACATAAGCAGGTTTGTCTTCGGCAAGATATTTCTCAAATGCTTCTTTCACCGTCGCGACCTCGCCGATATCGACCAATTCCTGGGCCATGTGAACCCGTCCGGCCGCACCATCTTCGGCGTGACTCAAAACGTTCTCCGGGTCAACATCTACGCCAAGGTCCTGCAGTTTGTGCGCCATTTTTTCTATTCGTTCTACGCGGACGCGCTTAAATTCATCCAGTTTGTCCAACAGATATCTGTCCGTTTCATCCACAAAATAGCCCAAAAGATGCAGCTCATGTTCCTCTCGTCCCGTATCCCCCCGCGAATATGCCGTCAGTTCGACCCCAGGAACCAGCTCCAGACCCAATTCCTCGCACCTTGCCCTGGCTTCCGCTACTCCAGCAACAGTATCGTGATCGGTAATCGCAATGGCCGCCAGATCCTTTTTGTTGGCTTTTTCAGCCAGCTGGGTGGGCGACAATGACCCATCGGAATGAGACGAATGGATATGGAGATCAACTTTTTCCATCGGGTCGGGATCGATGTCTCCGCAGGGCAGTGGGGGGAAGCGATGAATCTGCTCCATCTCCAGTTCCTCCTCACCTCCCTGTTCGTCCGGTTCATCACAGTGGGTAGAATATATTTTATCCAGCACGCCGTTGACAAACATTGGCGAATTTTCGGTGCTGAATTTTTTAGCCAGCTCTATAGCCTCGTTAATCGCCACTTTCGGCGGCGTATCGGCCTGGAAGAGGAGCTCATAGGTGGCTAGCCTCAGAACGTTTCGGTCAACCGCGGGCATGCGATCAAGACGCCAGTTTTCGGCTGTTTTCTGTATAACGTCGTCCAGCTCGTCCTGTTGTTCCAGCACGCCGTCTATCAAACGACGCCCAAATTCCGGGACCTCCGGCAAAGCTTCTGATTCGGCCAGAGCCTCCAGCTTCTCATCCGTTAAAGCTTCACGAATGTCATAAACGTATAGTGCTTTAAGGGCAAATTCTCTACTGAGCGTACGTTTCCTCACTGCGACACTACTTCCCTAAAAAGTCTCAGGATGGTAATTCCGTCGGCATGACGGGTGTTCACAATCCGACGGCATATATGACCCACCGGAGCCATAGCCGCCCGATCCGGCATCGTCTCATCGCCGCTGATTGCGGCATAAACTACTCTTCGATATCCTCCAGCAGGGTGGTCATTTCAATGGCTGAGAGGGCTGCTTCTGCGCCCCGGTTCCCCGTGCGGCCACCCGCACGATCAACAGCCTGTTCCACCGTATCAGTGGTCACCACACCAAAAATCACAGGCACGCCGGTATCCATGCCAGCCTGCCCCACTCCCCGGGCGGCTTCCGATGCGACGAAATCAAAATGGGGAGTTTCGCCGCGTATTACAGTTCCCAGACACACGACGGCATCAAACTTTCCGGAGTTGGCAACCTTTTTTGCCACCAGAGGTATCTCAAATGAGCCGGGCACTCGGTACAGATCAATGTCCCCCGACGCTGCCCCGTGTCGTTCCAAACAATCGCGCGCACCGCTAATCAGCCGGCGAGAAACTATTTCGTTATAGCGCGCGGCCACCAGGGCAAAACGCTTCCCTTCCGCGTTCAATTGACCTTCATGCACTTCTGTATCGCTCATTGGAGATCTCCTTACAGTCATTTTCAGCACCGCATATCAGGAACCAGACACTATATGTCACCACATGCACATTTGCAAATTCCCGGGCACCTCCACGGTAAACATTCGGTAAACCACGTTATTCCAGATGGGCCTGCTGCCGGGCTTGTCCCGGTTCCATCTGGTGATGTGTGCGGGAGCCGCTTTCAAAACGTCCCGAATAGCACCCGATGAGTGCTGGCTTCCTCCTGCTTCAGAGCGGGAAAAACACTTTTGGCACAGAATATCAATGTGATATACTGAAAGAGGATCGGATTATCCTCTGATCCTTCTGCAAGAGACCCAGCTGCATTTCGCTAACATTTCTGCCATCAGTGAATTATGGAACTTAAAATATACCCCGATGATGTGCTCCGAAAATCCTGCCAACCACTCCGGGAGGTTGGAGACAGCGAGGCCCAGCGACTACATGATATGGTGGATTTCATGTATGAATGCGATGGATTAGGGCTGGCGGGGCCCCAGATCGGATGGTCCGCACGAGTCGTTGCACTCGATGCGGAGCAAGACCGTACTGACCCCCGTATTTTTATCAACCCCACCCTCCATAACCCGGAAGGAGAAGTCACCGCAGAAGAGGGATGCCTCAGCTTGCCGGGCATCCAGGTCCCGGTTCTCCGAGCGGAACGAGTCAAGGTTAAAGCCTACACGCTGGACGGCAATCAGTGGGAAAAGGTAGTGGAAAACCTCGAGGCTCGGGCCTGGCAACACGAAGTGGACCACCTCAACGGCGTTCTGTTCATCGATCGACTCCAACCCACCAAACTCGCCCAGATCCGACACCAACTGAAAAAATTGGAAGAACAACAGTGATCCAAATCACCTGTCCAAATTGCGACAAAAAATACAGGGTCAAAGAGAAGCTGAAAGGAAAGACTCTGGAATGTCCCAACTGCGAAGCACGGATCACGGCCGAGCCCCGACAGAACTCCGAGGAAGTCAGTAACGATGATGTGCGGGCTGAACTGATGCGCCTGGCCGGGGGAACTGACACTTCCACGTCGAAACAGACAAGCGGGCCCAAAAAGGCAGGTGGATCCGCCCAACGGAAACGTCAGAAAAAGACTACAAAATCGGATTCGTCGGCGTCGGAAACGTCCAGAGCCCAATCGGATCAGGAGACCGACCATTCCGGAAACGAGGTCGAGCTGCAAGCACCGCGGCGAAACAAAACTACCCTGATCGTGATCATCCTTTTGTTCCTGGTCCTTGGCCTGGGGGGCACCTTCGGCTACTTCAAGTATCAATCCTACCAAAAAAACCAAAAAAGCCAGCGAAGCAGCGACGCAACAAAGATTCAACAACTTTTCAAGGCGGCAAAACAAAAAGACAAACCCTGCCAGCGGTCGCTGGCGATAAAAGCCTGGACACGCGTACGAGATGCTGCTCGTCAATACGAACGCACTTACGGGGATGGTCGCTTTGTGGACGCTCTCAGCCAGGCCACCAGTCGTATCCAACAGCTCCGGTCCGCGCAAAAACGAAGATTGGACACGATCGATCAGATGCAAGCACTTTTGCGCCGGAGCAAAACCGATCTGACACAGCAGGATTACAGTGCGGCCGCTAAAAAGCTGACGCGAGCCCAGGACATGGGCCAAAAACTCACCTGCAAAGATAAGGAGGTCAAACAACTACTCTCCACAATTAATGCCCGGCTGGAAAAACCGGTTATCAAATACGGGAGCAAGGGATGGGTGAGATACAAAGGGGAGTGGATGCCCCCCGCCAAGAAGAAAAAACTGATTCAAAAAGCCAGAGTCGAGGAGATGCGTGAACAGGGACTGGTCAAATACGAGGGCGAATGGATGAAACCGGAGGCGGCGGAGGAACTGCAAAAGAAAAAACAACTCCGTCGGGACAGAGCTCTTTACCTGGAAAAACTGCGTGAGAAGATACGCAAACAGATCGCCGATGAAGCCGCCACCGTCCTACTCGACCCCGCCCCCTCTGCCCTTCGGTGGAAGCGGGAAAAATGGGCCAATCCATGCACTCTGGATGTGACGGAGAGAGGCACCGCAGGGAAACAATTTGTCTCCTGCCGGCTCGAGAAAGGCGAAAAGAACAAATGGGTTGTCAGTATAGCCCAAAAGTGCAGCATTAAAGCCTATGAAAAATTGCGTATCGACATGATCTGCCCTCAACAGGTCAAGTTGGCCATTGGGATATGGTCACATCCCGGTTACAAACTCCATGAAACCAGGCCCAAACAAATCAGTGGAAACGAGTCCAGCCAAACGATCGAGTTCGACCTGAGCGGCAAAGATTTCAAATCTAAGAAGAGCAAATGGCGTTACACAACGCGCATTGAAAACCCCGAAAACGTTTATAAATTTTCGTTGTTTTTCTACAGCCGCACGGATAAGCCCGTCTACTTTCGGAACCTTCGGTTGACCAGACCGGAGAACAAACCGGATAAATAACATCATGGAGGCCCCGGCACAAAAACGGGTCCATTTTATGGGACGACGTATCGTCAAATTACTGAACGCAGTCACCCGAATCCGGCGATCTCAATGTGATCCGGATCGATTGCTCATACTCCTGCCCAACTGTCTCCAGTGCAGTGAGTGCGAAATAAACCTGTCTGGAGACGTTCAATCCTGTGAGCGATGCGGCAGCTGTCACACCAAAGAGGTGCTTGATCTCGCTGACAAATATGGTTGTCAGGTCGCGGTGGCGACCGGCGGTCGACTGGCCCTCAAACTGGCTAAAGACGACAGCGTCGATGCAGTGATTGCTGTAGCCTGCGAGAAAGAACTGCAGGAAGGCCTTAAAGGCATTTTCCCAAAACCTGCTCTGGGGATAATAAATATACGCCCCCACGGACCGTGCATTGACACGGAAGTCGATGTTGAAGAACTTGAAAAAGCCATCCAGTGGTTCGTGAAGTGATGACGGTGGCCCCAGATAACGATTCAACCAATCATCACTGCCATCCCCCCCGTTTGATAGATCTCTGGACGTCCGCTTATCCGCGTTTCTGCCACTTTCATCCCGTTCACCGGATTACGCTATGAATATTGTTTTCCTCGGAACCCCTGATTTTTCCGTTCCCTCTCTGCGGGCTCTCCACAGTGAGGGTCATGAAATTTCCCTGGTTATCACCCGACCGGATAAACCCAGAGGGCGAGGCCGAAAGCCCAGCCCCCCGGCGGTCAAACGTGCGGCATTGGAACTGGGCCTTGACGTGTACCAACCGGAATCCGTCAACCATCCGGAAGCCCGGGACCGCATTCAACAAACAGGCGCCGAGCTGGGAATTGTCGTCGCTTACGGTGAAATTCTGCCCCCCGAGTTGCTGGAAGCACCTCCCCGCGGTTTTCTCAACCTGCATGCCTCCCTGTTGCCAAAATACAGGGGGGCTGCCCCCATCCACTGGGCCATCATTCGTGGGGAAAAACAAACGGGAATCACCATTCAGCGCATCATGCCGGAACTGGATTCAGGCCCCATTCTGCAACAGAGGACGGTTGACATTGGCTCAGAAACGACCGTTGGCGAACTTCACGACCAGTTGGCCCGGTTGGGCGCCGAAGAGCTGAGTGAGGTGGTCAACCAACTGGATGCCGGACACGGTATCGAGGAACGGGCACAAGATGACCAGAAGGCCACCCGGGCTCCAAAGCTGAAGAAATCTGACGGTGAAATCAACTGGTATCAGACCGCGACCCAGATAGAACGATTCGTCCGCGGTGTCACCCCCTGGCCGGGCGCTCAAACCACACTTCAGGAATCAAACAAATCCGAAAATGTCATTCTTACCTCTGTGGAGGCGATCCACCCTGACGGCGAAGATGAAGAACCAGGAACAGTCATCACAGCCAACACGGATGATGGACTGAGGGTTCAGACTGGAGACGGGGCGGTCATCATAGAGCGGATTAAGCCAGCCAACAGCCGCGAGATGGATGCGGCCGATTTCCTCAACGGTTACCGGGTGGACTCCGGAGACAGATTTGAGTGATCAGCCATACCGGTGCGCGGGGGACCTGGCCCCAAAAAAGCGGGACGTGGAGCGGACTTCCATGAGCCATAAACCCGGGCATTTCACGAGTCGTCAATGCGTCAGCTGTGAGAACGTATAAAAAAATCCCTCCCGCCGCTGGAACCAGAGACGGGAGGGAATCTGTCGTCTTCCTTCTTCCTATTCCATCGCACCCCCGCAACACGGGAGCTCTGGGGGTTACAGGTGTTTGGTGAACAGATAGTCGTTCAGGATGTTTTCAAGCTTTTCCTGACGGCCGCTGATAAGTTCGGGTCCCCCCTCACTCATGGCGTATTGTTCAAGTTCCTCCAGCGACGTATTACCGTCCATGATATCCTTGCCCACGCCTGACTCATATCCGGAATAACGTTCGCTGATAAACTCTTCGATTACGCCATCCTCTTTCATCTTGTTGGCCACCAGCAGAGCCCGCGCGAAGGTGTCCATGCCGCCGATGTGCGCGTGGAAGAGGTCTTCGGTATCGAACGATCCCCGACGCACCTTGGCATCGAAGTTCATTCCCCCCTCCAATCCGTCCTGGTTCAAGATTACCATCATGGCTTTGGTGGCACTGTACATGTCCGTTGGGAACTGATCCGTATCCCAACCAAGATTGGGGTTTCCGCGATTGATATCGAGGCTTCCCAGTTTATCAGCAAGTGATGCCACAGCCAGATCATGGGCATACGTGTGACCGGCCAGCGTGGCATGATTGGCCTCCACGTTGAGTTTGAAATCCTCCATCAGATCAAATTCCTGGAGGAATTCGATGCAGGTGGCGGCATCAAAATCATACTGGTGCGTCGTGGGTTCTTTTGGTTTTGGCTCGATGAGAAACACCCCATCAAACCCATTTGACCGACCGTAATCCACCGCCATGTGGAGCATGCGCGCCATCTGCTCGCGCTCGCGCTTCATGTCGGTGTTCAGAAGGGTTGTATATCCTTCACGCCCTCCCCAGAAGACATACCCGGAACCGTCCAGCTGGACGGTAGCATCGATAGCACGTCGGACCTGGCTGGCTCCGTGCGCGAAGACCAGAGGATCCGGATTAGTTGCGGCCCCATGGGTGTATTTCGGATCGGCGAAAAGGCACGCCGTTCCCCATAGCAGCTTCACACCGGTTTCTTCCTGCAGTTTTTCCGCCCGGTCCACGATTTCCTGTAGATTCTCATTCGTTTCCTCGATCGTATCGCCGGCCGGGGCGATATCACGGTCATGAAAACAATAGTATTCGACGCCCAGTTTCTGGCAGAACTCAAACAGCGCATCCTGCGTCTTTTTCGCCACATCCATCTCGTCCGCCCCGTCATCCCATGACCGATCGTAAACCGGTCCTCCGAAGGGGTCAGAGCCATCACCTTTCATCGTATGCCAGTAAGCCACGGCGAACTTAAGGTGTTCGGCCATCGTCTTGCCGCCCACCTCTCGATCCGCTTCATACCAGCGGAATGCCATCGGGTTATCTGAGCCAGGCCCTTCGTACGGCACCTGATCCTTCACTTCGGGAAAATATTCCGTCATGATCTCCTCCTGATATCACAAGAAGTAAGGGGAAACAGTTTCGCCTGCATATCCGTATCTCCATCCGCAGCATATGCGAACGCAAATCAGAAAATTAGAGTAACGAAAATCGGGCCAAAAGAAAACCGACGAGGACAAATCCCCGACCGCGGCTGATGATGAGGCCATGCCCCACCGGATAAGAAGCTGATCTGCATCCCCCACATCTTCGGCTGCGCCACCCTTTACACCAACGCCATCGCCCGGGTAGAGGCCTCTTTTTTGCCGTCATATTTTTCCCGGCTGTGCACTTTTAACACGCCGCTCGCAAGCCGATCGCCATCATCGTAACCGTTTGATTACCCCAGTTATAGAACAGACACACATTTCAACGGGCCCCCACGTACCCCGTTGGGAGAGTTTCCTGCCATTCCAATCCCAACCTGTTCGGAACAATCCTTGAAAAACGCGGGGCAGCTTCCGTACAGTCGTATTAGTGGAATTGGATGGATTTCTGATCGAATTCGCAATGTTTCAGGGAGAGGTTCACAATGATGAAAAGAAAACTACTGATCGCTGTGGTCAGCACCTTGCTGATTATGTCCGCCGGTTGTGGAACAGTCCAGAAGAGCACAAATGTTCAGAAGGGAGCTGCCATCGGGGGCGGAGCTCTCGGCGCGGTGGGAGCAACAGCCGGACACATGACGGCGTTGGGCGGTGTTCCCGGGGGACTGATCGGCCTGGGATTGGGCGCGACCACAGGAGCAGTTGTGGCTGATTATTATTACCCCGACGATATGCCTCAGATGCCCAGCGTTGAAAAAATGAAGACCATGCGGAAAAAACTGGGTAAAAAGGAGGGGAAGGTCGAGACGCTCCGCACCAAACTCGAAAAACAGGAAGCCCAGCGCAAGGCACTTCTGGAAGCCCATGAGAAAGCCCGTGAGGAGCTGACATCTCTGCGTAACCAGCTGGATTCTGAAAACGTCTCGGTCAGTCAGAACAACGTGGGCGAGGTGAAAATGACTATCCTATCGGATTTGTTGTTCGATAGCGGGGAAGCCGAATTGACGGATAAAGGCACGGAGGTTCTTTCGAAAGCGGCCCGGAAAATCCGGAAGAAGTATCCCAACGCGGAGATCGAAGTACGGGGACATACTGATAATGTCCCGATTAAGCACAGCGGATGGGAATCAAACTGGGAGCTCTCTGCACACCGCGCGCTGGCTGTCGTCCACCTTTTGATCGACAAATTCGACATCCCGCGGGACCGTATCCGCGCCGTCGGCCTTGCCGATACCCAGCCCGTCGCCTCTAACGACTCTCCCGAGGGTCGTCGGAAAAACCGTCGGGCGGAGATCATTATTCGCCCCCAGAAATGATTGTTGTCTCCCCTCCCCTACTCCTGGATACCATCATGTCAAACTTTTTATCCACTGTTCGACACCCCTCTATCCGCCTGCCGTCCATCCTCATTCTCGGTCTGTTTCTGTCCCTCCAGTGGGGGTGCAACAGCTATCCCGAACCCACCAAAACTTACGAATATGTCGAACAGTATGGCCGCATGAGCGACGCGATGGATCCCGTTATTTCCCTGATTTACAGCCCGGCTGATGTGAATTTTTCCCGATATAAAGGCTGTATCGTGGGCAATATTGCCGTGGGGGAGGAATGGGTTGATCATCCCGCAGTTGCACAGAGGTATGCCAACTATTTTCGGCAGTTACTGGTCAGTGAACTCAGGGAAACCAATCAGTTCAAAAAGGTCACAAAGAACAGCGATGAGACCGTTCCCCATCCCGCTCTGCGCATCGAAGGCATGTGCACGGTTTTTGAAACGGGATCCGGTACTCAACGCTTCTTCAGCTATTTTCTCCCTTTCCTCCAGAAGGGGGGAGCAACCGATTTTCAACTGGAGGGGCGGATTTACAACATCGATACCGGCCGCATTGCCATGGAATTCGTCGACCGGCGCCGGCATCTCGGCAATACCCCGTGGCTGCCCAACCCCAGCACGTTCAGTGATCAGTTTGTCATGAAACATACCCTTCTGGAAACCGCTCATAGCCTGGCGCGGGTTCTTGCCAGCGCCCAGAAGGACGCCACAGAAGAAGAAACACTAGAAACAACCCAACTTGAGGAGAGACAATGACCGACGAAGTATCCGACGCAACGCCACAGCTCTGCTCCCACGAGGCCCTGCAGAGTATCACCAGAAACCTCTCAAATTCCAAAGCCGTGCTGGTGGGACTCGGTTTATTCGGCGGTGGAGAGGGGGCCGCCCGCTTTCTGGCCAATCGTGGGGCAAACGTTCTGGTATCGGATCAGAAATCGGCCGAACGTCTTGCTCCCGCTCTGGATCGGCTGTCCGATCTACCTCTGTGTTACCAACTGGGTGAGAACCGAATCGAAGATATTGTCCGGGCCGATCTCGTAGTGGTTAATCCGGCCGTCCCCCGTGATGGAGAACTGGTCCGAACCTGTTGGGATGAAGGCGTTCCCGTTACGAGTCCGATGAACCTCTTCCTTTCCCTTTGCCCGGCTCCCATTGCCGCCGTCACGGGTTCGGTTGGAAAATCCACCACAACATCCATGCTGGCCGCAATGCTGAACAACGGCCCCCGCACGGTCCGTGTGGGGGGGAACATGGGCATCTCCCTGCTGCCTGAAATCGATAACATCTCGAACGATGAGATCGTCGTGCTCGAACTCAGCAGTGTCCAGCTGGAGGACGCCGCACATCTCCCGTGGTCCCCCCACGTTGCGGTGGTCACAAACATAATCCCCAACCATCTGGATCGGTACGGTTCCTTTTCCGCGTACGCCGCCGCCAAAAAGAATATCCTCACGCACCAAGACTCCGCCGATGCCGCCGTTCTGAACGTTCAGGATTCCACTCTGCGGTCCTGGATGGAGGAGCCGCCAGCTGCGGAAACACTGGCCTTCGATATGGATGAGGCCACGCCTGACTTCTACGATGGCACTTCCCTCAGAGGAGGACGACTGATCTGGACTCATGAGGGGACCCAACAGGTTATTTGCACGGCCGATCAGGTGGCGCTTCCTGGCGAGCATAACGTTGCAAACGCTCTGGCCGCCTCAGCCGCCGCTCGGTGGCTGGGGGTGTCGGCCAACAATGTGCGCCGCGCCCTCAACGATTTTGAACCGCTGGAACACCGCCTCGAAAAATGCGGGGATATCGACGGCATCACGTTTTACAACGACTCCGATTCCACCACACCGCATTCCACCATCGCCGGCGTCGAAAGTTTCGACAGCCCGCTCACGCTCATCGCCGGAGGATACAATAAGGACCTCAACCTGCGGCTGCTCTCAGAAACCGTGGTGGAACGCGTGGAGGTGCTGGTCACACTGGGAACATCCGGCCCGGAGATAGCTCAGGGCACTCGCGAAATCGGCCTGAGGGAAGGACACCAGCCCGTGATTGAGGAAGCCGACACGCTGGAAGGGGCGGTTCAAACGGCCTATGAACTGTCCATGCCGGGATCCACGGTGCTTTTCTCTCCCGCGTGCGCCAGCTTTGACATGTTTGAGAATTTCGCCGAACGGGGCCGTCAGTTCAAGGACGTCGTCCGGCAGCTCTGCGAACAACACGCTTCCCCCAGTGCAGACTGCGCATGAGTAAGCGGGCTGAACTAAAATCTTTCGGGTTTCAAACCCGGTTTGGTGTCGATTAGCTGTATTTTTAGTCCCAACG
>CAZXYF010000067.1:0-14820 GCA_964644705.1 uncultured candidatus Brocadiaceae bacterium | reverse complement strand
TCCGCTTGAGCTGCTGGGGTGAAGATGAAATATGAGTAAACTCCTCCTAAACTCGCGCCGTTGAGTCGCGCTCAATAAGTTCTACCGGCAGTGCGATCGTTTCCTCATCTCTACTTTCTTGGTTGTCGATTTGCTCGCAAAGTTCATCGGCCGCGCGTCGGCCGATGCGATGCAGGGGAACTTTTACCGTGGTGAGCGATGGATCCGATAGCTCGCTTACTTCAGTGCCGTCGAAACCAATCACACTGACGTCGGCGGGCACCTGCAGTCCCGCTTCGTTGAAGGCCTGCATGGCTCCGATGGCGGTCTCGTCGTTATGGCACACCAGGGCGGTCAGGCCCTCCGCCGACCAGTCGTCACGGATCCATTTCGTGACGATTTGCCGCGCGACCTCCGAAAAACTATTTTCCCCGAAATTGCCCTGCAGAGCGCGAGACCATTGAGGTGAAGGAGTAACGCCGGCCATGCGGAGAGCTCCGTGATACCCACCATGACGTTGGCATCCGAGAAAATCGTCCTGGAGCATGAGGGAACCAATGCGTCGATGTCCAAGATCAATAAGATGCCGTGTGGCCGTCATCATTCCGCCGTAGTCATCGGCTACAACGTTTATTGCGCCCGGCACACGATGCAGCATCGAGACGAGCGGTAAACCGGGTGGACGATTTTCAAGGAAGGGTGATGCGGTGTGGCAGATAATCCCATCAACTCTGGACCATGTGCCAGAGGCCGGGGGGCCAGACAACAGGAGGGGATCGATGTTATGGTGTAGCAGACCCTCACGTACTCCCCGTGTACACTGGTCCCAGTAATTGCTGTCTCCTGTGAATCCCTCTCCAAGATAACCCACAATCCCGGTGCCGGTGGGGGAGGATTCCGCCACGTAAATCCCGCTTCCAGGACGACGCTCCACCACTCCCTGGGAGGCCAGTTTGGCGTAAGCGCGATCCACCGTGTTGGTCGCCGCGCCGAACCGTTCCCGGATGGCCGCAAAGGTGGGCAAACGATCCCCGGGCTGCAGCTGTTTTTCGGAAATATGCTCACGTATGTGACGCGCCAGGTCGTCCGCGCGGACAGGCTTGGATGCGTCGGTTAGTGTTGGATTCATACGTATGCCTCCATAACTATTCTACAATGGTATTATACTGGCAAGTAGAGCGGGTGTCAAGCATTTTATAGCCGGGAGAACGCGGGGCTCAGAACGCCTGATCCATTGGAAAATACAGATAACCCCAATTCGCCAAGTAGCGGGGGAACAACATGTTTCAGGCTTCTTTTGGGTGGGGGAGGGGAGAAGGAAAGAGGGTGTGCGCGGGAGGTGGAGTGGGATTCTCTCGTTTTAGTCCGTTTGCCCATACAATACAGCAAGATACGACGGGGAAACCTCAGCAAACGTCCGCAAGATCGCTCAGGGGGCAGCAGGGCGTGCGGATTCGAGGGCCCAGTCGATCATGCGTAACCCCGTCGCTTGGTCGGCGATGTCATCCTTATAGGGAGAATTGATGAGATTCATCCAGTAGCCACCGCGCTCCTCAACATCGATCCATCGCGCCGAACCGTCGTAAAAAACACCGTTGACGCCGCGTTGAGTATCGTTTCCGTAGTCGTTGTGCGATCGATAATCAGTCGTCCGGATTTCCTCCGGCCGATCAAAGGCGACGTGGTTGGGGTTGGCAATCTGGGCACAGGAGAAAATCAGGGGCGATACGCGGTCAGTCGTGTACATCTGGGCGATTTTACTCACGGTTAGATTCTTGATGTGATTGTCCCGGTTGGGCCAGCCGCCGCTGCCGGTCCAGAGGTAATGGGTGATGCCGGCGTTCATAGTCTTCCGCTTGCCCCCGGGATGGCCTTGCTCGATCAGCGATTCCCAACGATCCCGTGTATCCTCGTCCCAGAGGTAGTCGTCGTCGCCGGCACGATCAAAGCTGGGACAGAAGAGTGTCTCGGGGGCAGACACGTAACTATAAAGCGCCATGGTGCCGATGGGGTTGAACTTGTATTTGCGGCTGCTGACGGGATTGACCCAGTAGGCCACCCCGCAGTAGGGGCCGCTACCCGAGACATTGTATGGTTTCGGGGTCCAGGCCGTTCCGGGGCCGCCGTCCCACGAGAGCTTACGCATGTAGGGCACCAGATCATCGCGGTCATTGGCGAAGTAGGTCATCTGCAGGTGGTTCTGCCGGCGATCACTCAGGCACGAGATCCGCATTGCCTGCCGTCGTGCCGATTCCAGGGCCGGCAACAGCATTGCGGCCAGAATGGTTATGATTGCGATCACCACAAGCAGCTCGATCAACGTAAAACGTTGTCGAGCTGGCCTTCGCCGAGGCTTCGGCTGGCAGGCCACAAGCAACTCGATTAAGGTAAAACGTCGTCGAGTTGGCCTTCGCCAAGACTTCGGCGGGCGGGCCACAAACAACTTGATGAGCGTGAAGGCCTTGCGCATTGCTATAATCTCCCGCTAAAGCTGAAAGCCCTTATAAAGATCCCTTTTCATGTTTTACGAATCAGCAGTTTTGATTACCGTATAACGCAGAGATGGAAAAAACCGAATGAGAATACTGTATTTCGGGTATAGTTTAAGTATGGCAGGATGTCAAAAAATATTCTACAAGGGATTTGCACTGTAGTTCCTGTTGTGGCGCGAATCACCAAGACGAACACTGAAAGCACACTCAACCCTGCGTTAGCCCCCCCATGGCCTTGTGCCAGAGGGGAATAAGATTGTCACGGCTCCAGCTGGGGCAGCTGCAGAAATCGTCTTCACCCACGGGATAAACCCGTGGGGGCCGACTGAGAAACTCAGGTGGAAATGGAGGTGACAGAGCTGCCTGTGCGGAGTCTGGTCGGTGTAATGTAGCTGCAGCTGAACCGAAAGAAACACAGCGCAAATCCCTCTCGCACAGTCGGCTTGTTGACATGCAAGGCCGCATGTGATAGCAAAGGGATGCAGTCTCGATACGTCATTAAACCTCTCTTTTCCACGAGGAATCATTTTATGCCCGACAGACCTCACATCATCATTTTCAACCCGGATCAGTGGCGCGGCGACGTGCTGGGCCACATGGGAAATCCCGCCGCGGAGACCCCCAATCTCGATCGATTTACGGAAACCGAAGCCGTGTCTTTTCGGAACGCCTACTGCCAGAATCCCGTCTGCACGCCCAGCCGGTGCTGTTTCATGAGCGGGTGGTATCCGCATGTGCGCGGACACCGCTCGATGCATCATATGTTGCGACAGCCGGATGCCAACAATTTGCTGAAAACTCTAAAAGATGCCGGTTATCACGTATGGTGGGGGGGGAAGAACGATGTGGTGCCCGGGCAGGATGGGTTCGAGGATTACTGTGACGTGAAGTTCTCGAGTGGGTACAGCGCCATCCACGATCCGGAGGTGGAAGATCCTGAGCCATTATATACGAGCCACCTGGCTGACGAATGGCGTAACAGGGGAACCGATGATTTCTATTCCTTCTTCGTGGGGGAGATTGATAAGGGGGATGAGGATTACTATCGGGATTGGGACTGGGCGAACGTGGAGGGGGCGATCGACGCCATCCATAATGCGCCCGACGACAGGCCCCTGTGCCTCTTCCTGGCCATCGCCTATCCGCATCCACCGTACGGCGTGGAAGAGCCCTGGTTCAGCATGATTGATCGGGACAGGTTGCCGGATCGCATACCGGCGCCGGAAAACTGGGACGACAAATGCCATTTTCAGGGGGAGTATGCGGATCGCATCAACATGGATGGATGGGACGAGGAACAGTGGAACGAACTTCGCGCGGTCTATTACGGGATGTGTGCCCGGGTGGATCATCAGTTCGGCCTGGTGATGAACGCGCTCCGGGAGAACGATATGTATGATGATAGCGCGGTGTTTTTCTTCCCGGATCACGGGGATTACACCGGGGATTACGGCCTGGTGGAAAAACACACGATCTGTTTTGAGGATTGTCTCACCCGCGTGCCATTCCTCGTCAAGCCGCCCGATGACGTGCGGGTTGAGCCGGGCGTGAGCGATGCGATGGTGGAGCTGATTGATTTCCCGGCCACTGTGGAGGAGCTGGCCGACGTGGAGATGCCGCAGGTCCACTTCGGGGAATCCGTGGTGCCCCTGCTGACGGGAGAGGAAACGGAGCATCGCGATGCGGTATTCTGCGAGGGAGGACGCCTCGAGGAGGAAACCTGGGTGGACGCAGCGGGCAAGGAAGAACTGAATCCGGATGGCCTGTACTGGCCCAAACAGAGCCTCCAGACCGAGGATCTGCGCAATCTTGGCAAATCCGTGATGCTTCGCACCAGGGATTACAAACTCATCAAGCGGATCTACGAGGACGATGAACTGTATGACCTGAATGAAGACCCCGAGGAATTGAACAACGTCATAAATGATCCCGATTACGCGGAGGATCTTGTGCAACTGGAGCGACGGATGCTGCAGTATTTCCTCGAGACCGGCGATATCGTGCCCTGCGATCGCGATAATCGCGAGTGAAGCAGAAAATATAATCGTCCGATCAGATGGGATTGGAGAATGAGGAAGTACCACTCTGACGGGTTTTGAAAACGGAACGGGCACTGCGGAAAACGTGCCCGTCACATTCTCGACAGCTTCCCCACGTACTTTTGCACTACACAAAGGATCCAAGGCAAAGAGGGAAATCGCCGCCGCTCGGCCGGGGAGAATCTTCCATCACTCACACAGCTCCCTATCTGCACCGAATTCCACATTGATCAAGTAAATTCATTACTTTCCAAGAGATTCTCCCCGGCCGAACGGCGGCGATTTCCCTTTCGCTTACCCATGCCATTGGAGTAGGCCGAACCATAAACATCCCCACCGCAAGGGTGGGGTATTCACTGCAGGTTAGATACGTGCTTTACTGAATACTTACGTTTAGACAGACCTGCGCGTCGGACAGACGAGGGATGGGCGACCAGGTCATTCCTTTACTGCCGCTTGCTTTACAAAAAACTCACTATAAATATAAGATACATATTCAGGCTGGCAGTATAGTTCATCTTAAACTATCAAGGAAAGAGGCGTGGCATGCCAGAACATCAAACAACGACATCAGTTTTTGATCTCAGCCCCGCGGAAAAGCTTCAGTTGGTCGAAGATCTGTGGGATGATCTCGCTTGTGAACCTGACAACGTGCCCGTTCATCCAACCCAGATTATTGAGTAAAGCTGTTGACTCTCATACAGGAGCAAACATGAAACGCCCAAACGTATTGCTAATGATCACCGATCAGCAGAGCTATGACACCATAGCGGCCGGGGGACATCCCCACATGCACACCCCGAATCTGGATCGTCTCGCCTCCGAGGGGACGCTTTTCACGCAGACTTTTTGCAACTCTCCGGTCTGCATGCCGAGCCGACAGAGTCTGTTCAGCGGACAGTATCCGGGGGCGCTGAACCTCACGGCGAACGGTCAGGAGCTTCCGGAGGATGTACCGCTTTTCCATGAGATTCTGAAACCCTATGGATACCGAACGGCCAATATCGGCAAACTCCATTTCCGCAACATTAAGCCGCGGGATCCCGGTGAGCCGCAGCCGGATTACGGGTTTGACCGGCTCATCCTCAGCGAAACGATTGCTCCCGGGTTCCACGATGCATACAACCGGTGGATCGAAGATAAATATCCGGGCATGACCGAGCAGTGTCGGGCGCTGGGGGAACCGGCCTGGGAGCATTTCCATGACCGTTACTGCGGTTTCAATCCTCTCACTTTCCAGGGACCGGAAGACGCGACGCACGCCTGTTTTGTGGCCGATGAAATAAACGAATACATCCGCCAGCACAGCGGTGAGAAGCCGTGGTTTGCCTCCGCCGGTTTCTTCTACCCCCACGACCCGGTGACCCCGCCCGAGCGTTTTCTGGAACACTATGAACCGGAGGAGCTGCCGGCGCCCCATATGACCGAAACACAGCGGGAAAAAACCGGCCTGTCCGACGAGGACTGGAAGATTGCCCGGGCGCATTATTATGCCCTGTGCTCCCACATTGATGAGGAGGTGGGGCGGATCCTGGATGAACTCGAACGGACGGGGCAGCGCGAGGATACAATTGTGATATTCACCAGCGATCATGGCAGTCATATGGGAGAGCATGGTATGGGGGGGAAAACCGCCCCGGGTTACGACAGCTGTTCCCGTGTGCCTCTGATCATGAGTTTTCCCGGACGGATCCGTCAGGACGTGTGCACCGATCAGCTGGTGGAACTGGTCGATCTGGCTCCGACAGTTCTGGAGTTGTGTGGTGCGGAATGTCCACCGTTTATGCAGGGACAATCGCTTGTGCCACTGTTGACCGGAGAGGATACGTCGGCCGGTCGCGACTCGGCTTTCATGGAGATCGGCCCCCCCGGTGGAGGACAGTGGAAATCGGTGCGAACGCCGACGTATTACTTCGCGGTGAGCAACGAGGGCACCGAGGAGCTGTATGACCTCGACAAAGACCCGCATCAGCTGCACAACATCGCCGGCGACCCGGACGCGCAGGATATGTTGATGGAGGGATATCGTTGTCTGACCAGGCGCATAATGGACAGCCGCGCTTACGTCCCCCGGTTCGAGAGTTGCTGGTAATCGGCACATGAGACCAGCGCATGCGTCTGCCCGCAGGGGGGCGCTGGAAGTGTGGCCATGATAAGGATAATCCAGCCCGTAGTAGGTCGTGATCGCTGAGCGCGACCTGCCGGGTACTTCGATCACCGGGATTTCCCCGCCCGCCAACAGGCCAGGATGGCTCCGAAGCTACTTTCAAAGTGCCGTTCTGGAACGCAGGCTGCCGCAGCTCGTGGTTGGAAATTGGGGGGAAATCTTGCGTTCACCGCGTCGTGTGGACAAGGTGCCGCGCGGCGCTCGGCACCTACTGGGTGCAAGTAGGTCGTGATCGCCGAGCGCGACCTGCCGGGTACTGCGCCCGCTGGAATCCCACCGTTCGCCAACAGGCCGAGATGGCTCTGAGGCTACCTTCACCGTTCTGTGCTGCAACGTAAAGTGCCGCACTTCATAGCCAGGCAAGCAAAGAAAATTCCACGTTCAAAAATGAGTTTGTGACGGGTTCTCAGCTGATTCTGACCTGTCAAAGATAATGCGATGGTCAGTGTTGAAACTCTGAGAATTATATGCCGGGCTTCCAGCGCGTGGAATTGTTGTAGGGCCAACGGTCTGGTAGATGTCGGCCCGGACAGCAGTGGTCTGAAGGACCACGGAGGTCTGGGGTAAGCAGTTTTGTATAAGTTTTACAGGGTTTTCATGCCGTATCTGGTGTATCGTATTGTGGTTCGCAGGAACCTTAGAACATGTTGCATGACCGCTTAGGTTTCGGGCATTGACCCCTTTCAGCGGTGCAATTAATGTGGTAAAATAAGTATAGTTATTATCATCTGGCAATCATCGTGGATTGGAGGAGGCTCGATAATGGGCAAGAAAGCGATGGGATCAGGGCGCGAAACGGTGCCGGGTAATTATACTGCTCGGCTGTGTACGCTGATGGGGTTGTTCGGGTCCTGCCGGCCGGAGCCTCGGCGAAGGGCAGCTCGAAGACATTTTACCTTAATAGAACTGCTTGTGGCCTGCCAGCCGAAGCGCTGGCGAAGGCCAACTCGACAACGTTTTACCTTAATCGAGTTGCTTGTGGTGATCGCCATCATCTCCGTCCTGGCGGCGATGTTGCTGCCGGCATTGGAGGCGGCGCGCAAACAGGCGCGGCGGATGTCATGTCTGAGCGATCGGCGGCAGAATTTCTTCGATATTAACTACTACCAGAATGATCACGATGGACACTATATGGAGCATGAAGATACCATACATCGGGGACATGATGCATCGCCTCTTGGCACCGGCAGTGAGTTTTTCCCCTGGGGAAGTCTGGCAGCTGGTGGGTATGTCAGTTCACCTAAAGTGTTGTTCTGTCCGGCGTTTCAAAGACCTCAAAACACCTTCCGACCGGGGGGGGCTATAAGTCAACAGTATTACGATATGCCCAATAAACTTCAGCAGTGGAAGGATAATGATGCGGTGCCCTGGCAGAGTTCTTGTAACTACCCCACTATCCAGTGGGACGGTGATGTAGAGCCTGATTACTGGAAGACAAGCTTGCAGGACGATCAACCGGATCCTGCTATAACCGGTATTTCCTTTTATGTCGCTTCGTGGGTGGAGGGCAGTGATGGACCAGGGCCGGATTATTGGGGTTACGGAGGATTTCCACCGCAGATGTTGACTTCTAATTGGATTGCCAGGCATTGGAAGGATGATAATTTCGGTCTCGGGAGTTATGGATGTGCTACCTCTCCGATGATACTTTCCTGTGCCGACTATGGAAGTGGTTATACGGGCGGTCATTACAGAGATGTTTACTATCATGGAACCTCTCACAAGCGTGAGGGCTTCAACGGCGTGTTTTATGATGGATCGGCCCGCTGGGTTTCGAGAGAAGAACATGGGAAGTGGGGTAATGGTCAGAAAAATAGTTCCTATTATACCACTGACGCAAATCAGTTTAGAGGTACCGTTCAGACATGGGCCCGCAATAATATGACGGTTACGGGTCCATGATGCTGTTGCCGGTGGGGGCAGCTGTTGGCCGATGGGAATATCTGTCCGTGTCTGGTGCGTGCCCGGGACATTGTGTTGGAAGTTGGTAATCCACTTTTCATTTCGCCGCCCGGCGCAACATATACTGCATACGAGTAGGTCGTGATCGCTGAGCGCGACCTGCCGGGTACTGCGCCCGCACGGCGATACCCCGTGCGCTAACAGGCCAGGATGGCCCTGAGGCTACTTTCAAAGTGTCGTTCTGGAACGCAGGCTGCCGCGGCCCGTGGTTGGAAATTGGGGGGAATCTTGCGTTCACCGCGTCGCAGGGACAAGGAGCCGCGCAGTTCGCCGTACGGCGCAACACCTACTTATTCCCCGCAAATCTTTGAGACGAACGCGAACGTGACTCACCGCAGTTCCCAGTGATCCCTCTGGATATCGGCCTTCAGGGTCTCACCGCGCCACTGCACGCGGAACTGGAGCCGGTCCCAACCGTCGGGCAGATCTGCCTTGCGTCTTATCAGCGTAACAGTATTCGGATGTTTCCGTGGGGAAGGGAATGTGTTAAATTGCTTTGCGTGGTCGATGCTACCGTATGGGTTGTAAGATACGGTTGGTGATAAATGTTTCAGGATGAAAAGGAGGATGCACTGTTATGTCTGGCATGCTGAGTTTTTCAAGTTCGCGGCAAACGAAGAATCTGATCCCGTCCGGAGAATCGCTTCCCTGCGAGTGTGAAGACAAGCCGTCCGGCGGGACCGGGCTGATTATCTTCTCCGTGATCTGGATGATCATACCCGGTTTTATGCTCGTTATGGCTTTCATGGGCGGTGCGCCGTGGCCGGTCTATCTCATTTTGTCGGGATTCCTGTTTGTGGGATTTGGCATCTTTCTGGCGGGATTGTCCGCCATGGTATCCTGGAGAAAATTAGAATTCTCTGAGTCAACTGTTTCTTGCCGCTCCCACGGTCTCACGGGTGATGAACAGTGGAGCGAGCCCCTGTCCAACTACGCGGGTATTTTTGCGGAATCGGAATACCACAGCGGGGGCAAAAATCAGAGCAGTTACACGCTGCATAAGCTGATCCTCAAACATGACCGTGATGAGGATCGTTCGGTGGAACTGTACCGGTCCCGGTCGGAGGACAATTTTCGGATGGAACAGGAACGCTACGCGAAGATGTTTGATCTGCCGGCCCTGGAGGAGACGGCAGAGGGAGTTGCGGAACGGTCCGTTGAAGATCTCGATAAATCCGTGCGGGAGCGGGTGGCCGAAGGCAGTGTGGAAGTGGATTTCGACCCGGGCGAAGCGCCTCCCGGCGAGAATCTCAAAGTGGATATTGCCGGGGATTGCGTTGAAATACGGATTGTGGGGGGCAATTTCCCTTTCGGATGCATGGTGCTGACCGCTGCGGTCTTCGCAACAGGGGTTGCGCTGTGCGGTGGTTTGGTGATGAATGTCACCAGTTTGACGTTCGGAATCGGGCTGATTCTGGTTGGTTTTGTCTCCATTGGATTGCTAATAGCCGGTAAATTGATTACCGAGATGCTCACTGTGGCCCCCGAGAAGGTGCAAAAACGGTATGAAACTCGGTGGGGGAGTTTTGGGGAAACGCAGATCGGGGCCGGTGCGGTGGAAGATGTGGAGATAAAGAAAGAGGCCACCAACAAAACGCCCACTTCCGTGCAGGTTCTGAGTGACACGGAAAAGATAGCGTTTGGCAAATCGCTGGACGACGAGGAAAAACAGTGGGTCCGGGATTGCGTGATTGCGATTATCAGTGCCGGGGCGTGAGACGGGATGCTCGGTCAAGGGGGTCTTTTGAAGGCGCGGCGAAGGGGATGGACGAAGGAACTCGAGGGCGGGTTGGATCTGCGAGCACCTTCGTCGTTTGCCTTCATCTGTCACCTTTGGCGGCTGTTAGGAAGGGAAAAGAAGAAGTCCGGAGAAGGGACCGTTTACGATTGGAGTGGGGAAAAAGGGCGAGTATAATGAAAATTAATGGGGGTTCATGGTTCCGATGTCCAATCGAATACCAATTACATGGAGGTGTACTTATGCCTTTTCTGTTCGACCCGTTTATGTTGTTGCTGATACCGCCGATGTTAATGGCGTGGTATGCGCGTTCGAAGGTTCAGAATACGTTTCAGGAATACTCAGAGCGACTGGCGTCTTCGGGGATTTCCGGGGCGGAGGCCGCCCGACGGATTCTGCGTAACAATGGGCTCAGTGACGTGGAAGTGGAGCGCACGAGCGGACGCCTGAGCGATCATTACGATCCTCGTGATCGCACGCTGCATCTGAGTGAAAATGTATATGGAAGCAACAGCCTGGCGGCACTGGGGGTGGCCGCTCATGAAGCGGGACATGCCGTGCAGGATAAGGGCGGCTACGTTCCGCTAAAACTCCGGCAGGGCATCTGGCCGGTGGCCAGTTTCGGAAGTAATCTGGGACCGATTGTGTTCTTCGTCGGTCTGATGATGATGTTTTTCACCGGAGGGGGCGGAGCGCTGGCCCGGATAATCGCACAGGCCGGCATCGCTCTGTTTGCCGGGGGAGCGTTCTTTGCTCTTCTTACCCTGCCGGTGGAGTTCAATGCGAGCAAGAGGGCTCTGGCAATGCTGACCGATCAGGGGATCGTTACTTCTCAGGAACGGCGCGACGCGAAAAAGGTGCTGGATGCTGCCGCTCTGACGTATGTGGCCAGCGCGTTTATGGCCGTCATGATGCTGCTGCGGTTTGTACTGTTGTTTATGGCGGTGGATGAATAACGCTGGTTGCGTTCCTGGTCGGGCATGAACTTAGTAGCCGGAGAGAAATGGTGACGGAAAAAATCAGCATCACGTGTCCGGATTGCCACACAAATCTGAAGGTTAGCAAAAGCGCTGTAGGTAAGCGGGGCAGGTGTCCGAATTGCGAAAATATAATGAAAATCGGATCCGGGCGGGCGTGCAGGCGACTCGGGACCGGCTCTGTCAGCGGGAACGACAGGGGAACGCGTGGAGGGAATCAGGACACCGGGCAACCAACGAGCGGCCGGGGCCACAGTGCCGGTACCGACGAACAGGATGAGCAGGAATGTTCTTCGATTCTCGCTGCCTTCGGGGGGATGGGGTTTGAGAGCCCATCGCGGCGGATGTATTTGTGGGGTGGAATCGTAGCGGGCGTGATGGGGCTCCTCCTCATTCTCGGGGCGCAGAACTACTATGGCATGGGGCGGGACGCCAAATCAGATCGGCAGCCGCTCCAGGAAGTGAAACAGGAAAAGACGGAGCGGAAAGTTCAGGTAAAACGTCCCCGAAAGAATCTGAAGGTCGCGCACATTGGGCAGACCCTTCGTAAAGGGCAGCTGTCGATTGCTCCTGTTGGTATGTTCATTTCTCCGGTTGAATACGTCCCCCTGATCACCCGCGGTTCCAATTCTACAGTGAAATACATCGATCCCGTCAATCTGTTGGTTCTGAAAGTGGAAAATTGCTCCAGACAACAGGCCTTTGCGCCGGTTGATCCGGAATCAGGCTATTTTTTTCGGTCAAAAGTTGAGGGCAACTACGGAAGTGAAAAAGCGGTTGACGGGGTATGCCAGTTTTCTCGTTGGCCAGCATGGAACCAGGTCGGGAAAATCCCCTCGGATATTAGGCCCGGGGAGGTTACAGTTCTGGTTTTCGTGGTGAAAAAGCTACCCAACCCCTCCGCCAAGAAGTTCACCTGGCACATAATTCTGCAGATTGATGACAGCGGAACTATAAAAAAGGTTCGGGTGCCAGTGCCGTACGACAGTATCGAGTGGAAGGATCCCGGGATGGAGCTCAAAAGGAAAGGCCTTCCCCCGCCACCCTCCTGGTGATTCGTGGAATATTCCGCGCAGTGAGGACGGTGGGACGTGTTACAATTATGTGTGGGGAGCTGCGAGGTCCAAAGACATTCGATAGATTCCACAAATAACACTGCGCTCGGTTGTGTTCTGTGAGATTATGCGCAACGTTGACGTTCGCCCTCCACGGCAGGCCGCGCTCGCAGAACCATGAGGGAATCTTATTTTGTGATTTCCGGTATCTGCCTTTCTATCGATGCTAAGACCGCCAAAAACAACGGCACGTTATGATAAAGACAAAGAATCATGCTTCTCGAAACGCTATTTTGGACAGGTCTGCCGGCCGGAATAACGGTATAACCGGTTTGAAGTCTCGGTTGCGATCCGATTATTCCTCGTCTGGTTTGACGAATTCGTGCTCGGGATGCTTGACCGTCAGCACGGGGCAGGGAGCTTTGCGCACAACCTTTTCGGCGACGCTACCGATCAGCATGTGCTTGATGCCCGTGCGACCGTGTGTGCCCACTACCAGCATATCGAAGTCGCCTTCATCGGCTTCCCGCACGATTTCCACAAAAGGCGCTCCGACGACCGTGCGTCCCTCGATATGATCATGATATTCCCTGTGATCCTCCACCATCTGGTTGAGTCGGTTTTCGCAGTCGTCCTGGATCTGCTCGACGGGCAGGCTGAGGTCGGGGACACCGGCCGTCGAATAGGAGGGGAGGAATGGTAGCTCCACAACGTGCAGGAGTTCCAGTCTGGCGTTGTAGGCGGAGGCGAAAGCAACGCCGTAACGGAGCGCATGGGTTGAGCCCTCTGAAAAATCGACCGGACAGAGGATATTGTTGATATCAATTTCCATCGATGTTCCTCCTGGCTAAAGTGGATTAGAAAAACCGGCTATACGTTCAAATTGTCTTCAGCTGCTGTTTTCCGGTAATACCGGGGATTGAGCTGCATCGGAGAAATCGCCTCTCCCCGTCGGATTTCACCTGCGCCCAACCGGGCCACGGCCGCCGCACGGGGGCGTGCAAGTTCACCGTCGGCCGTTGTAAAACGCCCCTCAGGCTCCGCATTAAATATTTCCGGGTAAGCCTCGGTGCCGTCTCCAAAGACCAGCGTCCCGTCGGGGAGCCGTCCGGCAAGGTCGGCGGGACTATCCAGCATGACTCCGGTTTGATCCTCCCATTGTCCGTTCTGATAGCGGAAGAGAGTGCCATATACTGCCGAACGACGGGCGTCGCGCAGAGGGCAGGCGGCGGTTACGCCCAGACTCTCCGCGTCGACGTTCTGGACCATAACCTCCAGGGAAGGGATACCGACACATTTCCATTCAAGTATGTAGGCCAGGGTTTTCACGCACGTTATTCCCACGCGCAATCCGGTGAAGGATCCGGGGCCCTGGCTGACAGCTACCGCCTCGACATCGTGCCTGGCAATGTCACACTGGGTAAACATTCGGTCAATTGCCGGAACGATATCACGGGCATGGGATGGGTTGTCGGGAAAAACCTGTTCCGACAGGATTCGATCATCGCCGCTGTCGTAGAGAGCGACGCATCCGCGGGTGGTGCTGGTTTCGACTCCAAGTATGAGCATGATTTCTATTCTTTGCCCCGCAGTCGTTCAAAAAGCGTGCGAAGTGCAGTGCTGGCCACCTCCCGGTCGCTTTCGCCGCCGGCGGAATGGCTGACCTGAGCTTTCCAGACTGGTTGACTCCGGTCGGGCAGGTGGAATGACAGCACGAATTCGATTCTGGCGTGCTGGTAGAGGAGGAAATAACTGTAATCCCATGCTATTACATCGCACTCAAAATATCCTTCACAACCGAGCTCGGTCATAAATTGTTGCAGCTGTGAGGGGGTGGGGCGAAGGTTGGGATCCAGTCCGGCGTCTTCCAGGCTTTCTTTGGCCTCCGGTGGTGGTACCACGGTCATGTTACCTGGTTCGCGAGCATAATGCGCGACCAGGTGCGCAAATCCCATCGGCGTATTTGCTGGATAGACTGACCCGTAAATACGCGTGGAAAGCGAGGATGTCTCCCCATCCGGCATTTCGACCCGTAAAACGGCGCTTTTGATGGAGGTATGCGCGGAATAGGATTCCTTGCCCGTTATACGGGTCTCTACGCTCCCTCCAGAGGAGCATCCCTGGAGCGCGATGCCGAGAACGGCCAGAAGAAGAAGTATCTTTGTCCGAGTCACTGTTCTTCCCAATAATAAATGATCCAGTTCGCCGGTATTATAGACTGGATGGGACGGAGAGCACAAGTTTTATGGCCATCCACCGTAAGTATTCAGTGAACCACGTTATTCCGGATGGGCCTACTGCCGGGCTTGTCCCGGTTGAGGCGTACTTTTGCACTACCCGAAAATGCGCAAACAAGGCGATAGGCGCTTAGAACCTAATCATTCGCCTTCGTCGGCTGTCAGAGCGTAGCC
>CAZXYF010000066.1:0-15115 GCA_964644705.1 uncultured candidatus Brocadiaceae bacterium | reverse complement strand
GCGGGGGATTCTGACTATACGATACAGCAAGATAAGAGTTGAAAACCTTAGAACACTTATAGACAACCGCTTAGTTGTGGGAAACCTGGCCGGTTCCGAGAACTGTTGTGGTCTGGGGGGGCAAAATGTGTTTCTGGTGATCTTCCGTCTCCAGGATCAATTCACCACTGGGGTCCACGCCGGTTACTTTGCCGGTGAGGATGCGATTTTTATGTTGAACCCGAATGCGTTTCCCGCGCAGGCAGTTCAGTTGGTGCCAGCGGTCGCGCAGGGGGGCGTAACTGCCGGCCCTGATGCACGTATACCACCGGTCGAGATTCTCCAGCAGGTCCCGCCCGAGTCCGTTGCGATCGACTGTTTTCCCATCACGTTCGATTCGAAGTGATGTCGGGTTCGTTTGGGGTATTTCTTCGAGTTGTTCCGGCTTTTGGTTCACGTTCAGCCCGAGTCCCAACAGATGGCTGGGGGCGCGGCCGTTATGGGAGCATTGTTCCACGAGGGTCCCCCCGATTTTCCTCAGTGAAAGTGGTGCCTCTGTCTCCACCGTTACAATATCGTTGGGCCATTTGATCTGGGCCGTGACCCCCAGTGAACGGAGGGTTTCGGTGGCGGCCAGTGGACCGATGAGGCTCATCAGGCAGCGATCCCTGGGGGGGACTTCGGCATGGCATACGACGGTGAGGAGCAACCCCTGACCGGGTGAACAAATCCAGTGCCCATCTCGTCCACGTCCCTGAGTCTGCACCTCGGCGAACACCACGTGCCCATCTTCCACCCCCCCGGCCTTTTCCCTGGCGACATCCATTGTGCTGGTCACGCTGCGATGAATTTCTCCCCTGCATCCAATGATCTGCCCATCGGGAGTCGGGCCGAACAGTTTGTCCGGGCTCAATTTATCCACCGGTCGTGTGCTCCTGCTTTGTTTTCCTGTGGGTTGCCGTGCGGCGGGACACGTTTGTGCGGTATGGTTCCCGGTAAAAGTTTCTACAATATTGAGGGGGGATCATGCCAGACCAAAAAGAGAGGGCTGGAAGTAGAACAGGATGCAGAGGGCTGCGGCGGCATATACGGATGCCGCAAGATCATCCAGCATCATCCCCCAGCCGTGCGGCAACTTTTCGATGGACCGGATGGGGGGGAGTTTGACCACGTCGAAAAGCCGAAACGAAAAAAATGTGGTAACAATCCAACCTGTGGATACCGGATGCAGAGTAAAAAAGATCGCGCAGGTCAGCCATTGCCCTGCGAACTCATCCAGCACAAATTCTCCCGGATCTGTTGCTCCAAAATGTTGTTCCACCCATCGCCCCCGTTGTACTCCCACGAAGGTGCTCGCGCTCACCAGGGCCAGAAGCAGCCCGGTGGCCAGGTTTATCGGGAAGACCGCATACACGAAAAAGGCGAAGAGGATTGCCCCCGTTGAGCCCCAGGTACCCGGCGCCAGCGGAAGATATCCCAACCCCAGGCCGGTGGTAATGGCAATTGTCGCGCAGTTTTTAGTGTTCATCTGGACTGTTCCCTTCCACCGGGTGGGCGATACAATCATAACCGTGGGCCTCAATTATTTTCACATCTATCCATTGCCCGTCATCCAGATCATCCCCATTTTCAATGAAGATTAACGGATCGACGTCCGGCGCCTCCGCCACACTTCGCCCCACGGACATGTTATCCGGAACGTCTTCTCTGTCTTCTTCCACCAGCACAGTGGTGGTCTCTCCCACTCGTTGCTGGCTGTTTTCATGGGCTATTTCCTGCTGAAGATCCATCAGGCGGCGATAACGCTCCTCCTGGGTCTGCTCGTCAATCTGCTCGCTGAAGGATGCGGCCGGGGTGTCTTCTTCTTCCGAATATTTGAATGCTCCCATCCGATCGAATTGTTGGTTGCGAACGAACGCCATCAGCTCATCGAACTGTTCCTCGGTTTCCCCGGGAAATCCGACCAGGAAAGTGGTTCGGAGTGTCAGGCCCGGCACACGGGACCGCAGGGTGTGGAGGAGGGACTCGATCTCTTCGCGGCTTATCCCCCGCCCCATGTTCTGAAGAATCGGATCACTGATGTGTTGAAGGGGGAGATCAAGATAGGGAACAATGGTTGATGAATCGGCGATGACATCAATCAGTTCAGGATAGTAGTGGCGCGGGTGGGTGTAGAGAAGACGGATCCAACCGCTATCGACGACAGGACAGAGCTCGCGGAGTAACTCGTGGAGACGCGGCGCACCGTGATCCCGCCAGTATGCGGTCGTGTCCTGCGCAATCACGTTGATTTCGCGTGCTCCTCCGGCCACCAGATCAGCTGCTTCCGAGAGGATTTCGTCCATTGGACGACTGACCAGGGGGCCACGAATGGTTGGGATTGAACAGTAAGCACACCGATTATCGCATCCGTCGGAAATGCGGAGATAGGCCCAGGCCCGGGGCGTGAAGCGATGGGCCCGCATGTTGCATTGGGCCGGGAGTGCGTTGCGCATCCCGAGGGCCCAGAGCGCAGCACGGGCGGCACCATGCGGATCAATGCCCAGCATAACGTCGGCTTCCGGGATGAGATCGCGGAGCTCGGAACCATAACGTTCGGTCAGGCAGCCGGTGATGATCAGCCGATGAAGGTTGCTCTCGCTCTTCAGGTCCGCGATATCCAGAATTGTGTCGATGGATTCTTCTTTTGCGATGTCGATGAAGCCGCACGAATTGACGATGACAACGGGTGCGTTGTTTGGATTGGTGGTAACTTCGACGCCGGCTTCCTGCAGGAGAGATCCAATATGTTCAGAATCGACGAGGTTTTTGGCACATCCGAGGTTTACGATAGCAACCCGGGGAACCATGTTTTTCTGTGATGAATCGTCTGGGGTCATTGAAACTGCTCAAGAGTTATTATCTCGAGCTTCCTCCCACTCCTCCAACGAGAGCAACACCTCCCGGGCTTTGCTCCCGCGATGGCTGCCGACGATGCCCGCTTCGGCCATCATATCAATCAGTCGAGCGGCTCTGGTGTACCCGATGGCCAGGCGGCGCTGGAGCAGGGAAACTGATCCGCGCTGAGTCTCCAGCACAATACGCACTGCTTCCTCATAAAGCTCATCATCGTGATCCTGAGGGTCAGAAGCTGCGTTTAAGTTGCGCAGTTCCTCTTTGAAATGGGGTTCCGCCTGGTCCGCCAGCATATTCACCAGGTTTTGAGTCTCCTGCTGGGAAACAAAAGTCCCCTGAGCTCGGACGAGGCGGCTGCTGGCGGGAGGCTGCATGAGCATATCACCGCTGCCCAGCAACAGTTCCGCGCCGTTCCGATCCAGAATGACTCGTGAGTTGACTTTTGAGGAGACCTGAAACGCGATGCGAGCGGGTAAATTGGCTTTGATGAGCCCCGTAATGACGTCTGCGGAGGGCCTCTGTGTCGCGCAGATCAGATGGATCCCCACCGCACGTGCCTTTTGCGACAGACGGATGATGCTGGATTCTACGTCTTTGGCGGCAACCATCATAAGTTCCCCGAGCTCATCCACCACGATCACCGTATGGGGCATGAAAAACGGCACATCATCGACTTCGGCGTCATCCTCCACGTTGAGTCGTTTGACGATTTCCTCTTTGCCCAGTTTGTTATATTCGTGGATGTTCCGAACGTTAACCTGCCCGAGCATCGAGAAGCGTTCGTCCATTTTTTTGCACGCCCACTCAAGCACTCCAGCGGCTTTTTTCATGTCAGTCAAAATAGGGCAGATGAGGTGGGGGAGGTTCTTATAGTCACTGAATTCAACGGACTTGGGATCCATCAGAAGCAGCTGGGCTTCCTGGGGAGTGCGCGTCATCAAAATACTGGAGATGATCGCGTTGAGCGAGACCGATTTACCGGAACCGGTGGCACCAGCGATCAACAGGTGAGGCGCTTTGGCCAGGTCCACAATCAGAGGATTGCCGGCCGTATCCTTACCCAGGAAAAGGGGGACGGCCATATCGGCGGCTTTTTCATCCATCGATCCCAGCAATTCACGGAGTCGGACGATTTCCCGCTCCGCATTCGGAACTTCGATCCCCACGGTGCTTTTTCCCGGGATGGGGGCCACAATCCTGACGTTGGGAGCCTTCAGAGCGATGGCCATATCATCGTCCAGATTCTCCACCTTCGAGACTTTCGTCCCGGCGGCCAGGGCCATCTCATACATGGTCACTACTGGTCCCCGCTGGACGCGAACGACATTGGCATCGATGTTGAATTCGTCGAGAGTTTGTTCCAGCAACTTCCCTCGTTTGCGCAGCTTTTCCTCATTCTCCGCGTCGGTATGGGCATCCGCTTTGTCGAGGAGATCCAGTGTGGGTAAATCGAAGTCCATATCCTCAAACTCGACAATTCTGGACCGCTCCTCCATCGCCTTTCCGTAACCGGATTCATCGACCGGGTCGGGATCCTGGCGCGCTACGATCTCCGGTTCTGAGTCCGGAGTGGACTCCTCTTCTATTTGCTCGCTTTCAGCAGGCTGCGGGGTGTCCGCCGATTTATCAGTCGAAGGCCCGGTGGCTGCTGCGGGGCTATCGTCTGCTGTGCTTTCGTTGGATTTCACGTTGGGCGTTGAAGCCGACGATTGACCGTCCGATTGGGATCGGGAGCGTTGCGTTTGGCTCGCGTTCCGGCGCGTAGGCGACTGTGAATTCTTGCCACTCGTATTGGCAGTGGCCGGGGCCGTGCTGAAAGGCAGGCTGAGATTTTTTGCCCGTTCTGTGAGGGATGAGAACCATCGGGGCAGGGCGTCGGAAAGTCGAGCGATGGGCTTGGCCGCAAGCAGAAAGAGGGAGCCCACGAGGCCGACGCCGACCAACCCCAGGGTGCCGGCCCAGCCGACGGACCAGTACACCCAGCGCGTAAAAAAGACGCCCAGAACTCCTGAAGATGGTGTTCCTGCGTCCCAGGCCGCACCCGGGGAAACGTACGGCAAGCCAAGTATGAGCGTTCCGGCCAGCAGCCCGAGCACCATCCCGATTATTTTCCCGCTCCATCGCTCCCGGGGCAATCCGCTCGTAATGTAGATTCCGGACAGGATTATGGCCATACACACGAGGCCCGAGGCCCATCCCAGTAGAGTTATGGAATAAGAAGCGAGCCATGCGCCGGCGATGCCACACATGTTCGTGCTTGCTCCCTCGACGGCGGGATAGTTCGCCATAGGGCCTTCGTGGGGATTATAGGACAGGAGACTGGCGGCGATGAAAAGCCCGATGGCCACGCAGAACCCTCCGAGTATGATACGTTGTGTCTTCTTCAGAGCCATATATCTGATTTCGTTCTAAATTCCAGTTCATACTAATTATATGTCAATCGTCGGGCGTGACGCAATGATTGGTATGTTATGGAGCAGGTTGAACTGTACATGTGAAGGATCTCGGTGCGCGGGGATTAAAGTGTTCGTCGGTGCCTGTCATCAATTTGTTGACTCGTTGCTTCTAAAATGTGTCTTGACAGAGGCTTGGAGACATCGGTTGCGTTGATGCGTTTGACAAAAGACGTCTCAGAGTATACAAATACTACCTTTCTGAATTGATGCGGGTTCTTCCTAAAAATTTTGATTCTGAGGGAAAATGATGGCGGATGTAGAACTGAAAACGATCGAACCACAGAATGTTGTAAGCCTCGCCTTTGAGGGGTCGTATTCTCAAACGACCGATAAGCTGGATACCCTTATGGCGTGGTTGCTGCGTGCCGGGCATCCCTACAGTGGGCGCCCTTTCGCCGTGTACTATGATGATCCAGCGGAAGTTCCCGAAGAAGATCTTCGGGCTGAGGTTTGCTTGCCGATTGCCGAAGAATGCGAACCAACTGGGGAAGTCGAGCGCAAGGTTATTCAGGGTGGAGATTTTGCCTGTGTCGTGCACGAGGGAGCGTATTCCGGACTGGACGATGCCTATGACGAGATTTTTGAATGGATTGACGAAAATGGGTACCAGATGGATGAAGATATGGGAACCCGGGAGATTTTTGATGTAATGCGGGGGGAAGTCGAGTCGGTTGATGAACTTGAAACCGAGGTTCTGGTCCCTCTTGCTTCGGTGGGTGTGGCCGAGGAAGAAAGTGTGGCGGCCGCCGAAGACGTGGAGACCGAGGAGAAATAACACTGTTCCCCTTTCGGACCAGAACGGTATGAAGTAGAGCTCAATTGCAGAAAGCCGCCCGGTGATGCGGGCGGCTTTCTGCTTTTAAAAGCCAAAAGAATAACGCCCAGATGAAGGTTTTTACTGTGGTTGGCTCAGCCGGCAGAGCTGCTCCAGAGTATGTTGCGCTCGCCCGTCGTCAACGACCCGGGCTGCTCTATGGATGCCATCCTCTAGAGAGTCCGCCTCTCCCCCCACGTAAATAGCGGCTCCCGCATTGAGAAGGACCATATCCCGCTGTGGGCCCTGTCGCCCGGAGAGGATGCTGCGGATGACCGCAGCGCTTTCTTCGGGCGTGTCCACCCGGAGGTCGTCGAGCTGGGCCGGTTCGATCCCCAGTTCCTGCGGTTTAACCCGTCGCATTGTGATGCTTCCGTGTTCGAGCTCGGCGACGGTGGCTGGTGCACAGACACTGAGTTCGTCCAGTCCGTCATCACTGTGGACGACCATGGCTTTTTCGCTGCCGAGGTTCCGCAGCACACCCGCTATTTTCTCGACCAGATCCCGGCTGTAGAGGCCCAGGAGTTGACGTCGGACTTTGCCGGGATTGGTGAGTGGCCCAAGGAGATTAAACACCGTTCGGACGCCCAGCTCCCGACGGGGGCCGATAGCATGCTTCATCGCTTTATGGAGGAGAGGGGCAAAGAGGAAGCCGATTTTGGCCTCTGCCACACAGTTTTCCACCACTTCCACGGGAGCCTCAATGTTGACGCCCAGTTCCTGGAGGGCATCGGCGCTGCCACTGCTGCTGGAGACGCTTCGATTGCCGTGTTTGGCCACAGGGACTCCGGCGCCGGCCGTGACTATGGCGGCGGCTGTGGACACATTGAAGGTCCCGCTGGTATCTCCACCCGTGCCGCACGTATCGACCGCATTCTGTGCCTCAACGGTGACGCCGCTTGCTGCATCGCGCATGGAACGGGCGCAGCCTGTAATTTCCGCCACGGTTTCACCTTTCATGCGAAGAGCGATCAGAAAACCGGCGATCTGGGCGTCGGTGGCATCCCCTGACATGATGAGGTCCATTGCTTGCTCGCAATCGTCCTCCGTCAGGTCGTCATGATGCAGCAAACGTGTAATATAGGGTTTCAACATAGCAGTCCTGTCCCTTTGAGGAGGGGGGAGTGTTATTCTTCGCTTTTTCTCTGCTCGATTATCTCTTGCTGGAGATGACTCGGAACCGCTTCATAATGGGAGAACTCCATTGTGAACGTTCCTTCGCCTCCGGTCATACTCTGCAGTTCGGCGGCATAACGCCGAATTTCGGCCTGGGGAATCAGGGCCGTTAGCGTCTGCATCTGGCCCGTCTGATCCATTCCCTGTATCTGGCCCCGATGTCCCGACAGATTCGCGGTGACGTCCCCGACGTACTCGGAGGGGACGGTGACTTCTATTTCCACGATGGGTTCCAGCAGGGTGGGGCGGGCGTCCTCGAATGCTTCCCGGAAAGCTCGTGACCCCGCAATTTTGAAGGCCGCCTCGGAACTATCCACGTCGTGGTATGATCCGTAATAGACTTCCACTTTCAGGTCAACGATCGGGGCATTGGCCAGCAGCCCTTCTTCCATCGTTTCCTTGATTCCTTTTTCAACGGCGGGAATGTATTGCTGCGGGATGACTCCGCCTTTGATAGCATCGATGAATTCGAAGCCCTCTCCTCGTTCGTTCGGCGCGATCCGGAGAAACACCTCGCCGTATTGACCGTGTCCGCCGGACTGCTTTTTGTGACGATACTGACCTTCTGCTTTCTGGGTGATTGTCTCTCTGTATGGGATGGATGGGTTTTTGGTCTCGCAGGAGACATCATAGGTATCCTCCAGCTCGCTCAGCATCACTTCCAGATGCAGATTGCTCATGCCGGTGATGAGCAGCTCATTGCTCTGTTCATCGCGACGGATGTGGAAGGTGGGATCTCCTTCGGCAAGACTCTGGAGGCCGCTCTGCATTTTCTGGCCTTCCTGCCGATTGACCGGTTCAACCGCCAGCGACATCATGGGTTTGGGTACCTGCAATTCGGGCAGGACCCAGTCGATTTCCGGATTGCGAATCGTGTCACCCAGTTTCATGTCCTCCACTTTATTGGCACAAATTATGTCACCGGGGATCGCGGTATCCAGATCGTTTTGCTCGGTGCCGAAGATGGTGGAAAAGTGCGACAGGTCCTGCGTTTCTTCCGTTCGGGCCACTTCCACTTCATCGCCGCTATTCAGAACCCCGCTCAACACCCGCATGTAGACCAGCTGGCCCACATGGGGATCGACCGTGCTCTCAAACACCTCGGCGCAGAATGGCGCATCCGGATCGGCCTCAACGACGATTTGCTCGGGTTCGGTGGAGCCTTCCTCGTCGGCCTCGTCGGCGGCCTCCTCTTCTTCGGATGCCTCCTCTCCCGATTCTTCGCCTTCGCCGGGTAGTTCTCCCACATAAGCTGTACGGTCGGGTCCTTCGGCGGGGCTGGGTGTGCATCTGGCGAGGAACTTAAGCGTATCCTCCAGCCCAATATCCATCTCGGGAACGCAGCAGAGGATGGGCGTGATCTCGGTATCGAGAATAGCCTGTTTGAAGGTTCCCTCAATTTTTTCTTCACTGATTTCCTCCCCCTCCAGGTAGGCTTCCATCAGTTCATCGCTGCACTCAATGATGGATTCACGGAGGTCGTTTCTCAGATTATCAAAATCACCGATAACGCCTTCGGGGGCCTCCTCGGTGCTCAATACATCGACGATCCCGGAGATGTCTTCTCCCAGCCCGACCGGCAGGAACACGGGCACGCATTGTCGTCCAAATGTATCCTGAATTTCGTCGATCAGGCGTTCAAACTGAACATTGTCGGTGTCCAGGTGAGTCAGCATCAGGATGCGGCTCAGTCCCATATCCTCGGCATAATTCCACATGCGCCGCGTATTGAGGCGCACGCCTTCATCGGCGCCCACCGTTATCAGAGCAGTTTCCACTGCGGGCAACACCGCGGCCGCGGCGCCTGTAAAATCGAGATAGCCCGGGGTGTCGATCAGGTTGAAGGTGATTCCGGCGTGGTCGAAATGGAAGACAGAACTTTCAATGGAAAACTGACGTTTCTTCTCCTCCTCAGTCCAGTCGCTGAGAGAGGTGCCGTCCTCAACGCTTCCGGGTCGATTCGTGGCGCCAGCGGCGTGCAGAGCGTGGTCGACAAACGTCGTCTTTCCACTGTTTCCGTGGCCAACAACAGCGATGTTCCGAATGTCTTCTAAGCTACGTTTAGCCATAATCCATCCACCTTCCGGATAAAAGTCGAAATTATCAAAAATCTATACTGTGTTCCGGTAATATTTTCCGTCGCCGCCATGTTCTGACCGGTCCGGTCAACCTGCTTCCGGAGCCGGGGACAAACGCGATTCGAATTGGGCGGCGATTTCAAGCGCTGCATTCAGGTCGAAACGTTCTTCGTAGAGGGCCTTCCCGGTGATTACAGCATCGGCGCCGCATTCTCCCAGGCGCTGAATGTCTTCCAGTGAACTGACCCCCCCGCTGGCGATGACCGGGATGTTTGTGACTTCAATCAAGCGTTCGACACGATCAAAGTTGGGGTGGGTCAGCATGCCGTCCCGATCAACATCGGTGTAGAGAAATGCGGCCGGAGGGCCTGCAGCGAGTTGCTGGGCCAGCTCTTGAACCGTGACGTTGGCACTTTCCTGCCACCCTTTGATGGTAACGACCCCGTCCCGGGCATCAAGGGCAATGACGATCCGGTCAGGATGGGCCTGACACATATCCACGGCCCACTCTGGTTCGGTGGCGGCGCGGGTGCCAATGACCGCTCGAGCTGCTCCGGCATCGAGGATGGTGCGAATCGCTTCGGCCGATCTCAGGCCCCCTCCGATTTCCACGGGGATATCCACCGATTGGATGATCCGCTCGGCCGGGGCTCTGTTCTCGTTGTTTTCGTGCAATGCGCCATCAAGGTCAACCACGTGGAGCGCCTCAGCCCCCTGATCCGCCCAGTGCTGTGCCGCCTGCGAGGGATCGTCGTAGTATTTTTGCGCGCTTTCAGGTTCCCCCTTTAACAGGCGGACGCAATGACCATCCTGAATATCGACGGCTGGAAAAATTATCATGTTTGCACTCAGTGCTGCCTCTGGCAATTTGGCGGAAAACTGTCATGTGGGGACACCCGCTGATTTGGATGGAAACAGGCGTGTGCCACATTTGATTCATGAATTCGGATTATACGCACTGGATGGGAGACTGTCAAAATGAGGTGGAGGGCGTTCATTTGACCCCTCCGAACTGAGCGGGGTACAGTGTGCAGGTGAACGCGAGAATTAGTTTCAGGTGCCGTGGATGATTAAAAGCCGGCTAATATGGAACGGGATCAAAGTTGGGATTGTCCTGGTGGTACTGGTCCTGTTGTATTATGTGTTGCAGGATATTGGATTCGGCCGCATTCTCAAGGCGGTCAGGAGCGTGCCTCCGTCCACTGTATGCGCGTCGGTGGGGCTCATGCAGAGTGTGTTTCTGCTCTGGTCCTTTCGCCTGCAACTGATAATGCCACGGGAGAGCCGGGGGAGCATTCTGGTCCTTTATCCCGTTTATATGACGGGGATGTTCGGGAATATTATCACACCCGGTATGCGGGTGGGGGGAGAACCGATCCGGGCCTATTACATGGGAAAAGTGTTCGGTGGCCCCAAAAGCGGTCATTTTGGCGTCCTGATGGCCGACAAATTTGGCAACACCGCCGTTTACCTGCTGTTGTTGCTTATTGCTGTCAGTTTTGTCGTTTTGTATGTTCCGCTGGCTCTCTGGCTGAAAATAGTACTGGAAGCGGCAGTGCTGGTCATAGTGGGGGCGGTTGTAAGTGGGGTGCTGCTCCGCGAACATATTGGGACGCAGTCGAGGTTCATGAGCTGGCTCCTCCGATCCCTTTACGATCAACCGGTTCTCCGGTTTATGCGGGAACGGTTCCGCAGTTACGAACATTTTGAGGAGTACGTGATCGATAAAATTGATAACGTGGTCAGTCCCGTGTTCCGCGCGGTGCGCAGCCCCGTGGCCCTGGCCAAGCTGTTTATCATCAGTGGCGTTTCCTGGGTTATTTTCTACCTGGCCTATTATGTTCTGTTTGCCGCGCTCGGAGCCGATGTGTCTTTCTTCGAGGTGTTTCTCATCGTGTGTATCAGCAATTTCTGTGGAGATATCTCGTTTGCTCCTGGAGGAGCCGGATTTATGGAGGCGGCGATGATCGGTATGTGTGCGGCTTTTGGCGTTGATGAAGGGGTGGCGGCTGCGGCGACTCTGATCAGCCGGGGGATATTCCATCTTTGTGCGCTGGGGATTGGAGGTGCCAGCCTGGGCGTTCTGGCGTTATTATACGGTCGGTCCAGCCCGCCGAATACCCCTGAAGCCTGACGACATCACACTGCAGGGGGAAATATGATAATATGACATTATGCTCATCGTTTGTTTGTGGACTGTGGATGTGGGAACAATCAAAACGTGTTTTTCGTATATTGGGCGGCGGCGCCGTGCGCCTTTATTGTCTTCATTCTTGCCTGTGAGGAACTTTTATGCGAAGTGCTCTGGTGACTGGCGGATCGGGATTCATTGGCTCGCATCTGACCGAACGATTGCTGGAGGATGGATGGCGCGTCTATGTTATAGATGACCTTTCCACCGGCCAAATCGCCAACCTCGATTCGGTCCGGGATAATCCCAACCTTGATGTGAGGGTGGATGGAATCGAGAACGAACCGTTACTGCGGGAACTGGTCGATCGGGCGGACGTCGTTTTTCATCTGGCGGCGGCGGTGGGGGTGAAATTGATCGTGGAAGATCCCGTACGCACGATAGAAACAAATATTTACGGAACCGAACTCCTGCTGAAGCACTGCGCAACTAAGGGCAAGAAGCTGATTCTTGCCTCCACCAGCGAGGTATATGGGAAGGGAGCGAAAAAGGAATTCGGTGAACAGGATGATCTTGTGTTTGGCCCGACAACTCGGTCGCGGTGGAGCTATGGATGCTCAAAAGCTATCGATGAGTTTCTGGCACTGGCCTATCATCAATCGCGTGACCTGCCCGTGCTCATCACCCGTTTTTTCAACACAGTGGGCCCCCGCCAGGTGGGTCGCTACGGTATGGTTGTCCCCCGGTTCGTCGAGCAGGCTCTCAACGGGGGGCCGATCACCGTTTATGGAGACGGACAGCAGGTCCGCTGTTTCGCCCACGTTGACGATGTGGTGGAAGCTCTTTGCCGACTGGAGAATTGCGGGAGTGCCGACGGCAAAATCTTTAATGTGGGGAGCGGCGACGCGGTGTCCATTGAACAACTGGCTCAAAAGGTCCAGGGCATCGTCAACTCGGAGGCGGATATCATCTATGTGCCCTATGAGGAAGCCTACGGAGAGGGATTCGAAGATATCCGGCGGCGCGTGCCGGATGTCAGTAAACTTCGGGATAGGGTGGGGTTTGCGCCTGAAACGGATCTTGACCGTATCATTCGGGACGTGCGTGACTACCAGGTCGAACATTCAAGCTGACAGTGGGCCCGCGCCATCAAAATTGACACTGTAGGCACAGGATGATAAAATCCTATGTTGAGACTAGGAATAGATGGGTGGTGAAAAAGAATGCAAATATCCACAAAAATGCGCTACGGGAGTCGGGTTCTGAGTGAGCTTGGTGCTGCCTACCCGGATGGAACGCTGTCGGTTCGGGAGCTGGCCGAGCGTCAGGACATATCCGAGAAATATCTGGAGCATATCATGAGCTCCCTGAAATCGGCGGGGATCATACGTTCCGTACGGGGGAAATACGGTGGTTACCAGCTTCGGCGTCCGCCGGAAGATATCACGCTGGCGGAGGTGTTTCGCGTGCTGGAGGGGCCACCGGCTCCTGTGGAGTGCGTGGAACGTCCGGAAAGCTGTTCTATGTGCGGATCATGCCCCACCCGACGCACCTGGATTGAAGTCCGAGATGCCATTGTGGGGGTGCTGGAAAACACCACAGTAGCGGATCTGGAGGACCGCAATCGCGAGTCCGCCGCAAGCACTCAAAACATGTATTACATCTGAGCAACAATTAATTGGCATGGGGCATTTTTATCCGATTGCCCGCCCATCTTTCCGTCGTTTCCCGTGATAAGTGGGATTGTAGTTATTGTTAACATCCGTTTCCTCAATAACGTTCTAACGAAAGGCTGAGACAGTGGGTCAAATATACGACGATATCACGAAGACAGTTGGCGGCACACCGCTGGTCCGACTCAACAGTGTTACTGAAGCAGCGGGCGCCGATGTTCTGGTGAAGGTTGAGGCATCCAATCCTCTGGGCAGCGTGAAAGATCGTATCGGTTTGAACATGATTGAACGGGCCGAGGAGGAGGGATTGATCCAGGAGGGAGATCATATCGTTGAGCCCACCAGCGGCAATACCGGTATCGCCCTCGCCTTCGTGTGCGCCGCAAAGGGATATCAGCTGAAACTGACCATGCCCGACACAATGAGCACCGAACGGCGTCAGCTCCTGCGGATTCTGGGCGCTGAACTGGTTCTCACGCCCGGCGAGGATGGTATGCCGGGGGCGGTGGAAAAGGCGGAAGAACTGGTGGAGGAGAGCGAGAATGCGTTTATGCCGCAACAGTTCAAAAATCCGGCCAATCCACAGATCCATCGGGAGACCACCGCGGAGGAAATATGGGACGATACCAACGGCGAGGTGGACATGGTGGTCTTTGGAGTGGGTACTGGCGGGACCATTACGGGGGTGGGGGAAGTGTTGAAGGAGAAAAATCCCGATATTCAGGTCGTGGCGGTTGAACCGGAGGATTCCCCCGTACTGTCCGGTGGGGAACCCGGGCCGCACAAAATTCAGGGCATCGGTGCCGGATTCGTGCCGGATGTGCTTGATACGGATGTGATTGATGAAGTTCTGCAGATTTCAGATGGTGATGCTGGTGATATGGCGCGCCGTCTTGCCATGGAAGAAGGCATTCTGGGCGGCATCTCGTCCGGTGCAAACGTTGCTGCGGCGCTTGAACTGGGGCGGCGATCTGAAAACGAAGACAAAACGATTGTTACCCTTGTGTGCGATACCGGCGAGCGATATCTATCCACCTGGCTGTTTCAGGAATAGCCATGAGAACCGGATCTGAAGGTACAGATGAGAAGCCGTCCTCGCTGGCGACGAAGGAACAACGATTGCGGGATATCCTGCAGGATATGGCGGAAGCGGTCGTTGCTTTTTCCGGGGGCGTCGATAGCACACTGCTTCTGAAGGTCGCTGCCGAGGAGCTCGATGATGATGTGGTCGCGGTGACGGCCCGATCACCGGCATACATCGATGAGGAATACGATACGGCAACCGAGCTGGCCCGGGATTTCGGGGTGGAACATATTACGATCCAAACCGAAGAAACGAATGATCCCAACTTCGCCAGAAACCCGACTGATCGATGTTATCATTGCAAAAGGGAGTTGTTCGGCCGGCTACAAGAACTGGCCCGCAAGCGAGACATCCGGTGGGTCGCCGACGCCACCAATCTGGACGACTGCTCTGATTATCGTCCCGGCATGCAGGCGGCGGAGGAACTGGGGGTGCGCAGTCCTCTGATGGAAGCGGAACTGACGAAGGGGGATATACGGGAACTGTCGCGTTCTCTGGAACTGCCCACCTGGGACAAACCATCCATGGCCTGCCTGGCGTCCCGATTCCCCTATGGTGAAAAGATCACCGAGAGTAAACTCAATCGGGTGGAAAAGGCGGAGGAATATCTGCGAGAGCTGGGATTCCAACAGTTGCGCGTGCGGAACCATCAGGATACGGCCCGGATCGAGGTCTCGCCCGAGGATATCCATCGGGTGTTTGAAGGCGGGAACCGGCCGAAAATAGTCGCGCGATTGGAAGAACTGGGTTTCAGTTATGTCACTCTCGACCTGGAAGGGTACCGCACCGGCAGCATGAACGAGGTCCTCAGTGAAGAGGAACGAAAATA
>CAZXYF010000065.1:0-15486 GCA_964644705.1 uncultured candidatus Brocadiaceae bacterium | reverse complement strand
AGATCGGCGTGTCCAGCCGGGCCACCGGTCCCGCCGAAGTCGGCGTTTCGGCCGCCTTGAGGGTCGCGGCGTTCCCAATCAGCAGGACGATTGTGAGAACAACCAATCCCCAAATGTCACGATCAAAGATGTTCAGCTCAGTTAGGGGAAGACTACCATCGACAATACTGGATCCATCTTCATACATACGCATAATCGTCACTTTCTATATACAGGTGAGAGTGTTGATGGAGATTGGCAACAGACGCACTCTTTGAGCATCCTGTCGCCTTCGACCCCCCCAGTCTCTCTTATGCCGAAGGCGCATCGGTTATCGGGAATGCAATGTTCCCCGAAATCACGCCACGCTGGCATTGACAATCGTTGCCCGCGCGTATTTATGGAATGAAAGCCATCTGCATCGAATTGTATATTATACTCAGTGTAATTTCATAGTACGTCAATCCGGAGGAAAGGTCAAATAATGAACCGCTTGTCCTCTGGTTCATTGTTTCTCGGTGAATTCCCGGATTTCCCTGCTGCGGCGGTAGAACTCTTTCAGCTCCATATCCTCCAGAAATACCAGGCCGCGGGTTGAGCGAATGAGGGCGCTGGGATGATTGTGAAACCATTCGCGTCCAAGGCAGGTTTTTAATTTCTGATACTGTTCGACCTGTATGCGCTGGGCCAGCTCGCAGAATGGGCCATCGTGCTCATAACTGGGGAAGGGGGCTTCACGTTGCGAATTGAAGGTGTCCATGAATGCTCGTTCCATGATGGAGAACATATTCAGACACACCGGCACGCAGACGTCTGCTTCCGACGGGTGGAAATGATGCCATACGTTGCGGTATCCCCAGACTCTCATGGAATCCGCCTCATGTTCGCTGGTGTATCGTTTGAGCGAATCAGCGATTACCTGCAGCACCTTGTAGTGGGTATCCGGGCCGCTTCCCTCCGGGTCCAGTGCCACGCTGATGACATCCGGATGAACTTCTTCCAGCAGATTGATCATCGGTGGAACGTCCCGATGGGCGTTGGGTTCTTCGGTGAAGATGTCGCCGGTGTAGAATCCCAGTCGTAGATGCCGGACGTTGGTGCAGTTCCATCCGAAGTAACCCCACAGGCATTCGGCTTCCCATTCCCGTCGCATCCCCTTCAAATGCTGGATATCCGGAGAATCTTTCTCACCCGGGCGGTGTTGTTGGAAATAGCCTTCGATTTCGTCAATTCGCTGTTTGACGTCACTGATTGAGGTGTCTTCAAACACCTCCACCAGGTCTCTAAAGAGTCGGCGTGCGATCCCTTCGGCTTTCATCGGATCGGAATCGGCGGCCTCTCCATCCAGGTACTGCCATACATCACGCTGTCGCGCTTGATCGGAGGACGGATCAAAATAGTCCGCATCATGCAGCTTGCGGAAGGTTTCCGTATCGACAAATCGTCGAAGTTCCTGCAGCTGATCCACCATAAAACGATCGGTGACGGCGGTGAATCCGCTGGTCAGGGTGGCGAAGAAATGGGTATTGCTGGAATCACGGATGTGCCGGATGATCCAGGGGAGGTATCCCAGCATCAAGTCATCGTGGTGGGGTTCCGTATGCAAGAAACGATGACTGCTGAGTGTGTCGGCTCCGCGATTGATTTTTCGTTCGAGACGTTTATGGACCATCTGGGCGAGATCGGCAGGTGAATTCTGGCGTTTCTCCACCACCGCTGTTGCAAACCGATCATTGCGGAAATCATCATCGGTCAAATCGAGCAACCGCTTGTTCTCCCGGACGGATAGGTCGATTAATACTCTTTCCACCTCCTCATCGGAAATTTCGTCGGCGGAGGAAACGCGTGCAAAATGCCGCTCATGGAGAAGACGTCCTGCCCCTTCCGTAACGATAAAACGTGATTGGGGCAACTCATGCAGGGCGGTGGCAGGATACCGAACGTCTTTATCCTGCTGCACGGCATCGGCCACCATAGGAGCTTTGGCATCTCCGGCGGCCATAATAATAGCCACACAATCGGGATTATAGGTTATCGTCCCGAGTCCGATGGTGATAACTCGTCGATCGCGTGCCATGTCCATGCCACCCAGGTCGGACGCAGCAGCGGCCTGTGTCTCGTAGTTGGTGGCTGTCAGGCGGGTGGTCGAATGGTGGTCGGAGCCGCGCACGTTGAAGCCGATGTGCCCATCCGGTCCGATGCCGCCCAGAAAGAATCCGATACCGCCCAGCTCCTCGATCTTATTCTCGTAGCGTCGGCACCATTCATCGACGTTGAAAAGCACCTGTTGTTGCAGGTCCTCCAGAGCGGACTCGGGCGCTCTGTATCGCAGCGACAGGTCCACTTTACCCTCGGGCCAGACGGTGGAAAGTTCAGCGTTTTCCGGCAGCCCGATCTCCTCACAGTTCATAAGCATCGCCCGATCCAGGTCAAGGCCGAATCCTTCGATATAGAACTTGTTCACATAAGAGTAGAAACTGTGCTCATGATCCGGATGAATGGGGTAGAACTCATCGATCTGGACGAAATGCAGTCCGTCCATGCGCGGCCGATTGGACGGGTCAATGCCGGCCCGTTCCAGTTGCTTCACGGTTTCCGGCTGTTCCCAGTTCTCCAAGAATTCATTGACGCTGCGGATGAAATATTCCGGGGTTTTTCCGGTGGGTAGGGAGATCACGCCCTCGGGATGTGTTTGTACCCATTCCAGAAAACGCAGCGCCGTCAGTCTGCCCAGAGCGGGGAAATTATTGACGACGATAGTTGGGATGTTTTCCTCCGGTGGGTAAAGGGCATCGAATGTGGATTTTTCGACTGCTTTCTTTTCAACCGGGGTCAGATTTATGTTGGGAACGTTATCCATAAGTATATTCCTGTTGATGATACGGGCGAGGTGCAGTTATGCACGGGAGTGAGGCGCCCAAAGTAGTAGAAAACACACCGTGAGTCATAATTGCCTGATTGTTCGATGTTACCTGTAGCTGAGGCTGCTTTAAGAATAATTCACGCTTGAGGTTTGTGAAATGTTTGGGCTACAGCCATCTTCCAAGTCACGCAAAATGCTGCGGGGCAGAGAAAAACTCACTCATCCGCGGTGCAGAACCGGGGGAAAGAACCCCGTTTTTGCACATAGCCCAGGCGTTGTGGGGTGTGCGCTTACTTGGCCAGAAAAAGAGTATAAAGGCACTGATTCACCTGTCAATATTCGACGCCTTTCTGTGCCTGCTGCCCCTCGGAAAGAGCATGTTTGATACATTTCATTTCCGTTACGGTATCGGCGTGCGATATCAGTTTTTTGGTTGCCCCGCGTCCGGTAAGGACGACGGTCATGTGCGGTGGGACAGCGGACAGAAGATCCGGAATCTGGTTTTCGTTGATCAACCCTTTATCCACGGCAAAACATATCTCATCCAGAACAAGCATGTCGCAGGCGCCGGATCGCACGCATCCGCGCGCTTCTTCCAGCCCCTTCTGTGCCGCCTGACAGTGTTCTGCATATTCGGGGTCGTTGGTATCGGGGACCCATCCGAGGCCCGTCTGGCGGATCTCCAAATTGGGGAGCGATTCCGCCGCGGTTATCTCACCGGTATCCTTCCGCGATTTGACGAACTGGATGAAAATGACCCGCATGCCGTGGCCGCATGCGCGCACGGCCATACCCAGTGCGGCCGTGGTTTTGCCCTTGCCAGGGCCGGTGAAGAGCAGGGTCCTCGATTCGGTGCTCATAGGGTTGGTCCTCCAGTTGGGATAAAGAACAGGGCGACGGCCCGACAGCCAGTAACCAGGCCGAGGAACAAAATACTGGCGACGCTGGCCAGCTGGAGCGCCCGCATGATATGTTGGGATTCATTATCAGGGTCGCCTATGGTGGGTTTGCGGATGGGTTTGCCAAAATAATAGTTCAGTCCGCCCAGCCGCACGCCAAGCGCCCCGGCAACGGCGGATTCGGCGTAACCCGCATTGGGACTGGAGTGGTTTCGGCGGTCCCGCACTACGGTCCGGATTGAATCCACCGCCCGGAGCCTGAGCATAAAAGCCGCCAGGCTGATAATCGGTGCCGTCAGGCGCGCGGGGATGTAGTTCGCTGCATCATCCAGCTTCGCGGAAGCCCAGCCAAAGTGGCGATGCTGGCTATTGAGATATCCGAAGGTGGAATCAAGCGTGTTCACAGCCCGGTAGGCGACGGCTCCGGCGGGACCGGCAACGGCCGCGAAAAAAAGTGGGGCGGTGATACCATCCACAATGCTTTCCGCGACGCTTTCCACGGTTGCCCGCGTGATACCCGCTTCGTCCAGGGCATCGGTGTCTCTCCCCACAATCATCCCCACACGTTGACGCGCCGTCTCCAGTTGGGACGTTTCCAGTGCCGCATGCACCTGCCGGGCATGTTTCGCAAGATCCCGCAGTGCGATGGTGCTGTAAATGAGCACGACGCTGACTGCTGCGCCAAGCATCGGGCTCTGTGCGACGCATGCACGGACCAGTGCCCATGTCAGTGAGGTGGACAGGCCCACCACGACAACCACGGTGACCGCGCCCGCTACGCGTGGCCACGGGATGAGGCGTCGGAGGGGCGATTCCAGGGATACCGCCAACCATCCGATGGCGCGAACGGGATGCGGCATCCAGCGAGGATCACCCAGCAGAAAGTCCACCAGGAAAGCTATTATGATTTGATATTCCAGTCGCATAGAAGTGGTCCGGATACAGGCGTCGAATTGGGGAAGATATGATTATAGTGAGACGAAGGGCAAATTGCAGTGAAAGGGGTTGGGCGCCGGGAGCTCATACCCTTCGTCGTTTGACTTTATCGTTCGCCTTCGTCGGTTGTCAGAGAGGTACCGAAGACAAGGTGTCAACCAGAGCGGAAGTCCAGCGAAACCACTTTCCCGCGCATCCGGTGACGTGGGGTGTTTGGCAATCTGCCTGAGGTGGGGTACGATATCCGCACAAGGACCGATTGAGTTTATCATTTGCTGAAATATGAAAGATATATTCTCATGCCCAACAGGCCAAACGTTCTCATATTCTGTGTTGATGAAATGCGTGCGGATCATATGGGATGCGCCGGCAACTCTGTCGTTCAGACCCCGAATATTGACCGGCTGGCCTCCCGTGGGACGCTGTTCGAGCGCGCATATTGTGCGAATCCGATCTGCATGCCGGCGCGGGCGAGCATGTTCACCGGGTTGCTGCCGCGGGATCATGGTCTGCGAGTGAACGGGCAGAATCTGCGGTCCGACCTGCCGACTCTCCCCGGCGTTTTGTCCCGGGCCGGCTATCGGACCCACGCGGCGGGAAAACTTCATCTGACCTCCTGGGTGCCGAAGGTTGAGCCACCGGAACCGGAAAAGTATCCGGAGTGTATGGAGTACTGGAAAAGCGGAGATCTAACTGAGTTCCCCACGCCCTATTACGGCTTTGAAACCGTTGATTTCGTGGGAGGACACACAAGTTTTGGCTACGGTGAGTATGCTCACTGGCTCCGGGAACAGGGGGGAAATCCTGCGCAGCTGCGGCCGGAGGAGGACCGGGATGATGAACCGATGAGTTTCTGCATGGAGCTGCCAGAGGAATTGCACTACAACCGATACATTGCGGACTCGGTTATTGATCTCATCGAGGAATCCTCCCGCGGTGATTGCGCGCCTTTCTTTGCCTGGTGTTCGTTTCCGGATCCCCATGCGCCTCTGGGGGCCCCTGAACCATACTCCAGAATGTACGACCCTGCGGAAGTGAGTATGCCCGTCCAGCGTGAGGGAGAAATCGAGGATCTGCCGCCGTTTTATGAAGATGTGCTCGCGGGAGATCTGGAGCCGAACGGTGTCGATAACACCGGGGTCAGCGAGGCGCAGGTGCGGGAGATGATCGCGGCCACCTACGGGATGATTTCTCACATCGATACGGAAATTGGGCGGATCCTCTCGGCGCTGGCCAAACACGGGATGGAGGAGGACACCATCATCATGTTCGTCTCCGACCACGGGGATATGATGGGGGATCACGGTCTGCTCTGGAAATCGTTCTATACTTTTCAGGGATGTATACGATTGCCGCTCATCGTTGCGAGTCCCGTCGGTGCAGGAGGGCAGACCTGTGAATCGCTGGTGAGTCAGATTGATCTCATGCCGACGGTCCTGGATCTGTGTGACGTGGACCTGCCGGGTGCTGAGTGGAACGAAAAGGAGACACCGTTTCAACGGGGAGAGGTCGTTCCGCTGGACAGCTATCCCGGGCGTTCCTGGCGGGAACTGCTGCGGGGGGAGCCAGTTGATTGGGAGGATGAGGTTGTGATCGAAAATGACAGCCCCACGACCGGCTTCCAGGTGCGAACTCTTGTCACGGACCGCCATCGTTTGAGCATCTATCCCGGGACGGAACACGGTGAATTGTTTGATCTGGAGTCGGATCCGGACGAATTGCACAATCTGTGGTATAAAGATGCTCACAAAGAGCTGCGAGAAAACCTAACCGCTCAACTCCTGGATGCCTACAGTCGTGCGACTCCCCTGTATCCAATTCCGCCCTGGAACTCCTGAAGACGTGTCGGTAGAGGAACGGGCTGAGTTTCCGGGCGATTCTATTTCAACCGATGCAGAGGCCCACCAGACAGGCCGTTTCGGCAATTTCGCACGCTGCTCCGAGCGTATCTCCCGTAGCTCCGTCAATGCGTCGTTTACACCACAGCCCGAAAATCAGCACGATCACAAGGGATAAGACCGCCGCTATTAATCCATCAGTTCCCATTGTCAACCAGCCCACGGCCGTCAGCATGATGAGGGAGACGATGAGTGCGAATCCGTGGCCCTGTTCGTAAAACGCACTTCCCAGCCCCTCGGCTCGGGCGTAGGATAGGGTGGCGAGGGAGAGGACCAGAGCAACCCGCCCTGTGAGGGGAACCAGCAGGCATACACGCCACCACGTCTGTGGCGCGAGGGAATTCAGACAGGAGACTTTGAACAGCAGGATGAAGGCCAGCGCGATCACACCCATTGCGCCGGAGCAGCTGTCGCGCATGATATCGAGTGATTCTTCCCGGGGGCGAGCACTGAAAAAACCATCCGCAGTATCCGCCAGTCCGTCCAGATGAAGCGCCCCCGAGGCACCCGCCAGAACCATCACTATCACCACGGCTCCGGGCAGGGGGGGAAGTACGCGAATTATACCCAGGCTCAAAGCCGAGACGACGAGTCCGATAACAACCCCGACGAGCGGGAAAAAGGGGACGCTGTTCTCAATTTCTTTTGTCCCGCCCCGCCAGCTTTGAGGCAAGGGGAGGACGGTGAGGAAAGCGAAAGCGGCGGCAAGGGATTTCATGAAAGCGTCCTCTTTCCAGTTTTTAATCGTCCGAATCTGAGGAAGCGACTTCCGCTTCCTCAAACGTAGCGACATCGGTCAGTATCCGGGTGGCGCATTCGACCAGCGGCATGGCCGCCGCAGCGCCAGTACCTTCACCCAGCCGGAGATCAAGGTTCAGCAGGGGGCGTTTGTCCAGATGATTCAGCATCAGCTGATGACCGCATTCTACGCTCATGTGGGCCGATATCATGTAATCAGCGGCTGCAGGGCATAAAGCGTGAGCTATCAGTGCCCCCGCGGTGGAAATCAACCCGTCAATCAGCACGGGTTTCTGGCGTCGAGCGGCTCCCAGAATCACGCCCGCCAGCCCACCGATCTCAAATCCCCCGACTTTGCTGAGCACGTCCAGTCCATCGTCCGGATCAGGTGAGTTGACCTTGATGGCTCGCTCGATGACCTCGACTTTGTGATCCAGACGGTCATCATCAATGCCCGTGCCGCGTCCTGTTACATCGGTGGGGGAGGCGCCGGTGATGGTTGAAGCGATGGCGGAACTGGGCGTTGTGTTCCCGATTCCCATGTCTCCGGTCCCAAAAATGTCGGTGTCTCCGGCCAGCTGGTCGGCGATGCCGATGCCGGTTTCGACGCATCGGACGGCCTGTTCCCGCGTCATGGCCGGTCCCCGCGCCATGTTGTTGGTTCCCGGTCCAACGGGGGCCGAAATGATGGATCCGTCCTCCGCCAGGGATGACAAATCACCCGCGACGCCCATGTCCACGATTTTCACCCGGGCATCGGCGACGTGAGACAGGGCGTTAATGCCGGCTCCGCCACTGGCGAAGTTATGGACCATCTGTAACGTCACTTCGGGCGGGTATTTGCTGACCCCTTCCTCGACCACCCCGTGGTCACCGGCCATTGTGATCACCGTCCTGCGTTCGACCGACGGGTTCATTGACCGAGTCATCGCCGCGAGTTCTACGGCCAGGTCCATCAGCTGGCCCAGTGCCCAGTGAGGCATCGTCAGCTGTTCCAGTCTGGCCTCCGCTTTTTGCGCCCAGGTGTGATCAACGGGGTGGATATCATCCAGAGTTTTCTGCAGTTCGCTCATTGTGATCCTTTCAGGTGCATGGGCACGCCGCAGGCAACAAGGGTGACCTCATCCGCGGCAGTGCCCAGTGTTTGATTGCAGCGTCCAACTAAGTCTCGATAACGCCGGGCCATCTGATTATCGGGTACGATTCCGCTGCCCACTTCATTTGTCACGAATACGACGGTCCCACTGCGCTGCCGGCAGGCGCAGATAATGTTCTGGCAACGATTCTTTATCTGTCTCTCTGTGATCTCTTCATCCATTTGTCCCATCAAATTGCTGATCCAGAGCGTCAAACAGTCCACCAGCATGACCTGAAAATGTGGATGTCCTTGCAATGTGTCTGTCAGGTTGACCGGTTCTTCAATGGTGTCCCATTTTTCCGCATCCCGGGTTTCCTGATGCCGCCGAATTCGTTCGGCCATCTCGTCGTCGTGGGGCTGGCACGTGGCGACGAAAGCGCGTGGGCCGGCCAGATCTTCGCACAGCGTCTGGGCGTGGTGACTTTTACCGCTCCGGGCTCCGCCGGTGATGAGGATAATGTCCGCCATGTTATATTACGGTGTCAGATGGAAAGTCGAGTAAATGATGCAAAGGGGATTTAGTTCGGCGCAGTTTTCGGTGGGTCGGAATCGTCAGTGATGATACCACGTACACGCCGTATGTTTTCAACGTCCTTCTCCACCGATTCCCAGGGTGTCTCGAGTACTGCCGGCACGTTTCTGAAAGCATCATGGTGAAGTACGTTGTGGAAGCCTTCTACCCCAATTTTACCTTCACCGATGTGGGTGTGCCGGTCTCGTTGGCTCCCTACCTGCTGGAGGGCATCATTGAGGTGCAGCAGTTGGAGCCGCTCCAACCCCATTGAGCTGTCGATTTCGCGTGCCATTTCGTCGATTGCCGAGGGAACACGCAGGTCATATCCTGCGGCAAAGGCATGACATGTGTCAACGGTGAGTCCCACTTTTACACCGGGCGTGCTTTGTTCGATCTTTTCGGTGAGCTTCCCCATCTGTGCGAATGAACCTCCCGGACCGTGTTCGCCCGCGGTGTTCTCAAGCAGGACAGGGGGGAAGCCTTCGTCGGCGGCGCATGCCTCGGCAAAACATCGAGTCGCCCGCTGAAGGGCCCATTTCTTCCCCTTATCTTTACGGCTTCCGGGGTGGATCACGTAATAGTCAGCCCCGATGGCCGCGGAAAGGGACAGTTCGGCCCGAAGGCGTTTGACGCTTTTGTCAAATATTGCGTCGTCGGGCGCACAGGGGTTGATCAGATAGCAGGCATGTACCACGACAGGGCTCAGGCCACCCTCATCAGCGTCCGCAATAAAGCGTTGAATCGCTTGATCAGACCGAGAGGCTTGTGCCCAGGCGCGGGGATTACCGCAGAAAATTTGCAGGCAGGTACACTGGCGTTCAACTGCCCGGGGCACAGCACGGTAAAGCCCGCCTGATATGGAGACGTGGAAGCCGATAGGGCGCATGGGATGAGATGGGGCATCTGGAGGAACGGGAGAAAGTTGTCTGCTTCCAGTTTAGAAACGACCCTGAGTATGCAATATAGCAGAACAACGTCATGAGGGAAAAAAGAACGGTCATTTTTGTTGGTCGCAGCAGTCTGTTATCTTTGCCTTCTGATTTCCAGTGTACAGTTTTTGCATCTATTTGAGGGACGGAGGTTATCATGCTTTTTGGCGTATGTGGAGATCCGGAGATGGCCAAAACGGCCGGTCGTGTCGGTTATGATTATGCGGAGTGGAGGGTTGGTTCGGTCCTCTGTCCTCGTGAGGATGATGAGGCATTTCGTATGAGTCTGGATGCGACGCGTTCCGTGGATATACCAATTCCCGCGCTCAACTGTTTTGTGCCCGGGGATCTGAAAATTACCGGGCCCAGCGTCGACATTGACGCCTTGCACGATTACGTAACGACATGCATGCAGCGCGCCGAACGGGCGGGGGTGGAGACAATCGTGTTCGGATCGGGAGGAGCACGCTCGGTGCCGGAAGGTTTTGATCGCGAACGGGCGCACGAACAGCTGGTGACCTTCGCCCGGATGAGTGCCTCAATCGCCCGGGAACATGGCGTCACGGTCGCCGTGGAACCACTGAGTGAACAGGGGAGTAACGTTCTGAACACCGTAGCGGAGTGCGGTGAACTGGTGCGAGAGGTGGGGCACCCGGCGTGTCGGTTGCTGGTGGATGCCTATCACCACATGAAGATGGGAGACTCCTATGAGGACATCGTGGAATATGGGGATTTGCTCGTGCATCTGCATATTGCCACAATGCCCAACCGCCGGGCCCCCGGCGCTGAACAGACCGATTTTACCCCGTTTTTTGAGGCCTTGAGTGAAGCAGGCTACGACGGCCGTATCTCCATAGAGGGCGAGGTGCCGGATCCGGAGGATGATTTACCGAGAGCTCTGGAGGTTATGCGAAGTTACATCTGAGCGGACCTTCGTGAGTTCCCTATTCGTAATCCAGGAGGGCAGGCATTTCATCAATGTAGGTTCGGTCGCCCTGGTGAATCTGTTTGCAGCGGAAGTGAACCTTGGGCAGTTCATCCGAAAAATAGTTCTGGGCCAGGGTCATCTTGTGATCCGAGCGCTGAGCCGGTCCGAGCAGCAGATAGCCATTATAAATAGTGACGACGCATTCGCAGAGACGGTCCGCGTTGAGGTCACGGAAATCATCGTCCTGTTCATTGACGAATTCGATCGCCTCGTTCAGTGTTTTCCGTGCTTCCTGGAGGTCTGCCAGCATATCATCCGGAGCGTCGCTGTAGCGTTCCTCCAGCTCATCGAAACGGTCCTCGAAGAATCCGCGGGTGATGTAACTGATGGCCGCACTGTACTGAATTTGCGTGGTGCCCTCATAAATGGTGGTGATTCGGGCATCGCGGTAGAGACGCTCCACTTCGTAGTCCTGCATGTATCCGCTCCCGGCCAGAACCTGCATCGAATCGTAGCATACGTCGTTGCACATTTCGGTGGCATAATATTTGACCAGGGGGGTTAGAGCAGTAGCGAGGCGTTTCATGTAGCGACGCCTGTCCAGCAGCTCTTCGCCATTGGGCATTTCTTCCAGTTCACCCGACTCCTTCATCTCCTCGATATTGTTGAGCATATCCACGATGATGGATGTTTCATAGGAGAGCAGGCGGCTGGTTTCGGTTTTCATGTGCATATCGCCAAGCATTTTCCGTACGGCGGGGAATTGCCGGATGGGTTTCCCGAACTGTTCACGGGATTCGGCGTATTCCAGCGCTTCTTCGAGGGCGGCCTGGCTGATGCCCACGCCCTGCGCCGCGATGCCGAGACGGGCTCCGTTCATCAACGACATGACGTATGTGCTGAGACCGCGTCGTCGCCGGCCGATGAGGCGGGCGGGCGTGTTGTTGAACTGCAGTTCACAGGTGGGGGAGCCATGGATGCCCAGTTTCTCTTCCAGGCGGCGCACCGTAACGGTGTCATCACCTTCACAGACGAATAAAGACAGTCCTCGCGCGCCGGTACTTCCCTCCTCGCTTCGCGCCAGGACCAGGAGGACTTCGGCGCAGCCGTTGGTTATAAATCGTTTGACGCCGTCCAGATACCACTGATCTTCATCCTCATCATATGTGGCGCTGAGCTGAACGTTGCCCAGATCACTCCCCGCATCGGGTTCGGTCAGAACCATGGCGCCGGTGACTTCTCCGCTGGCGAATTGGGGGAGGTATTCGTCCTTTATGGCCTGGCTGGCGAACGAATTGATGGTCTCGGCGATGTCCTGGAGCCCGAAAATATTCATGAGACTGGCGTCGGCCCGACTGACCATTTCGATGGCCATGGTATAGAGCAGGACGGGAAGGTTGAGACCCCCGTATTTCCGCGGAAGAGTAAAGCCCATGAGATCGGCTTTCGCCAGTTGATCGAGGGCTTCACGGGTACCGTCTGCATAATGGACCTCGCCATCGATCAGTTGCGCCTCCTCCTCATCAACATCCTCGGCCCGGGGTGCGATGAACTCCCCGGAAAGCTCGCCAACAAGATGCAGTATTTCGCGGTACGCATCGATAGCGTCCTCGTAGTTTTCCGGGGCGTGATCGTAGAACTCGGCGTCGGAATAACCCCGTTCCTGCAGCTCCACGAGCTGCTCGATGTCCATGTTCTCGAAAAAATCGACGATATCTTCGTTATCGGTGAAAAAATTTGCCACGGCTCTGCACTCCGGTTATCTATTTGGTGTTTTGTTTGTATGCTTCGATAAGGCGGGGGACAACGACGTTCAGATCGCCCACGATTCCGTAATGCGCGATGTCGAAGATGGGAGCGTCGGGATCGGTGTTGATGGCCACGATTTTACCCGCGTCCTGCATCCCCACACGGTGCTGCACGGCTCCGCTGATGCCGCACGCTATGTATAGTTTGGGCCGAACGGTGGTGCCGGTCTGGCCCACCTGGTGGGCTTTGTCAATGAATCCGGTGTCCACGGCGGCTCGGGAGGCACCGACTTCACCCCCGAGAACGTCGGCCAGTTTGCGGATTGACTCGAAATTTTCGCCGCTTCCCACGCCGGCGCCCCCGGCGACTATGACGTTTGCGCTGGCGAGGTCCACCTCCAGATCGGCGGTGACCCGTTCGAGTACGGAAACAACTTTGGAGTCATTGTTGATTTCCGGTTGGACGCGGATCAGCTCTCCTTCTCGTCCCTCTTCAGGCGGGTTCTTGTGCATCACGCCACGCCGCACGGTGGCCATTTGCGGCCGTGTTCCGGGGCTGACGATGGTGGCGATAATGTTGCCGCCGAAGGCCGGTCGGATTTGATACAGGATTTTGTGGTAGATCTCTTTGCTCACCACGTCCTTGTGGGGGCCAATCTGCAGATCGGTGCAGTCCGCGGTCAGCCCCACCTGAAGCTCGGAGGCCACTCGCGGTGCCAGATCCCGGCCCGTGGTGGTCGCGCCGAACAGCACGATATCCGGTTCCTCCTGCGAGATGACCTGCGTGAGTACATCGGTGTAAGGGAGGGTGAGATAGTTGGTAAGCGCCGGAGCTTCCGCCAGATATACATCGTCACAACCGTGCTCAAAAAGCACGTCGGCAAGATGCTCCACCTCGTCGCCCACCAATACGGCTCCAATTCGTGCCTCACCGATCTGTTCGGCAAGTTCGGTTGCTTTGGAAATCAGCTCCAGGCTGACTTCGGCAACCTCGTTGTCATCAACTTCCGCAAAAACCCATATGTTCTGTTCTTCACTCATCCAGAAATTATCCGCCTCTCCGGCGGCTCCCGGTCTGATGTAAAAATGAATATCTATTCGATGATGTGTTCGTCAATTAATTCCTCCACGAGGCCGGATACACCCTCGGCCGTCGGCTCGATCTCCACATGCTCCTCTGAGACCAGCTGGACGCTTTCGATCTTTTTGACTTTTGTGGGAGATCCGCTACCACCACAGCGTTCGGGATCGCAGCCGATATCGGAAGCGTTCCACTCCTCAATCAGCAGATTTTCTTCGGCGTAATCCTCCGGATCCGCGCCCTCTGTGTCTTCCAGTTCCGATGCGGTGCGGGCATGACGAAATTTCAGAAGGCGTTTGGCGGCGGGAAAGCGCGGTGTGTTGGCCGTCTCGGTGACGGTCAAAAGTGCGGGGAGGGGGCCTTCCACAATTTCATGCCCCTGCCCCAGGTTCCGCTCGATCTTTATGTTACCGGGTTTGGCCTCGAGGATTTCCTCGGCATAAGTATATTGTGGCAGACCCAGCTTATCGGCCAGCTGCGGGCCGATCTGAGCTGTATCGCCATCTATGGCCTGCCGCCCGCAGAAAACGATGTCCGTGTCCGGAATGTTTGAGACGGCCTGACTCAGAGCGTAACTGGTGGCCAGCGTGTCGGACGCCGCAAATTTGCGATCGGTCAACAGTATGGCTCGATCGGCTCCCCGGTAGAGCGCTTTTCGTAGTGCGTCGGCCGCTGATCCCGGGCCCATAGTAATGGCGGTTACCGTACCACCGTGCTTTTCCTTGAGTTCAATGGCCATTTCGAGGGCATTGAGGTCTTCCGGATTCACGATGGCGGGCAATGCGGACCGATTTACCGTTCCATCTTCCTTCATGGCTTCACTGGTCAGGTTCTCCGTATCGGGAACCTGTTTTATGCATACGACGCTATTAAATCCCACGGTACAGCCTCACATTAAACAAAAGTGCAGAGAATAGTGCTCCCAAGATCGCTGCCCCGCGTGTGTGCGGGTGACAAAAAAGGTGGGTATGTAACTTCCACAAGAAGATTAAGGGTACTAAAAAGCGGTTGTCCACTGCAAGTGATGGAACAAACTCAGTAATGTGTGCCGCGTTTCATATTGCGGATTGGCGGCAATATTCGCGGAGAAGACATCCGCCAGGAGACGAAAACCTCCGGCGAAAGCGTAGCCCCCCATCATCGTTCACTCCTGGGACTCTTTGAAGCGGATGCCGGTGCCGCGGACCTCAATGGCATTCCGGGTGAACAGGATCCAGAACTGAGAATAAGAGTCCACTTTCACCTCAATAAGGGCATCGGCATTGACTTTTTCCTTGGCGGCCTCGACCGCTACGGCGGTGGCATTGGACCCTTTGATGGGAAGGAGCCCCAGCAACAGAACGTAGCTGTCCGTGGCGCGAGTGGGGCCGACTTCTGTGTAGGAACGCCCGTTGATCGGGGTGGTTGAGGGGGCTATGCCACCGGGATTGTGGGCACAGCCAACCAACAAAATACCTGTGAAGGCAATCAGCGTGAGAACGGCGGATCTCCACTTAGTCATCGTATTTTTCTCCGTTCAGAATTAGGGTGACGCGTGAACAAACGGGATGGAAAGCGATGAGACGTTCCCAGAACTTTCTCTGTTAGAAAATCGTTAGACTGTTATCAGGATATTCATCCTGGTGCCTGTCGTCAATGTTTCCTCGGCGACGGGCAATGTTTTTGAACAGCCGGGCGACGCGCGAGCGTCCACTGCCTACTATAGAGTAGCGTTGCAGATCCCTTTAGCCGGACATTTCACGAGTTGTCAGCTGGCGCCGTACGGCGAACAGCTGTTAGAAGTAAGTATTCGGTAAACCACGTTATTTCAGAGGGACCTACTGCCGGGCTTGTCC
>CAZXYF010000064.1:0-15502 GCA_964644705.1 uncultured candidatus Brocadiaceae bacterium | reverse complement strand
CGCGGGGGATTCTGACTATACGATACAGCAAGATAAGAGTTGAAGACCTTAGAACGAACTCTTATACACAACCGTTTAACTGATACCCCCCTCCATCATACTCCACCACAAAAAATGGGTTGACAGAATGGGGTCCAGAACTCATACTCGATATTCTACCTCGCATATACATTCTTTCCATCCGGGCTCTGATTATTCTCAGGCCATCCACTATGACAAGATCCTATCTCGTTGAGATGTGCGGATAAACCATCTTATTCTCACAGGAGAATGTTTGATGCCAGAATCTGAGATAAAAGTGCCCTGTGATGAGTGCGGTGAGCAGTTTAACCCATACCTGAACAGGAAAAAAGGCTGGACCTGCCCGAACTGCAAAACCCGCCAGCCCAATCTGGCGTTGCATTACCGGATCGTGGGATACCTGTGTGCGGCCGCTCTGGTCTGGACGGCTTTTGGAGTGATTAACAGCCTGATGACGGAGGGCGCCAGCGCCATTCCATTGGTGACGCTTTCCCAGAGCATTTTACTGCTGCTGGCTCTCAGTATTTCAGCCATCTCCCGTGAGCCATGGCGGAGCAACGGTCTGACGGCACTGCTGAGCCTGATCTTTTTCAGCTTCCTGTTCTGCAATCTCATCGGCCCCGCCGTCCTGATTTTTGGCTTCGACATCAGTGCCTCCCCCGGTCTCCTGCGCTTCATGATCATCTCAAGTGCTGTACTGCTGTGCACCGGCACCTATCTGGGGTGGATATATGCATCGGTCAGACGTCTTCACCTCACAGGCGAAACAAACTCCGGATGACGCGAAAGCGTTGCACGATATCGGCATGTGTGCTACTCTATTTGAAGTGCTTTCCGGGACGTGTCGGCGATCCTTCACTTCCAATGATTTCTTATGCACGAATTCAGCATCGCCAGTAACATCTTAGAAACGGCCCTGGAAGCCCGCGACGGGGGCAAAGTCCAGATTCGGCACATGGATATAAAGGTCGGTCAGCTGTCAAGCGTGGTGATCCAATCCCTGGAAATGTGCATGGAAGCAGTGCTTGAAGATAAGGGAATGCAGGATGTAGAGGTCGAGATTACCGAAGTCCCGGCCCGGGCCATCTGTGAATGCGGCGCCGAATATGAGCCGCAAGATGTTTTCTGTGAGTGTCCGGAATGCGGAAGTTTCGAACGGGATATCATCGATGGACGACAGGTTATATTAGATTCGATCGAGGTTGAGGATGGCGAAGATTAAAGTGAACAAATCGGCGCAGGACCGCAACGACACCGTCGCGGACGAAAACCGACAGATGTTTGAAGATCATGGTGTGTTTGTGATGAACATGATCGGATCTCCCGGATGTGGAAAAACGAGCATTCTCGAATACACCGCGAAACACTGCAGCGGTGAGTTTGGGGTGATTGTGGGGGATGTGAAGACCAGTCTGGACGCCGACCGGATTCTGGACCTGGACATCCCGGCCTATCCTATCGAGACCGGTGGCGGCTGCCATCTGTCGGCCTCCAGCATCCGCGACACGATTCCTCTGCTGGAGCTGGAGCAACTCGATTACCTGTTCATCGAAAACGTGGGGAATCTGGTCTGCCCCTCCACCTTTGACCTGGGGGAAAACATCAAAATCGGAGTCCTCAGCGTGCCGGAGGGAGATGAAAAAGTCCGGAAGTATCCGGCCCTGTTCGCCCGAACCGACGTCGTATTCATCAACAAAACCGACCTGCTGCCCCATTGCCCCTACGACGTGGAACAGGTCAAGGAAGATTGTCAACGGGCCCGATCGGACGTCAACATTTTCGAGGTTTCGGCCGCCGAAGGAACCGGTTTCCAGGCGTGGTTGGATTTCCTCGAAAGCAAAACGGCCCGCTAACACGCGTGGTCCCGGAAACCGGGGGCAGGAGGATAGGCGTCGAAAACCTGAGATGAAAGCTATTTGCCCGCACGATCCTCGTGGGCATAAACCATTATTTCATTCGTCCCTGAAAGCACGATTTTATCTCCCACCAGAAATACCCGGTAATGCCCACCCCCATGACGCCCTGAGATGTCCTGCACGCGCGGCAAACGAACACCGGGGATCTTTTCCCCGTCCTTGCGCCGTACAATACACCAGTATTTTCCGCCGATCGATCCCCGCTTCCCTTCCCGCCTCTTCTGCACTGAGCATCCTATCAAAATGTGCTGATCGTTGATCCATACGTTCTGGCGGGTCCGGGTGTTTTTTAGCTTCAACATTCTTTTCACCTTACCCGTATTCGCGTCCATTATCATCACGTGTCCAATATGTTTGTCGTTTCGATACACCTGCCGGGTTGCGACAATTTCGTTGACGCTGGGATCGTATGCGAAATCATCGTACCGGCTCGCCCGGCTGCGCCTTATCTCCCCCCGGATCTGCTGTTTGGGGGGATCAACCAACATCAGGCCCTGATTCGTCCGCAATATCACGCAACTGGAATTCTCCACCGGGCGCATCCGGCCGACTGATCTTGCTTTCCACGGAGTCACCCACAGCACTCCCCCATCCGGAAATTTGAAGGCCGCCCTGTCACCCTCACGTCCGATAAAGGCTCCCGTCGGTCGGTACAGATGGCTCTGGTTAAGAGTGGTCTTCAGTGCTTCCCCGACCTTTCGTCCAGTTCGGCTATCAAATACGTCGTATCTGTACGTCCCGCCACCGTGATGTCCCCGGTGTTGGGGAGTTGTTCGAAACCGTTGAAAGGCATAACTCCCGAATGTTCCATCGAGCCAGGACCGCCGGACACCAACCAATCGGCTCCACCGATTGTTTCCCGTTACTTTGTCGATCCCGATAAGATTCTTCCAGTCCTTGTTGTTTCCCTCGCATATGACCAGGTCCCGACTGCGCCTCGTCCCCCCCCTGTATCGCTGCATACCCCGCCGTAAATGGCCGCTGCCGTTTTCCCAAACGGTTTTGCCAGTAATCAACGAGATGGCTTGCGTGTTCTTGCGCGATGCAAACAGCACGTTCCCCTGTATGAAAAAGCGACGGTTCCCGAACGGATATGATTTCTCCCACACCGTTTTACCACTCGCAACATCTTTACAGATAAGTTTATGGCGCTGCCGGTCCATCATAACAAGATGCTGTTCCAGAAACTGTCCTTTCATATTTCCCCGGCCGTACCGTTGAATCGGATACGCCGGTGTCGCTTTCTTCCACAACAACGTGTAAGGTGGGTCGGGGAGGCCGGGAATCTCCAGCTGGTCCGGGGGATTGGCTTTTTGTCGGAGTTTTTCAATGACCCTCGCGCAGTATTTTTCCGCAGATTGGGTTCTTGCCCCGGTTAAGATTGGCTCCTTCGGATACTCTTCTTTCACTGATTGCAGCATATTGTACGCCTGTCTCAACCACCCCTGCCGCTCGTACAATCCCGCCAGCGCGATCTCCGCCTCCGCTCGAACGCGGGTTTTGTTCGACGTCTGCATCTGCTGCAATATCAGCTCCGCAACCACGACTTTCCCCTGTTTTTCAGCCTGCCTCGCGGCCCGTCGCCCTGCCTTGATAATCCACCTCGCCCGGGGGCACCCACGCATCAACAAATATAGTCTGCGCCAGGATATCCCCTTCTTTCCCGTCATTTTCTCATAAGCTCTCCTGGATGCTCGGTCGAGCGTTTTATGCATGTCTTCACCTCCCCTTTTCTGCATCTCACCCAATTGGCCGGCGGCCCAGAGTCCGGGTTTCATTTTCAGATCAGGGGTCCCCCGATACAGACCAAGGAGCTTGTCGCCTTCCCCGGTCAGTAGCTGATAACAACGTTCCGTCGCCATCTTAAAATCTCCAGCTTTCCGGGCCACCCCCACGAGCTGCACTTTGAGTCGCGTTTTCTGTTCTGGCGTTCGGGCCAGTTTTTTCGCTTCCTCAATCAATCCTGCCCGATTCCCCGGAGACCGCCTCATCATCCGGATGATATTTTTCAGGAGGAGCGAGCGGAGCGATCCCGGATCGTTCCCCGGATTCTCACCTCGCCTCTGATGGAAATCATCCCCAGCCATGCTGTATGCCCGGCGCAGATCTTTTACCGCACGGGAATAGCGTTTCGTTCTGGAAAAGTATTTACCGCGTGCAAGGTAGGCCTCCCGGCTTCCATCCTTTTGAACATCCTCGTTCAACCGTGCGAACAACTCTTTTTGCCGCCACAGACAGCAGGTGTGCGTCACCCCAACCGACATGAGACGTTTGTCACTACAGTAAAGATTCCCCACGGCAGGGGTAGAAGCGAGTTCAACCCGAACGCGGTATTGTTTCTTCCCCGACCGAGCGTCCACAAGTTGTATATGGTTCTTCTGGGGGACCAGAACGTATTTTTCGGTCAGAAGTGGCCGTCCCGTCCATTCTTTCACGGAACATTTCCAGGCCACCTTTCCGTTGCGCACGCTGTGAGCGCGCAGAAAACCCTCGCCCGCCACTATAACTTTGCCATGGGCCAGTCCCAGTGAATAGTCGGCCTTCCGCCGGGATCTGCGATAGCGCAGTTTTCCGCTGGCCCTGTCCAAACAGAACATTTGCGGCGCGTCCGCCGGCAGCACCAGCAGTTTATCCCGAACGGGGATAATAAAATTTTCTTTCCATCCCCGGTGTGATTTCTTCTGTGCCTGACCCCTGAGGATGCGTGAAGGCTTCCAGTCACCGCTATCACCCGCGTAAGTTCGGGCCCAGTATCTTTCACCAGTGGCCGCATTCAGGGCAAACACAAGTCCCTTCCCCGTTGCAATATATGCCTCGCCCCCTTCTACGGCCATACCAACCGGATGAGTCGGCGGACGCGGACGAGGATGATACGAGCACAAAAAATCTTTCCACACGATGCTCCCATCATCCGGATCGAGACCACAGACATACAGTCCGTCGTCACGTTCAAACGCCACCAACAGACAATTGTCACCGGGCACCGGCGCATTCACGAAGCGACACTCCGGAAGATCAGCACCGTCTCCCGTTTTTCCTCCCCCCACCGACCACCGTACGGTCCCCGTCTCGGCCTCGTATGCCGTCAAATAACTACCGTCTCTGTGCACAAGGGATGTGCCTGGGTCACGTTTTTGCGCCGTCCGCCAGTTCCCCTCCACCCGCAGCAAAAGATCCCCGAACAAAGTTAAGGATCCGCCAATGCGGTCCTCAAAATAAGCGAATCGGCGAAGACTGAAACTACGCCGACGGTACCCGACGCGATAATCGACCCGGTCCCCGCGAGCGGAGCTAACAGGGGCCTCTCCTTTGGTTTCCCAAATGATCCGCCCAGATGCTATATCGTGACACCGCACTCCCAGCGGCGAACTAACCCATATTTCGCCTCCGGCACAAACCGCTTCCGTCGTCGGATGCGCTTGGGCATCGAGCCACCCCCGTCGCAGGAGTTCACGCCGCGCCCTCACCTTTTCTGACAACTCGCCGGACTCTCCGTCCTTCGTCCGCTCCCACGCACTTGTCATGACTGCATGCTCCTTCGAGGGCATGGCCGGCATGGCAGGAACTCCCCGGCGAATCGGACCAGCACGATTCACAGACCGCCAGTTGCTGCCCGATTGGGACACGACTTGTGCCACTGATTTGCTCCAGTCCGTGGCCGGGTCCAGATCATACTGAGTTTTCAGTCTATCCCATATCTGTTGAGCAACCAGGTATTTGCCCAGTTTAGCTTTCACGAAGGCAATTCTTAATAGATATTTTTCGGAGGACACCGGAAAATCGGAGTGATGCTGCCGGACGCGATCCAGGAGCCGGGCCGCAGCAACGAAGTCCCCCTGATTGATATGCACGCATGCCAGCCGATACGCTGCTCGAGCGCCCTGTGAAGTTAGAATGTACCTCCGAGCCACATCTCGTAGCAGTTGCGGATCGGGCCCCGCATCCGAACGCTTCATGAGCGCCTCCGCCCGCGCATCAGCAAAAACCTGGTATTCCTTAAATGCGGGAGGAGGTAAATTGGCCAGCATATTTTGGGCCACCCAATCGGCGGTTCTGTATATGTGATGATCCGCCTTGATCATCACATGCTGACCCTCCTTCAACGCCCGTTGAAGCAGCTGGATAGCCATATCATACTGATCGGACTGTATGTATTGCCTGGCACGCTCGAGGAACAACTGCACATCCGGATCCGTCTGGAGACGAGCATGCCCGCCGCTTTCCAAGCCGGGATCGCCTTTTTCCTCGTCCTCGTCCTCGCCCTCGCCCCCATCCATCAGTCTCAGCAACTCCGGGTCCAGTTCAGCCGTTTCACCAAGCCGGTGAGGCATCAGTGGCGATGCGAATAAGAAAACCACTAACAGGATACAGAATAATGGCATCCGACCCGCCGATTCCGTCTGTTTCCTGCAGTCACAGCCGGGTATCATCTCAACATCCTCCAGCGAACATTTATTGCCTATTCTATCAGCGGAAAGCGTCACCTCTTGCATCAGTTTGTCTTGCCATCTTTGTGCTCGTAAACCAGAATTTGTCCTCTCCCGGCAAAGACAATTTTGTCGCCCACGACGGCGGCGCGGAATCCATCTCGCTTCTTCTTTCCCCCCACGTCAGCAGCATGAGGCAGCTGGACATCGGGCAGAACTTCTGAGTCGTTGCGGCGGACCAGACAGTAATACTGACTCCGTCGATACGTATGGCCGCGCCGTTTCTCCGATTTGTACCACTGGGTCAGAAGATAGTCATCGTTCATACGCAGACGCCGACGCCGCATGTAGAGATGCTTATTTTTCGCTGTCGCTATTTTTCCCACCACTTCGCCCGTTTGGGCATCGATTATCCACGGAACTCGTGTCCAGCTGCCGTCACCCTGCTGCTCGCGTTTCAGGGCCACTATTTCCTCTCGCCGGAAATCATACACAAATCCGTGGAAATAGTGCGCATTTTGAGATTCCAAACGCCATACCACTTCATGTCTCGCGGGATCGATCAAAACAGTCTTTTTTCCACTCTGAATCACACGAAATCTGCTGTTTCGCACATTTGATACGCGTATCCGGCGTCCGTATTTTACGGGTATCTCCCACGTCACCTGTCCGGTGCGCAATGACAACAGGACAAACTGGCCCTTTTGAGAAGCTACTACTTCATCCTCATAAACAGTATTCACCCCAAAATATCCCAGCGAAACGTCCGCTTCCAAAGGTTCACCGGATCGGACATCATAGACCTGGTAGAAGGCCAAACGTGGATTATGGCCGGCGATGCGTCGAAAAATGAATTGGTCGCTGACGTAAGCGTGGGGGTAGGTGGGGGTCCAGACCTGTCGGCGCCATCGTTCCCGACCCGTAACCACGTCGAATGCCCGCATAACCGATTCCGTATCGCTTGTTTCATTACTGAAGATGTAGTTCTGTGCCAGGGAAGTTCTGTCTCTATAGCGGCTCCGCCCTCTGACGTCGCCACAATTCTGCTCCCAAATGACATTCCCGGTGAGCAGAGAAATTGCCTTTGATTGGTTTCCGCCGATAACCAGCACATTTCCCCGCCTCACGTATCTCAATCGACGATCCACCGACGTCTGCCACAATTTCTCGCCGTCCCGAATCCGGACACATGCAATTCTCCTCCGACGCCGTCCCATCAACATCAGATGTTCCTCCAGAAACTGGTTGGCAACCCGGCCGCGAATCTGATGATTCATCGGATATCCGCTCTGGTCCTTTTTCCAGACCAGTTTGTACGGCGGACCGGGCATCTCCTCCGGCTGGAGCTGGTCCGGTGAGTCAGCCCTATCACGCAGTTCGCGCAGGAACTTCTGTCTGACGCTGCGCCCGGTCTGCATTTGCCCCCCGGCATTCACTCGAATTTTGCCGTATTTATCACCCAGCACCTCCAGCGTCCGCCGAGCCTGCCAGAACCAGCCCTGTCTTCTGTAGAGCCCGGCCAGTGCCAGGAGGGCGGCTGCTCGGCAACGTGCGTTGTTGTGCTCCTTCATCTGTCGCAGTATCAGCCCCGCGAGTGCCACTTTCCCGGCCTTTTCAGCAATCCGCGCCGCCGACCGGCCCGCCTGAATCGCCACTTCCTCATCCGGACAATCGCGCATGAATCGATAAAGCTCCGGCGGCGAAACATCCCCCTTTCCGCTCATTTTATCGTATGCATGTCGAGCCACCGTACGCACAGCTTTTTTTGCCGACTCCCCCTCCCCCTCGTTCAATGGGCTCAATCTCTGAGTGATCCACAGAGACAGGTCCGTACGCAACACAGGTTTCTCAGGATCCCACTGAAACAGACCGTCCGTTCCGTCTTGAAGGAGCCTGAAATACTCCCGCGCCGCTGTCTTAGTGTCTCCCGCCCCCTTTGCCGCCCGCACCCGCGCCAGTCTCAACCGCATTTTTTCCTCAGTCGTATCCGCCAGCTCCTGTGCTTCCGTGAGAAGCCTTTCCCATTCCTCGGGAGATTGTTTCAGTAGTTCCACAATGTTTTCAAACAACGTTCGCCGTATGGTCATCAGCCGGGTGTAGCCCCTCTCGCGCAACTCCCCCATTGCGCGTTTTAGCTCGCGTTCTCTGTCTTCCAGAGTCTGCAACTTACTTTTCCACTTGTTCTCCGATGGCGGCTCCCCGTCTCCATTCCCCTTCACATTCCCGTTTTTATCGAGGCGTCGAATAACCAGATTGTCGAAAAAATGGGGGTTACCAAAGCCATACAAATGCAATGTGGTCCTGCTTCTCGCCGTGGATGGAATGCGTCTCCCCTCATACCGCACCAGCTGGCGCCCGTCAGCATACAGAGCAATTTCATTACCGATTCTCTCCAACCTGAGACGGTGCTTTTCCCCCTTCTTTATCAGATACTGGTTGCTTTTCTTGACCCGGTCTCCGGAAAAGGAGATGTAGTTCCATTTGTTCCATTTGGATCCAAACTGCGCATACACCCTCCTGACCGCCTTTTCAGGTCCTTCTATCGTTAATTGGAACGACAGGTCGCACGGTCTCTCATGTTGCCACCCATCGATTTCCGCAATGAAATTGCCGGGGATTTTTTTGTTGAGTTTCAACACCATATTTTTGTCGCCCGACATTTTCACATGCCCATCCACCAGTTTGGCAGTTCCCTTCATCACCGTATAACCGGAACCGAGAGAACCCCGATTGAAATCGTCGCCAAACCAGGAGAGTTTCGACCGGATCACGGATATCCGGTCCCGCGTTGCACTGAGTTTCTTCTCCAGCTCCGCAAAACGGGCCTGAAGAGGATCTTCAAGGGCTATCTCGCGGGCGTTCCGCAGATCTTCCACGGCGGCGGCATACCGTCCCATTCTGGAGAAAAACTTACCTCGCGCCAGATATGCCCTCGATGTCTTCTGTGCTTTCACGCGTTCATCCAACTTCGCCAGAAATTGTTTACCCGGACCAAGCGCACCGGTCAGATCAAACCCGACCGTGAATAAACGCTGGCCGTCCGAATACAGGTTACCCGGGTTTGCCTCCTCGCCCACAGTCGCAAGCATATGAATCCTCTCTCGTCCCGATTCAGCATCCAATACCGTTATTGTCCCTTTTTGAGGCACGAAAACGTATTTTTCAGTCAGGACCGCTCGCCCGGTCGATGAATCCACCGATTGATCCCATCCAACTTCTCCGTTCTCCAGCCTGTGCGCACGGACAAAACTCTTGCCTCCAACAATCAGCCGATCCTCCAGGATTCCGAGCGGATAACGCGCTTCCGCCCGGGGCTTGTGATACCGAAGGTTCCCATTCGATCGATCAAAACAGAACATTTTGGACGAATCCGAGGGAAGCACAACCAGCTTATCCCGCACGGGTATTACTACATTTTCCGCCCAGCCGCCGGGCTCGCTTACCTTTCTTCTGGAATCCCGCTTCCGCCGGGAGCGCCAGCGCAAAACGTTACTGGAATATGTCCGCGCCCAGTAGATCTCACCGGTCACTGCATCCAGAGCAAAAACAACACCTCTGCCACTCGCCACGTAGGCCACTCCCCCGCGGACGGCGATACCAACAGGGCTGGCCGGGGGAGAAGGGGATGTGGTGTAGGAGCAGAGGGATTGCTGCCAGATCAGACTCCCATCCCGGGGGGAGAGTGCGACGAGGTACAGACCGTCATCCAATTCCGCCGCCACAAGAAGTTTAGATCCGCTGGAAACCGGTGCACACATGAAACGAACTCCCGCGAGAACTTTTTCCCCATCGGCCTGACCACCCCCCATCGACCAGCGCATTTTCCCGGTATCCTCGTCGTAAGCCGTCAGATAACTTCCCTCCTGCTCAGTCACATACACTCGCCGCTTGCCCCGGCGCACCCGGCGTCGATGACGAGCCGTTCTCCAGTTGCCCTCCACCCGCACGATCATTCCGTTCACCCGACTGAATCGGCCGCCGATATAATCTTTAAAAAAGACGAATTCGGGGAGGTTCATGCGTCGGCGCCTGCCTTTATTCTCCCCCTCACCAATCTCCTGTACGGGCGCCTTCCCGGTGGCGAACCACAACCGACGTCCACTGCTTTTGTTCAGACACTGAATCCCGGAAGGCGTGCTCACCCACACTTTATCGCCGCTCCACACCAGTTGGTTGGCGGGATGATAATCCTTCTGGGTCCACATTTGTTCCAGAAACATCCGCCGAGAAGCGGCCTGCCCCGACGATGGAGTTTGTGATTTGCGGTGGCCAGTCTCCCAGAGGCTCACCACCCTACGTTTTCCCTCGACCGCCGAGGGCAGTGCGGGAGCCGGCGCAACACCCACCTGGGTGGATCCGTGCCAGTCCGTCCGCCAGTGGGTGGTGGCAACCCCGGACGTGGTGGCGGGTTCGGCTCTGGAAAGGTCCTTGCCCAGTCGTTCCAGATCAGCAGATGCCACTCCCTCCTCATACTCATCACTCAGAACATCGTATGTCTGCCGGGCGGCCTTTCTTTCTCCCGCATACATCTGAGCCACGGCGAGACGTGCCAACAACTCCGTCCGGTCCACGGGGTAGTCCAGATGATATTCCCGAATACGTCGCAGAAGACGAACAGCAGCAGAGAATTCTCCCTGATTAATCTGCAAACAGGCCAATTGATACGCGGCTTGTGCCCCATACGAACTCAAAAAAAATCGGCGAACCACCTCGCGGAGCATGTCCGGATTGCGGGGAGCATCCGCCTGTTCCAGAAGAGCCTCTGCCTCCGCATCAGCGAAAGCCCGATAGTTGCCGAAAGCCTGAACGGGCAAATCCATCAGCATATCCTGAGCTGACCGGCTAACCGTTTTATATGTTTTTGGAGCGGTGCGGACCAGCACACGTTGTCCTTCGTCCAGAGCACGTTGAAGAACCCGGATAGCCAGTTCGTACTGCTGAGATTCTATAAAATCCCGTGCTCGACGAATGAACAGTTGTATGGACGGATCCGTCGGTAACTGCGCATGGTTATGATTCCCTCCCTCCCTTTGTTCTTCTTCGCTCCGCTCACCGGACGTCTTCTCGGCAACTGCTTTCTGTTTTACACCCCCCACCCGTTCCTGCCGGGCTTCTCGGGCACAATTTTCAGCCGGTATGATCACAGAAAACACACCGATCACAATCAGCAGGTACGAAGAGATGAGGCGCCACTGATCCCGGTGTTTCCTTCCGACAATCACCTCGTCAACCCCGCTCCGCATGATTCCCTCTAAACAAAATAACATATGGATGGGCGTCCTTAGCCCGACTTTCCCTATACCATTTCACGAGTCGGCTCGGTCGGAGACCAAACCGGTGTCGTTTGAGTTGTTGAACACGCACTGTGATTCAGAAATACCCTGTTTGCTCGACATTACCTTTTGCTGAGGCTGCTTTTAGAATAATTCACACTTGAGGTTCGTGAAACGTTCGGGGGCGAGCCGTGCACGACACGATCCGCCGCATAAAACGTCAGGATCCAGCGCGGTCGTCCTGACCGGCTACTGTATATTTTAATGGCCGGCTCCCCTCCATTCCATCCATTGTATCCCCGGTCCGACCAGAAATCCTTTTCGCATCGATCAGGACCGTGCAATTCACAATAATCGATTCTAAGCGGATTATGATTATTGACCTGAGGTATAACACGCCCTTGGAATTTGTCCTTTGGATGGTGTCCTGTGCAGGATACAAGGATACAGGATGCAGGGATTCAGTGTGGACCTTTGTATCGGTGAATCAGTGTATCCCTGTATCTTCCGAACAGATAGCGTGATAATAGGGTCCATAAAAGTTGGGCTGAAACATTAGGATACTTATGAAGGCCCGCTTAGTTATCCGCCGAATCCGGGCCACGCGCGGCGTCCGGATCAATACTTTCCCATGGCCCCTCAATACCGTCATTCACCAGCAGGTCAACCACTTCCGTCACTCCGGGCAATCCCGCTCGTCCTCCCAGTTCTGTAACGCTCAACGCCGAAGTCGCCCCGGCAAAGGCGGCACAGTGTCGTGCGCGCCAGCCCTGCTCAAGAGCCCAGGCGTATCCCCCTCGAAAAACGTCTCCGGCGCCGCAGGTATCCACCACTTCGACCGAGTAACCCGGAACACGGAACTCCCCTTCCGGCCCCATCCCGACGCATCCGGCCTCTCCCAGCGTCAGAATTGCGGTGTGCGGACCCATCGATACTATACGTTCGGCCTCCGCAATAGCTCGATCGGGGAAATCACGCCATTCTGCCTGATCTCCACCACCGATATACACATTAACGTCCGTAACCCACTCGGGGTCCTCCCCCGGTTCACATTCTTTGTCCACCATCGTGGTTAGCTCCATCGACCGGGCACGCTGCAATAGGCGTCCCGGTTCCCGGGTCCAGGAATCCACCAGAAATACATTGGCCTCGCCGGCCAGATCCCAATCGACGTCATCGGGGCCAGGACGGGGCGAATCGCATCGCAGGGGCAAAAAATGTCGTTCCGCGTCGCCCGCGTCCACCAGCACCGTCACCATGGGGGTGGCTCCGGGTTTTGTGCGCACCGAAGACGTTTCCACACCGCATTTCTCCAGCCCGCGGATGACCTCGTCTCCTCGCTGGTCCTCGCCCACACACAACACGGCCGCCGACGGCGCCCCCAACCGGGCCGACGCTGCCATCGCCGTGGCCGCCATCCCTCCGCCCTGCACGCTGTGATCCAGAACGTTTCCCTCAGGCAGCTCGGCAACATCTTCCAGCAGATACAAATGATCGATGGTGGCGATCCCAATGCCAATAATTTTCGGGTTCATGGGCATCTCCAGCAAAACTCAAATTTATAGTCCGTTGAAAAGCGAAGCTCGACTCCCGAGACAACAGTTAAAACCAGCTGACTCGTCGCCACACCCTTATTCCGTGATTTTTTCTCCCGGTTCGGGCCCCCTGCTACCATGCGCATTTTTGATCATTTCCAGTTTCTCGCTCATTTCCTCCACAAGCTCCGGTTGTTCGCCGTATTTATTGTAGCGTTCGGCCAGATCATCGTTCAGATTGTAGAGTTCACCGGGATAATCATCGTCGGTGTAACCACGCCGTTCTTTGAACCACTCCGGTTCCGGTTTATCGTTGCCCTGCGGCGCATCAATGAATACCCAGTTTCCGCGACGCAACGCGAATTTGCCGGATCCGCTCTGGTGGACGAGGCTCTCGCGGGTCGGCGTTTCCACTCCTCCCTCGAGCAACGGGAGTATGGACACGCTGTCCTCGCCGGCACCCTCCGGGAGTTCATCGCCCACGATGTCGGCACAGGTCGCGATCAAATCGGAGAGACAGGTCGGCTGATCACAGACCGTCCCCGCCGGGACGACGCCGGGCCAGTGCGCCACAAACGGCGTCCGATGACCGCCCTCACGCGCATCGAGTTTGATGCCCCGCAGCTCGCCCATGCTTGCATGTTCGTGTTCCCTCACCCGGTTGTAGGCGCCTATATCATCCGGCACGACACCACTTTCGGGGCCGTTATCGCTGGTAAAGATAACAAGGGTATCCTCCAGCGCGCCGGCGTTGTCCAGTGCCTCCATGATCTCGCCCACAACCCAGTCCACTTCATAAACGAAATCCCCGTACGATCCCGCGTCACTCCGCCCTTTGAACGGTTCATTCGGGACGATGGGTGAGTGCGGCGACGTCAGCGGATAGTACACGAAAAACGGCTCATCCTCGCCGCCTTTTTCCTCAATGTAGTCAACGCAGCGGCGTGTGAATTCCGGAATCATTTTTTCATGGGACCAATCCGGCACCGCCATGCCTGGACATCCATACATGTCATGCGGTTTTCGGACAGTCGGTTCTTCCACCAGATGATCGTCCTCAAACCATGTGTAGGGCGGGAAATTGGGCACATCAACCCCGAAATAGTGATCGAACCCGTGGTCAACCGGTCCGCCTCCAATACGTCCTGAATGGTCGATATTCACTTCGTAGGCCGCTCGAGCCGAACCCCCCATGTGTTTTCCGAAGGGGAGGGTCTCATTGGGATGCTCCCCGTTCCTGGTGGGCCAGTCCCAGCCCAGATGCCATTTACCAAAGCAGGCGGTTGAGTACCCGTGTTCTTTGAGAAAATCAGCGACCGTCATGCGGTCCTCCTCGATCAGGGCGCCATCCCACTCCCACACGATGCCGTTTTTCAATCGCGAACGCCAGGCATATCGCCCCGTCAAAACGGCATATCGGCTGGGCGTGCAGACGCTGGAAGCAGCATGGGAATCGGTAAAGCGCATCCCCTGCTCCGCCATACGATCCAGGTTGGGGGTCGGAATACGCGAATCGGGATTATTGGCGTGCATGTCACCATATCCCATGTCGTCGGCCAGGATGTAAATGATGTTCGGCATTGAACTACTCTGTGAGGTGTCGTTATTCATCTTTGCTCTCTCTGATTGCAGAATCAGCATCGACAACTAATTCGGGGCGGTATAAATCTTTGTTGCTCGCCTGAAATTCGGCTTTCAGGTTAACACGAAACTGGTAGAGATCAACAAGATGCCACTTCAAACATTCCCAGTTACCCGTATTGCGGTCGTGTTCAGTGCCGATTAGCAGGTGATGCGCATCCTACAGCACCTTATTGGTTCGATCTTTGGGCTGTAATAAAACGTGCGAAAACCGTTGTTCAGAGAGCCCTTTGCCACAAGTTTGAGGTCGATGTACGCCACGCGCTCGGAGGGCTTATGAACCAGCCTCAGATTCCGTCAAAAAGTCCATTTGCGAACGTTTTGGACCACACTGGCATCGCGCTCAGGCCTGTCCAAAATAGCGTTTCGAAAAGCATAATTCTTTGTCTTTATCATCGTCTTTACCATAATCTGCCGTTGTTTTTGGCGGTCTTAGCATCGACAGAAAGGCAGACAAAGGCAAAGACGAAGGTAAAGATGTTGGATACACCTCCCTGAACGTAATTGGGGGTGGTTTGCGAGATGGATTGTATTCCCGGCTCAAACTCACCGGAGAACCCGTTTGAAAACGCATTTTTGAACGTTTTGGACCACACTGGCATCGCGCTATTTTTCCGCCTGCAATTTCAAGTCTCCGTAGAACAGCGTCGAATCATTCATATACCCCCGGGTGGGTGACCACTGTGCGG
>CAZXYF010000063.1:0-15610 GCA_964644705.1 uncultured candidatus Brocadiaceae bacterium | reverse complement strand
TCCCGTTCATTTCATGAGTCGTCAGTTTGCCAGCTGTGAGAACAGACAAAGGCGCTCGTGTTCTTACACCGCAACTGCTGGCTGTTCTTGGAGATGTTCGCCGCACGGCGCAACTGACGGCTCGGGCAGAGACCAAACCGCACATTTCCCGACTCACAGGATTACCATTCTTCCTCTTTGGTATACCCTGGGTAGGGACTGCAGGCCCTTCCGCCAACCGAATGCCCCCCGGCAACATCTTCAAGTTCCTTTTTGTCCACATCTCCTCTCACTCCATTTTCTCAAGCTCGACTGAAAAGTTGCTTTCGGCGATCAAATCGATATCCCTTGTGGCCGTACTGCATACGACGGCGGGACACTGCCGCACTACCCGAAAGACCGGTGACTCCGGCGGGATTGGAGGGTCCAGCGGCGCATCCACATTTTTCTGAATCACCATGCGCGCCGGATCAAGGTTCGATCCATAATATCGCTTGAACTTCTTGCGTTTGTCGGACGCCGCAGGGAACCAATCACCGCACTCCGCAGCCGTTGGATCCACCGGAATCCATCCGTAACCCGGCACGAAATACTGGGCCCAGAAATGCGCGCCAGCTTCCTCCTGCATAAACATCTGATAGCCCCCAATCGCCCGGGCGGGGATTCCGAGGGAACGACAGAACGCGCAGAACAACATGCTCTGAGTACCACAATCGCCGTGCCCGGTCTGCAGCATATAGGTTGATTCCGCTATTTTCGGCTTCCGCGTATCCAGATAAAGATGCGGGACATGGCTGTATGGATAGGTCTCAATCATGTAGTTGTAAATTCGCTGCGCCTGAAGATGGGGATTGGTTTCATCCCCCACCACTTTTCGAGCTGTTTCGCGAACGGCCTCGGTTATTTCAATGTTGCGCTCCGATCGGGTGTACAGCTTGTAGGACGGATCATTCCGGTCATACTCCATCACCTTCGACGGATCCACGTCGCACCTCTGCTCATGCGACGTAAAGGCAATATCGGCGGTGATCACCAGATCCTCATCCACCTGTTCCACCGGTATCTCATAATAAACGTAGCCGACTCTCCCGTCCGTCACCGGTCCCTTGACGATAAATTCTTCGTAGGAGAGGTTGGAGACGCGAATTTCACCCTGCGATGCCGTCTGCACGGGCAGCGGATACCAGATTTTCAGCACACCGCTGTCCGGCAAGTCCTTCGCGGGTATCCTCATCTTTTCCTGTCCCTCATAGCGTACAGATGCAGCGCACCCCGCATTCTCCCCCTGGTCCTTTTGGGGCACGGCGAATCGTGACACGAAATCAAAGGTGAGTCCCTTTTTCTCCGTCTTCTCCCGCAGCAGAGTCGGGTGAGCAAAGAGATAATTCTTCGCCACTTCCTCGAAATAAAGGGTTTGTTCGCCCGATTGGATCCGTTGAGCCCGGTCATCCAGCCAGGTTGTGATTTCTGATTCCGTGATGTCTGGAACTTTCTTTTGCAATCGCTCGCGCGCATGTGATCGGTCGTGCGGGAATTCGGTCACCGTTCGCCTGGCCATGAACTCCGCATCCCGCGCCCGTGCAGCCTTTTCCGCGTTCTGCTTTTTTGCGTACCAGCTGCGTGAGGCGGCAAATGAACGTTGTGCCGCCCGGTAATCGCCCGCACGATACTGTTCCACGCCCCTCGCATACTCTTTGGGGCCCGTCATACATCCCGCAGCCCAACAAAGGGCACCAATAACGATCAACAATCGACGGATGCGAGTGGTCAACATTACATGCTCTCCCAAGGTAAACATTCGGCAAAGTGCGTTGCAGAGCCGCAAAATGTTATAAACCGTGCTCTTGGTCTTTACCATAATCCTTACGCCGGTCACTCTGAGTCACATAGGTTCCGTGTATTCCATTTCTGGGTATCGCCGCTGCTTGATTGAGCTCCACCGGCCACCGCCTCCAACTCCGCTTCATCAAGCTCACCCGAGGATCCTTCATTCTGCTCAAGTACCGCCTTCACATCATCCGCCGTCACGTCCAGGCCGAGTTCCTCCCCCAGTATCATCGCTTTGCTGACCACCTCCTCCTCGGTGTTGAGTTCAGCAAACTGGTCCCGCAGGTCTTCATCGACACTTACCTTCTCATACAATTGCTTGGCGTCTGTCACAGACATTGACAACTCTCCCGTAAAAGAAAACTGATTATTCGTCGATACGCTTTTTCACCCGGCTGCAGATGTAATAGAATTTCTCGGCCAGAGCTTGCGTGTGCGTCTCATTAAACCGGATATGAGATGGGAATGCACCAGGCACCACAAAGTCGAGTTGCTCCATACCCACTCGCATCGCATCATCCAGCGTCGCGTAAATCAACAACCCCAACCGAAATCGCTTCTGGTGGGCGGGAGCAATGTATGCCGAGGGGATACTGAACAGGCCATCGCCGTTATTGGTCATCAAAAACCATCCGACGACGTCCCCCCGATAACACAGAACATTACTCAAGCCCTCATCTGCATCATTAACCTGCACGGGATTCAAAACGTCGGGCACCCAGTTCTTCCGGGCAAGATTCTCACGTTCCTCCGCCGACAGGTCCGCCCATGATCTAATCGCAAAATCGCGCGGCGGATCACGGTCTGGTTGCCACCAGGCCGCTTTTTTAATTTGCGGAGTCGATATCCGAACTTTGACGCGTTGCAACTCAGGATTTTGAAACCCCGCCGACGCAAGGAAATCCGCGAACTGCTGTCCCTTTTGCGTCTCCCTCCGATATTCCGCAAACACCTCCTCGACACCTTCCGCCCTCAGTCTCTCCTCAACAACCGACATCAACCGCGTGCCCAATCCCCGGCGTCGATACGGTTTACTCACATAAAAATGAACGAGTTGCCCCTTCTTTTGCCTCGCTCTCACACACGCAACGGCAACAACCTGGTCAGAGATCTTGAGCCCGCAACGAATCAATTCGTCGCCCTTCGCACCGCCATGCACAAACTCATCGCGCAATCCTTCGGGCACGAGGCTGGCAAAGCCATATCGCTCCAATAGACTGAGCGAAGAATGAGCTGTCACTGTATTTTCGCTTACTTTTGGGAGTTTACTGTGACTCATCCGCGTTCGCTTCCCTACCCTTCTGGATTGAATGGAATCGCCCAGACCACTTAGTATACTCGAATTCGCTCTTGACTTAAGACACCCTTTTCGAATTACAGTACAGTGAACCATAATACTTGTGCTCCGTTCAGCAAAATGCGGCCCAAACAAATATGCAATCACCATACCTTACCCAGCAGTTAATCGCTCATGCCCCAATCCGACCTTGATCACCTTTTCGAAGATGGTCAGATGCCCGATGAGATGCGACAGTTCCTGTACAACCCGTTTCAGGAAAATTCTCTGCCGTCTGACCTTTCCTTTCCCCTGCCGGATGAACCGCATGTCAAGGATTGGCGGCGTTATCAGTTTGACACCCGAAAACGGTCGGTGCTGAATGTTCTTCAGGACAAAATCGGACAGCTGAATTTCCCCATCGAAGAAGGGATTTCACAGACCGAGAGTTATGCAAATGTCTCCCGACGCGGCGAGTCGTATTCCGATCAGGATCAAGTCGAGCGATTGCAACTGGAGGCTCCCGAAACATTACAGCTTGAAATTTACAGTCACCCCGCCGGCGCGCTACCGGTGCTTATCACTCCCGATCGAGACGATTTCGAAAAACTTTACCGCGCACTCGGATACAGGTCGGAACCCGGAGAGGTCCCTTACTCTGTCAATGCGCAGATGGTCTCCGGACTCAACAACTGGGACCGGGTGCATCGATACAAGCAGCAATGGCAGAACGACAATCCGCAGGATGCTTTTGGGCGAAAATGGTCCGACGAATTCACACGGGTCGCAAAGGAAGAACCAGAACAGTTCAAGGATCGCGTCATCCTGGTCCACAAAGCCCCGTACAGTGGACAATCAGCCAGCAAATTGGATCTTGACCTGCCGGAAAAAGCGTGGGAGGAGAAATCGCTGGCCATCCGCATCGAACATGAGTTCACGCACTACTTCACCAAACGCGTCTTCGGCACGATGCAGAAACACCCCTGGGACGAGCTGATCGCGGACTTCCGTGGACTGCTGGTGGGGTTTGGCCAGTTCGACAGCCAGTTGTTTCAGGCACTGATCGGCATCCACAAAACGCCCTACCCATCGGACGGTCGAATTCATACCTACCTGGATGATTTACCGCCAGCATTGTATGGCACCCTGGCGACAATTCTGCGACGGGCGGCGGACCATCTGGAATCCATCGCCCAGGATCACCCACGCCGGGCCAATTCTCCCCGTTTCCTCCTCGCCCTCTGCCTTACCGGTCTGGGGAACCTGGCCCTGACCTCCGCTGAAAAAACCATCGCCCGCCATCTGTAAGAATCCTTCAAAAAGCCCCGTTTGGGAACTTGAGATTCCGGACGTAACGATACCTGTCAGAGCGCGTGCGCGCGTCCTGTTGAACGGCCGAATCCATGGCATGCGCGTTCAGGGGCACTGCCCCTGCTTCGCCTCTTACTTTTCGACGTGCGCCAGTTCCTTGAGTTTCGCCTTGCGCTCTTCCGGACACATCTCCGCCATTTGCCGCACCCGGGCGAAAAACGCGTCCATATCACCCCCGACTCTCTCAAGAAGTTTTTTGAAAGCGGGCACATGCCGATGGTATGTGCTCAGCGCCGCAATCAGTGCATTGTTGACTTTCACTTCGTCCCATATCCCCTCTTCCCCGGACTGCGCGGTCAGCTTCACCACTTCCCGCCGGACCCTGTCGAGGATCCGTTGTTTCTCGATCCGCATTGTATCCGTCGAGATCGTGGAACTGTAGAGTTCAGACAAACGCTCCCGTGAGCGCCGCATCATCTTCAGAAACTGCTCCTCCCTGCGTCTGCGTTCTTCGTATTGCCGGTACTTCTTCTCTTCCCCCCGAAATTTCATCCAGCGCTCGATACCTTCCAGCTCAACGGTCACGGCAAAGGATTCATTGAACGCGGAATCGCCCTCCACATAGACCGTCTGATGTGCCAGTTCGTGGAAGATCAGCCCGGCCAGATCCGGCTCGGGAAAATCCAGCACCGTGCTCGGCACCGGATCGTCGAACCAGCCAAGCGTAGAGTATGCCGGCACGCCCAGCACACACACGTCCATACCCTGATGTCGTAAAGATGCTGCAAACTTCCGTGCTTTCTCCGGCTCATAGTAGCTGCGGTACGGAACGCGTCCGGCGAACGGGAAACTCCACGTTTCTGGTTGAAGCGAAAACTCCGGCGCGGCGAACACCACCCAGACCACATGCGAACGCTCAAGCTGCACATACGACCGGTAACTGTCATTTTTCGGGAGGCAGAGTCCCTCACTGGCAAAATCACGGATTTTCAGGATCATCTGCAGTCGGTTGCGACGTTCCGGTTCAGTCCCGGGATCATCGATCACTTCCCCGATCCGTTCGCGTCCCGACATCAGTGCCAGATGCCCCCCGATGACGTGATGGTAATACCCCATTCGCTGACAACCGCTCGAGATCGCCAGTACCAGCACCAGACACCCCCACACCGCCCCCATCAATTGCGAACGACCGGGACCATCATGCCAGGTTTCGGATTTCATCTGTCGGCTATTTTTGTGAAGGCTATTATCAGAATATTTTAGTCGTCCAAAGGTTCATACATAACGATCAGGCCCGTCCAAAATGCCAATTCGGGATGTAGAGATCCCTGACTTGACCTTCGTCCTTACCAGACATCAGCCGTTGTTTTTGACGGTCTGAGCATCGATAGAAAGGCAGACAAAGGCAAAGACGAAGGTAAAGATGTTAGATACACCTCCCTAAACGTAATTGGGGGTGGTTTGCGAGATGGACTGTATTCCCGGCTCAAAGTCACCGGAGAGCCCGTTTGAAAACGCATTTTTGAACGTTTTGGACAGCCCTGCTGTAGAACGGCAGAAAAAGGTGAAGACAAAGATAAAGAGGTTCCGCTTAGTATGATGGACCGGGTGCTGAATCCGCGGCTGGCTCCTGTTTCGAGGCGGGATCTGACCGGACGGACGGCATTATTTCGATCCGCAGTACGATTTCCTCGGGGGTTTGGGAGGTATCGAATGTCTCCAACGTTTTTGATTGTTTCTTTTTCTCGACCTTCTCCTCCTCCGCCTCTACTTGTTCTTTGCCGGTGACATTTCGCGCACTGACTCCAGCGGGGGCGGAAGCTGCACGCAACCGTTTGTCCCCCTTTTTTTTCTTTCGATCCATCGACCGCTCTGCAGACATCCCTTCGGAGCGTTCCTCTTCCAATCGCCGCCGTTTTCCGATCTGCTTCCCATCTTCGTCCGCCTCAGCCTTCGCCACTTCATGCGTCGCGCTGACCGGAGCCGCCTGGTTATACTGCTGCACCAACCGGTCAAAATAGGCATTGTTCCGGGTCACCCCCGTGTTTTTCAGCCTGGTCGATGCGTCCTGGGTTCGGGCCATACTTCGTAAAAACTTCTCGTAGGAGTCCCTGCTCATTCTCAGCGTAATCACCTTTTTCCCGTTCTTTTTGACCTGGATTCTGGCCTCATTCAGTCCTGCTCTATCCGCCAGCGCCAGCATCTGTTCAACCTGTCCGTCTTTCTTTTTGGGAGGGACCGCCATCATTTGATGGGGCCCGGCTTCGGGCGCCGGTTTTCTTTCCACATTCTCTCTCCTCGCGGCCGCTACATCCATCGTTTTGACCGATTCTGGCCTCTTTTTTCTCTTCAGTTTTGCCTCTGTTTCTTTTGTCTCGGAGGTCTTTGCCAGTTCCGGTCCACCCTGCAATTGCGATGGTGCGGGACTCTTCGCCCCCGAATAGCCACGATGCACGATCCCGTCGTTCACCAAAAACACCAGCGTCATAATCGCGATAAAACTGGCGGCAACGGCCAGACCACGCCGCCACATAGAAACGACGCGAGGTCCCTTTGTTTCGTCTCTCAGCCGCTGGTTTATACGCTCATGGAACCCTTCAGGCGCCGGGATTTCCGGCAATTCATGCAACGCAGTCACCGTGCGACGCAGACTGTCCAGTTCACGCCGACAATCCTCACATTCCTGAATGTGATCTTCCAGCTGGTTACGTTCCTCCTCCGGAAGCTGGCCATCCAGGTATTCAGATAATTTCTGTTGTGATTGATTGCAATGCATATCTATATGGATCGTCGCTCACGTATTGTCATATCGAACCGCCCAACATATCTTCGATTTCATCGCGCAAGGCACGCCGCGCACGGGCCAGACGACTTTTAACAGTGCCCAGCGGAACATCCAGACAGGAGCTCAGTTCCTTATACGTCAGGTCCTGCAGATCCCTCAACACCACTACTTCCTTCATATCCGGGTCCAACCGTTGAATGGCCTCACGCACCAGCTTCACTCGTTCCTTGCTCAACAGCCGATTCAGCGGCTTGTCGTCGGACCGGCCCGCCGGTTCGGGGGACGGACAATCCTCCTCGCCACCTGCATCGAGGCTTACCTCCTCCGGTCCCCGTCCCTCCCGTCGCCAGAAGCTCCGGACGCAATTGAGCATGATGCCGTAAATCCAGGTGGTGAACCGTGAATTCTGCCGGAAACCGGATATGCCGCGAAATGCCTTCAAAAAGACCTCCTGCGTTAAATCCTCCGCATCCTGACCACGGCCGACCATGTGCACAACCGCATTGTGCACGTAGTCCTGGTGACGGCGCACCAGAACGGCAAACGCTTCAGAATCACCGTCCTTCGCGCGCTCGATTAACTCTTCTTCATTGACCGAAGTCTGTTCCATGTGTCGCTACTTTATTAGACGTCGGAAGCTTTCAAAAAGTTCCACAAATCCGTGGTTTTCGGGCTCCCGGTTGTAAAAACGGCCTTTCTGGAACTCACACAAGATTCATCATCAGCATTTACCCTCTGATTCGCCGGTTATTGTATCATTAAACAAACCACAGCCCACAACTCCAAAAACGTCTTCAGTTTTATATTCGTTGCAAAGCCCCCCGTTTTCGCTGTAACATACCGCTAACATAAGCAGAATTAATAGCGGTTCTCAAGACTCATTGCTACGATCTGGGGGAAGTGCCCCGTCACGCTGCGACAATCATGCGAGGTATTCCACGTATGCAGGAATCATCACTCATCGACCGTCCATTGCTCAAAAAGGTCAGGGATTATGACGACGCACGTCAGGTGAAGGAGTCGGGACTCTATCCGTATTTTCGACCGGTATCCTCCGCGCAGGATACCGAAGTCCAAATGAACGGAGAAGACGTCCTGATGCTGGGCTCCAACAGCTATCTCGGGCTCACCACTCATCCGAAAATCCGCGAAGCGGTCAAAGACGCGGTAGAGAAATACGGCTCCGGATGCGCTGGATCGCGCTTCCTGAACGGCACTCTCGATATTCATCTCGAACTGGAAGAGAAACTGGCGGATCTGGTGGACAAAGAAGCGGTGGCACTCTATTCCACCGGCTTCCAGGTCAACCTCGGGGTGATCAGCTGCCTGGTCGGACGCGGCGACTACGTTATCACCGACAAAAGTGATCACGCAAGCATCGTCGATGGGTGCCTTCTGTCTTTCGGCGACCTGCTGCGGTTTACCCATAACGATATGGAATCGTTGGAAGACAGGCTCAGCCAGCTGGATCCGGAAGATGGTAAAATGATCGTTATTGACGGTGTTTTCAGCATGGAGGGAGATATTGCCCCGCTCCCGCAAATTGTTGAGCTGGCCGAAGAACACAACGCCGTTGTCATGGTTGATGATGCCCACGCCATTGGCGTTCTCGGCGAGGAGGGATCCGGCACCTCCAACCATTTTGGGCTGACTGACAGAGTGCATCTGATCATGGGCACCTTCAGTAAATCACTTGCCTCCCTTGGAGGTTTCATTGCCGCGGACAAACAGACCATCGAATATCTGCGACACAATTCGCGCTCCCTGATCTTCAGTGCGAGCATGAGTCCCGCCAATACGGCCGCCGTGCTGGCCGCTCTGGAGATAATGCGAAATGAACCTGAACGCCTCGATAAACTCTGGGACAACACGAAGATGATGCGCGAAGGTCTGGAAGACCTGGGCTACGACCTGGGGGAGAGTGAAACGCCCATTCTGCCCGTCTATCTGGGCGATGGTGAAGTCTGCCTGAAAATGTGTAAGTTACTGGAGCGGGAGGGTATTTTCGTCAATCCCGTTGTCCCGCCGGCCGTCCCCCCAAATTCCTCGCTGCTTCGCATCAGCCTCATGGCCACCCACACGGAAAGTCAGATTCGGCGGGCCATTGAAACCCTGGGACAAATCGGCCGTCAACTCGGAATTATCTGATTCCCGATAAAGACCGGCTCAACTCAACTTTTTCATCTCTTATCCATGTCCGATCACCCCGATATTAGTGTGCGTCCCGTCCGTAGCACAACGGAGATGCACGATTTTATCCGATTCCCAACCGAACTCTATCGACGCGATCCCAACTTTGTACCCCACCTTTTCTGGGAACGAAAAGAGTTTTTCAACCCGGATAAAAACCCACTTTTCGATTTCACCGACGTGCAGTATTTCCTGGCCGTTCGAGATAACGGCGACACCGTGGGACGAATCACGGCGCACGTAAACCACCGTTCCAACAAATACTGGGACGAAAACGCCGGTTGTTTTGGTTTTTTTGAATGCATACCCGATTTCCAGGTGGCATCCCGGCTGTTTGAGCGAGCCCATGCCTGGCTGCATAAGCGTCAAATCGACCGCGTACGCGGTCCCTTCAATTTCTCGACCAACGAGGAATGCGGTTTGCTCGTCGATGGGTTCGACCGGCCTCCCGCAATCATGATGCCGCATGCGAAGCGGTATTACTGCGGCATGCTTAATCGGATCGGCTACCGCAAAACCAAAGACCTCCTCGCTTTCGACTACGAATCCGATGGTTCCACGCCTGAATACCTGGTGCGCTTCAACGACCGTATTCGTGAACGCACCGGTGTCACCATCCGCACGCTGGATATGGACAATTTTGGGGAAGAAATTGAAAAGGCGCTCCGGGTGTACAATCAGGCCTGGCAAAAAAACTGGGGCTTTGTCCCCATGACGGAGGAGCAATTTCGATACATGGCCCGCGAACTCCGCCCCATCATTGATCCAGATGTGGCGCTGATTGCGGAAAAAGATGGGGAACCGGTCGGGTTCAGCCTGAGCCTTCCTGATTACAATCAAATACTGCGGCGACTGAATGGCCGACTGCTTCCCTTCGGATGGGTTCGGCTGCTGCTGGGAAGAAATCGAATCGATCGCGTCCGCGTCATCACCCTCGGTGTGATTGAAAAGTACCGATCCCGCGGAATCGATGCGCTTCTCTACCACGACACCTTTGCAAACGGCACAGCGAAAGGATACCTCAACTCCGAAATGTCGTGGATTCTGGAAGACAACGATATGATGATCCGCGCAATGGAACGAATGGGCGCCAAACCGTATAAAACTTACCGAATTTTCGAGAAAGAACTATGAAAACACTTTTAACCGGTGGCAACGGTTTCATCGGAAGTCATATACTGGATGCACTCCGGGAGTCAGGGCATGAAGTTCGCCTGCTGCTCCGAGAGACCAGCAACACCGATTTTATCGAGCGACATCTCTCCGATGTCCGTGTTTTTTACGGTGACCTCCTACAGATTAGTGCTCTCGAGGAAGCAGTTCAGGACGTGGAATGTATAATTCATTGCGCTGGCAAAACAAAAGCCCTCAGCCTGGACGAATACTACAGAGTTAACCGCGACGGGACTTCCAACCTTATCCACGTGGCCAACAGATACGCTGCTCCCTCCTGCCACTTCATCCACATGTCCAGCCGAGCCGTTCTGCCCCCGGCGACAACGGATGATCCCACTGACGAAGATACTGCGCCGGATCCGGTATCGGATTACGGGCGCAGCAAGATGGAGGCCGAACACTCCGTCATGGGAGAGTGTAATCTCCCGTGGACCATACTCCGCCCATCCGCCGTCTTTGGCCCCCGCGACACCGATTTCTACGGAGCATTTCGGTCCATCAAATGGCATATCCTGCCCCTGATCGACGGAGGAACCCAACCGTTAAGCCTGGCGTATGGCCCGGATGTGGCGGCTGCCGTCGCGCGATGCATGGAGACGAGCGAGAGCCACCGCAGCGTGTACAACGTGGCCTCGCCGACAATCCACCGGATCGCGGATTTCATGAATGCCATCGCCCGGGCCATGAACAAATGGACCATCCCGCTTTACCTGCCCAGCGTCCTGTTATACCCCGTATGCCTTTTTCATGAGCTGAGGGGCCAGTTGACCGGCAGCCCCACAATCCTCAACAAACAGAAATACGGGGAACTTACTGCGGAGGGCTGGGCGTGCTCCGCCGCTAAAATGGAGGAGGAACTGAATTTCGTCTGCGCAACAGATATTGAAACTGGAATTGATGAGACCCTCCAGTGGTATCGTTCCCGAAACTGGTTGTGATCCCATGGCGGAAGATTTTGTAACGCTGGCTCAGCAAAGGATAACCGGCCAATGAATGATCGCGCCGACAACGTGGCACCCCCCTCCCATCCCGCTCAGAACACCGCTGACGGGCCGGATTCCTATCGGTACAACTTCATTGATTACGCCACCCAAACGTATCTGGCCATAACGGCTTTGATCGTCATCCTGTTTGGACGGAGTTTAGATCATTGGGAGTTCCTGTTCATCGGGCATGCCCTCTCGATGGTCAGCGTCCACCTGATCATCCGGTTCCACGGGAAGTTCCCCCGCCAGCGCGCTCTCGACCTCCTCCGCCATTTCTATCCGATCCTTTTCTACACTGCGTTTTATCGGGAGACCGGGATACTCAACCGGTTGTTCGTCCGCAGCTACCTGGACGGCTTCTTCGCGTCCCTCGACAAAGCCCTTTTCGGATACCAGCCCACCGCATACCTGATGCGAGCTTTCCCGTACACCTGGGTGAGCGAGCTGTTTTATGCCTCATATTTCTCGTATTACGTGATGATCGTGGGCGTCGGACTGGCGCTGTATTTCAAGAGCAAAAAGGCATTTTTTCGGTACGTTTCGGTCGTCTCGTTTGTTTTTTATATATGTTACCTCACCTACATTTTCGTGCCCGTTATCGGTGGAAGGGCGTTCTGGGCGTCCATTGAGGGTTTACCGCAAGCCGAACTATTCAACTTTTACCCCCTCGCCTTCCCCGACTCCGTGCAGGCCGGCCCATTCTTTCACATCATGGATTTTATCTACGTTCATTTTGAGGCCGAAGGCGCCGCCTTCCCCAGCAGTCACGTTGCCGTTGCCCTGTGCTCTCTTTATTTCAGCTGGATATACCTTCCAAAAATACGCCAGATCCACTCAGTCGTCGTCATACTTCTATGCATATCAACCGTGTACTGCCGTTACCATTACGTCGTGGACGTTTTCGCGGGAGTCGTGACGGCCGTTCTGCTGGTGTATGCCGGTGATCGTCTGTTCTGGTATTTCAACCCCGGCGAACCCGACCCTGCCGGCCCAGAATCTTGACAGTATTGCCGTCGCCACCGTAAACTTTTAAGTACCATCAGGGGCATTTTTCGGACGTCCAAAGGGGGTAAGATTCACTTTGTTTGCACCCGCGCCGGATTTTTCTGACATGGCCGTTCTGGCAATCTTCTGGTGGACTTTCGGCCGAGCTTCCGTCATTCCCACTACCAAAAACAGGCAGATTTATCTCCAATGACCAACGACTCCGACCCCATCCTCGATGATCTCACCGAACCTCAGCGTCGGGCTGTGACCTACGGCGAGGGACCACTCCTCGTTGTTGCCGGAGCCGGCAGCGGAAAAACCCGGGTTATCACGCGGCGTATCGCCCACCTCGTACGCCAGGGCACGCCCCCCGACCGAATCGTGGGGATCACCTTTACGAATAAAGCCTCCCAGGAGATGCGTCACCGGGTGGAATCGCTTGTGGGAGCGGAAGTGACCGTCAAAACGTTTCACTCCCTCTGCGCCCTCATCCTGCGTCAAAACGCCGAACACATCGGTCTGGATCCCGGCTACAGCATTTATGACCGCTCCGATTCACAACGCATCGTCCGCCAGATCCGGAAAGACCGGAATCTTGATCCCGACACCTTCAAGCCCTCCGACCTCCTCGATTCGATCAGCGCATGGAAAGATGATGTTCTGACACCATCGGACGCCAAACTGGAGGCAGTGGGGAATTTCGAGGAACAGGCGGCCGAAGTGTATAATATCTATGAACAGCGGCTTAAGGCCAATAACGCCCTGGATTTCGACGATCTACTGGTAAAAACCGTGCGCCTGTTCAGCAATGCACCCCAGGTTTTGAAACGGTACCAGAATCGCTACCTTCACGTGCTGGTGGATGAATACCAGGACACCAACCTGCCCCAGCATCTGATCGCCAAAGGTTTGCAGGGCAAACACAAAAACATCACCGCGGTCGGAGACCCCGATCAGATGATTTACACCTGGCGGGGGGCCCGGATTGAAAACATCATGGAATTCGAGGAGGACTTTCCGGGGGCTGAGGTGATCATGCTCGAACAGAATTACCGCTCCAGCGCCAATATCCTCCGCGCCGCGTCCGAATGTATTCAAAATAACCGCATGCGACACGAAAAGGCTTTGTGGACCGAACGCAATGAGGGGCCTCCCGTCCGCGTCCGCGAATTCCCGACTGGCAAGGGGGAAGCCCGGTGGATAGCCAGCAAAATGGAAGAGCTGGTGGATGAGGGAATTGACCCCGGCGAGATCGCCGTACTCTACCGCACAAAATATCAGGCGTTTCCACTGGAAAAAGAACTCGTCAATGGCCCGGTTCCCTACCAGGTGGTTGACACCGTCGGCTTCTTCGATCGGAAACCGGTTAAGGACCTCCGCGCCTACCTGCGACTCATCATCAACCCGGATGACGACGCAGCGTTCCGCCGCATCGTGAACGTCCCCAGCCGGGGCATTGGAGCGAAGACGGTGGAACGGGTGGAAAACATCGCCAATCAATATGGAGAATCCCTGTGCCGGGTGATTCAACATGATGAATGCCTGAACGAACTTCCCACACGCGCCCGCCGTGCGGTGGCCGGTTTCCGGGACCTCTACGACAGGCTCACTTCTCTGGATCAGGAATCCATTGAGGATTTCATGAAAAACCTCATTGGAGAAATCAATTACCTCGACGCGGCTGGCGAGGATGAAAAAGAGGATGTGCGGGAAGTTCTCAACCACTTCATTGGATTTGCCAAAGAATACGACACGAAACACGAGAACGGTAATCTGCTGGATTTCATGGAACAGACCGCTCTGATGAGCGATGTGGATGGATGGAATGCACAGGCCGACACCGCCTCACTCATGACGCTCCATTCGGCGAAGGGCCTGGAGTTCGACTGCGTTTTCATCTGCGGTCTCGAACAAAACATTCTCCCCCACCAGCGAGCACTGGAGAATAATCCGCACGGCGACGCGCAATACGGTGAGGAAGAGGAACGACGCCTGTTCCATGTTGGCATGACCCGATCGCGGAAACGTCTGTTCATCACTCATTGTCAGACCCGTTACATGCACGGCCGGGAACGTCCGCAAACTCCATCACCATTTTTGAAGGAACTTCCCGGCGAAGGAGTTGAATGGGAACGCGTTTCGCGCTCGGGTGGTGGCGGTCTGTTCCAAAGTCAGGTCCGGCAGGCCCGGCGCAAAAAGGGACGATCAGGCTCCAGGAAAATTAAACGCTCCAGCAAAAGGAGCTCATCAAACAGCCAGACCGGTAGCGGCAGTAACTCGGCAAGTGTCGGATCCGATTCGCCGCTGCAGGTAATCGACGGCAGCGACGAAATGACGGAGGGGTCGGCAGTAAAACACAGCAGCTACGGCCAGGGGGAAGTCATCAACGTTGACAGCGCCGGAAAATATCAGCAGGTCCGAGTTGATTTTGGCGACCGCGGAGTACTAACCATTCTTATCACATGACGCCCTCTCTCTGAGCTCTAACAGGCCAATAGCCCGGATATTTATCATGCACAAAGGACCTTTTGTCGGCCGTGGGGGCGAAAAACTGGATTTCGCTCTTGATGACCTCGAAATCGATGTGAAAGACCGCATTGCCGCCGATTTCGGGTGCAACATTGGTGGTTTCACCGACTGCATGTTGCAGAGAGGCGCTGAGAAAGTCTATGCCGTTGATACCGGCTACGGCATGCTGGAATGGAAACTCCGCAAAGATGACCGCGTCGTGGTCATGGAACGAACCAACGCCATGCACGTGGATCTTCCCGAAACAGTTAATCTGGTCACCATCGACGTCGCCTGGACACAGCAACGTTATATCCTCCCCAGTGCCGCCCGTCAGCTCAACGACGAAGGTTTTATCCTCTCCCTGTTCAAGCCGCAGTACGAAGCCGATGACGATCTGGTGCACCGGGGAGTGGTAGATCACGATGATTTCGACGACGTCCTGGAGGTTACGCTCGAGGAACTCGCCGACACTGGCTTTCACGCACGTGACATCGTCCGGCTGCCGCCGAGAAAAAAATCCAAAAACCGCGAGGCCATCCTCCACATCCGCTTGGAAGACTGCGACGATGATGTGAGGGAGTA
>CAZXYF010000062.1:0-15663 GCA_964644705.1 uncultured candidatus Brocadiaceae bacterium | reverse complement strand
GCCATCTAACCGATATCTAACATTCCCTTTATATCGGACTCATGGGTCAAGGATAAGATTATGCCTCATTGAAATAAACAGGTTAGATCCAGCCGCGATGCTGGATTTTGGTGTTTGCCCGAACTCAGCACGAGTTCGCGGGGCTATTGATTTTCAACTTACTCCAAACGGAAAGGTGGTGGAGATGGACAGGTAAAACATCTGAATGTTTTGAGGGACGTATGTCTCTCGGGTCTTATCAGGCAGTTGGTGGGATCATTTGAAACAAAAATAGGGGAAACGTGTCGATCGGTTTCAGTCAAACTTTATGAGGAGTTAGAGCAAAATGCATAGTATGAGAAAGATGGGAGTTGTCGTGGCATGCCTGTTGTTCTTTTCTGTGGCGACCAACGCTGTTCTTGCCGCGGAGCCGCAAAAGGACAAAGAGGCTCAAAAGGTTCTTTTAAGTCTCAATAAGGATGCGCTGATCAGCGGCGCTACTTTTGACAAAATCCTTTCCGCGGGTAGCTGGGAAGGTGAGCTGGGAATGATGTTCCGTTCGGAAGATCCCGATGACGGCGATCAGGGCGATGCCGGCTGGGGTTTCTTCGAGGCGGCCTGGGAATCAGGCTCGTTGAATGGCTTTCAGGTTGGACTCGGTGGCCTGTTCGTGACCGAACTCTGGCAGTCGGGTTCGCTGGATAGTGTGTTTGATGATGACTTTTCCGAAAACGGAAAGTGGACCGAAGCTTATCTCAAATACACGTTTCCCAGTGAGAAAACGTACTTCATCATCGGGCGAGCTGATGACGGTAAGTTCGGTGAACCCGCGACAGGTGACGGTGATTTCTACGAGGGCGTAGGTATCACGATGGGCGAAATTCCGCGTGTGAAGGTCCGAGCCCATGTAGTCAAAGAGTGGTTGAACAATGCTTCGGCCAGCTGGGACCTGGATGGAATTGATGGCAGTTGGGAAGAGATGGATAACATGGAAATAGAGAACAATGCGGGTGTCGAGGTGGAAGATACCTCAGGTGATGTAGCATACACCGTAATGGGTACCGTAAGCCTGGGCTATGATCAGGTCAAAAACGCCGAGTATGCGGGAGAAAAAGGCCTGGCCCGTGTGATGCAGGATGGCCTGTGCGAATGTTTCAATATTTCCCCCTACGTGCAGATTCATAGTGACGTGGGCACGAGCTATGGTGTGAACGTTGAAACGTTCCAGACCATCAGTGATGGTATTGTGTTCCATGTCGATGGCGCGTATGAAACCTTCCAGGAGGATACGCCCAGTTCCATCAATGCCGTGGACGAGGACTTCAATCAGTGGACCATCCATCCATACCTGGAGATCCATGATTTTCAGATCGGTGCTGGTTATTACACCATGAGCGATGATGTTCTGGTGGGTAACGACAGCAAAGACGATGATCTGAATGATCTGTTCGTCGTGGACGAAATGGATCCTCTGGAGGAGGACGGCATTTACGGGGAAAACCCGAGCAACGAAACATTTTTCGTTGACGCTGGTTATTCCTACGGACCTTTCTCGCTGAGCGCTGTTTATGGTTGGGTTGATGATGCTCGGACGGGTCTTGGAAATACCAAAGGCGAAGCCACGGAACTGGATGTTATCCTCGGCGTGCAGGTTACCGAGAACATCGAGGCCGAGTTGGCTTATATGGACGTTAACGACGACTACAAGGACGATGGTGACGGCAGCGGGCAGGTTGTGGCTGGCGGCATCACGTGGTCCTTCTAAACGACCAATAACGTAGTAACTGCCCCGGCGGGAGCAATCCCGCCGGGTTTTTTTATTTGGAGGACGGGTTAGACGGGAAACGATTATCTCCAAGATCATTTTGAATGCCAGGGCACAGCTCTGGGTTTCAGGCGGATGAGGGATTCCGCAGGGGCGAGCGGATGATGAGATATGCCCACTGGGTTGTGAGAGAGGGATAGGAAGTTTTTTCCGAGGAGGAGAGTTAATGAGAAGCTAACATACCGTTCATAGGGAGCTGATTTAGGGGAGCTATCCTCTTTTACTGAAGTTGAGAGAGTATTCTGGCTCTGTGTCGAGGTTTTTTTGAGCTATCCTGTTTCAATATTGGGCGCATCAGGAGCAGAAAGGAGGTGACCAATCCACATTCTAACTTGTTCATGACGGGATGCTAACATAAGTCTAACATGTGAGTAGTACTCTACGTGCTCTATTGAGCAAACTTGTTTCCGAAAAATGGTTATTCGACCATTCGAGATTGAGTAACCGTTGTTGGTGAAAGATCAACCGTTAGGTGTGCTGAGAACTCAGTTCACGCCATTACGAACCTTCTACTAAAGGAGTAAAAAATATGTTTGGTAGCACACGAAGAATATTGATGTCCGTACTTGTTTTTGCAGTATTGGTGAGCTTCAGTGGTATGTCGGCCGTGCAGGCGGGCGAACATGGCCAGGGCGGAGAAAAACAGACGCTCGTGGTCGATGGATCCACAACCGTATATCCGATTGCCAAAGCGTTTTCCGGCTTTTACATGGCGAAACATCCCAATGTGGATATTACCGTCAGTGGAACCGGCAGTGGTAATGGTGCCGCGAGTCTGACCGCCGGTCGCTGTGATATTGGTTGTATGTCCCGCTTCATGAAACCGAAAGAATTCAAAAAATCGGTCCGGAACGGTGTTTTTCCCGTTTTCCATACCGTCGCCATGGATGGTATCGCGGTTGTCGTACATCCGAGTAATCCCGTCAGTGAGCTGACGATGGAAGAACTGCATGATATTTATGTGGGTGACATCACAAATTGGAAAGAGGTTGGTGGCCCGGATAAAGATATCGTGGTTGTCAGTCGTGACAGCAGCAGTGGCACCTTTGAAGTGTTTGGCGATCTCGCCCTCAAAGGCGACCGTTTGATGGGTGGGGCCGAGCGAACGGCGAGTAACGCCGAAAGCCAGGCTCGCGTGAAAAACACGCAGTCAGCGATCGCATATGTTGGTCTCGGATACGTTGAGGGCGTGAAGGCTCTCGCTATTGAAGGCGTCAAACCGAATCTCAAAACTGTTGGTTCGGGAACATACGCCATCGCGCGTCCGCTCTACATGGTGACTGATGGTTATCCGGAACTCGGATCACCGGAGCAGGCGATTGTGACGATGTATCTGAAACCGCACGGCCAGGAAATCATCAAGCAGATCGGTTTCGTGCCTGTGACACAGTACTAAACCAAATAGCGCATTGATGCGCTGAAGTATTCACCCGCCGGGCAGGATCCGGCAGTTCGGGTCGCTTGCCCGGTGGGAATTTTTATGTCCGTTCTGAAAAACTCGGGAATTGTAATTGCAAAACTTTCACCACGGAAATAAACGGAAAGCATGGGGAAATTAGACAAAGACAAACTGCTCAAATCCAGAGGTCAGGAGCTGTTTGAACGCCTTGCGCAGTTTTTTGGCAATGGTTTTTTGCTGTTGGTGACAACCATATCGGCCGCGGGGATATTGTTTATTCTCCTGTTTATGTTTCGCGATGCCATACCGTTTTTCCAAAAGGCCGGAATAAGTGCTTTTTTCGAGAGTGATGCATGGTATCCGACCCGAGATAATCCGGTTTTTGGTGCTCTGGGCATATTTATGTCAACCGTGATGGTGACATTCGGGGCGTGCGTGGTGTGTGTGCCCATGGGGATAACTGCCGCTGTATGTCTGAGCGACGTGCTACCGTTCTGGGCACGGCAGATTGTCAAGCCGGTCATCGAGATTCTTGCGGCGATTCCCTCGGTAGCTTACGGCTTCTTCGCTTTGATTGTTTTTGCACCTCTTTTGCAGGATTCAGGTGGTGCGATTCTTGCCGTGGTCCTGTGGATTATTGCGGCTCCGACGGCGCTGTTGTTGTCGATAGTTGTGAGTGAGGTATCGTGCACATTTCTGGGGGATCGGGCCCGCAAGATTGCTCGGCCGACAGTGTTTATAGGTCTTTTGCTGATCAGCGGATATGGTATATATTCGGCAGGGTCATTTGTTTCATCGCTGGAAATAGATAGCGGTGCCAATGCCCTTAATGCCTCTTTGTTCCTTGCGCTCATGGCGCTTCCCACGGTTGTGAGCGTGTGTGAAGACGCTCTCAGTGCGGTGGGGCGGGATGTTCGCGAGGGGAGTTACGCTCTTGGGGCCACACGGGCTGAAACGATGGTGCGAGTTGTTATTCCGGCCGCCAAAGGTGGGATTCTGGCGGCTATATTGCTGGGGATTATGCGCGCCGTGGGGGAGACGATGGTGGTGGTGATGGCAGCGGGTAAAGCGACTCAGGTCCCTCAGCCGTGGTATAACATGCTGAGCCCGGTGCGTCCGATTACGGCCACGATCGCGATTGAAATGGCCGAGGTGGCGCGCGGAACCCTTCACTATCACGCTCTTTTTGCACTTGCATTTATACTTCTCTTGTTCTCGTTTGCCTGTAATCTGGTGAGTGAGTGGTCCGTTCGTCGCACCCGAAAAAAGCTGGGAGGCTGATCTGATGCGGTTGTCAACACGAAAAATGTTGGATAAAGCATTTTCCGCTACGGGATTTATATCGCTGTTCTTGATGGTCGCTGCTCTGGCCATTGTTCTGTTGCCGATTTTTTGGCGCGGCAAGGATGCGATCATCTTCCAGGGAACGGTTGAACGACGTGCGTATTTTCTCAAAAACCGTAACAGAGGCAACGTTGACAAGTTGCGGAAGGAGTTCAAAAAGGCGGAAGAAGCACGACAACCACTGTACAAGATCCTGCGTGAGTATGAAGCACCTGCCTGGAGTGTGTTGAAAAGTGCGGTTGATTCGGACGGGATCCCTGAATCGTTGCGGGAAAAGGTCCGTGCGGAGGAAGTCGGTCTTCAAAAAGCACTCAGCAGAGTTAGAAAAGAAATTGGGTGGAGTGACCCGGGTGCGCGCAGCAAGTTGAAGAAGATGACAAAACGTTACGAAAAATATTTTTCGGTAAAAGACCGGATACGTAAACTACTGGGGCCGTTTCCGTATGATCCGGAGCCCCCCATGACGCGTGAACGATATGGGGTGACACGGTGGAGCAAAGCGAAAGAATATTTGAATAAGTTTCTGTATGAAGAAAAATACATCATGCCCGAGGATGGGAGTTTCGGGACGAGAAAAATGGTGCCACGAAAGAACATATATCTGCATGAAAATGTAGATCTGGCTGAGGTGTCAGCTGGTCGTAAGGCGCAGATTAAAAGAGACCGTAAGTTTGCGGGCGTTTTCTCATACATGAAGAACAATCTTTCTGATATGTTGCGACCCCAGTGGAAGTTTTACTGGCGATTCTTTTTTGATGGGCCGGACAATAAAAGCGGTTATTTTTTCGGCGGCATCTGGCCGAGTCTTTTAGGTACGATCTATCTTGCGGTAGGCACGATGCTTATCGCAACCCCTTTAGGTGTAATATCGGCCATTTATCTGACACAATATGCGGGCGACGGGTGGTTTGTAAGCATCTTGCGTGTGTGTATAAGTACGCTGGCGGGTGTGCCGAGCGTTGTTTTTGGCCTGTTCGGACTGGCTTTCTTTATCAACTGGCTGAATCTGTCCACCAGAATGGGGTCATGGCTGTCATGGTCGGGGATAATCGAGCAAACAGGTCGCGGAAGAAGTGTCTTTATCGGTTGCCTGACGCTGGCTCTGTTGGTTCTGCCGACCGTTATCCGAGCGTCGGAGGAGGCGCTAAAAGCGGTACCAAAAACCTATAAGGAAGCATCATTGAGCCTGGGAGCCACGCGCTGGCAGAGCATCGTTCGCGTGATTTTGCCCGCTGCACTTCCTGGAATAATCACAAGTATAATTATCAGCATGGGACGAGCTGCCGGAGAAACCGCTCCGATTTTATTTACGGCGGCCATTGCGTTCGGGGGCGGACACATAGTGGGGCTCAATCAGGTCTTCACGAAGGCCACAGCTGCTCTTCCCTACAGCATTTACATGACGATTGGAGAACCGGCGGCCGCGGAGGTGCGCCACGTGCAGTACGGTATGGTGATGACGCTCATATCTCTCGTGTTGATATTGAATGTTGCCGCGATTATTTTGCGGGCACGAGCTACGAAAAAGATTCGAGGATAAAGGAGTCCACAAATGGCAACAACTGAAGTTGATCTCCAGCCGGACAATGCTCTACCAGAAGATCACAGCATTAAGGCGGTCGAGGCAGCCGATGCAATCGTTCAATCGGAAAACTTTTCCGTCTTTTATGGTGATACGGAAGCGGTGTGTGATGTCAGCGTGAGTATCCCTGAAGAACTGGTGACGGCCATAATTGGCCCGAGCGGCTGCGGTAAAAGCACCTTCCTGCGAAGCGTCAACCGGATGAATGATCTCATACCCCACTGCCGGGTGGAGGGAGATCTATACCTGGAAGGTCAGGAAGTGTATTCATCAGAGGTGGATGAAGTTGCTCTGCGCAAAACGGTGGGTATGGTGTTCCAGCGCCCCAATCCGTTTCCCAAGTCGATTTATGATAACATCGCGTACGGTCCCCGTTTGGAAAAACGGCGGAGTCGATCGGAACTGGACGAAATTGTGGAAAACAGTCTGCGAGCTGCCGGATTGTGGTCGGAGGTAAAGGACCGGATGTCGGATAACGCAATGGGGTTGTCCGGTGGACAGCAACAACGTCTTTGCATTGCCAGAGCACTGGCCGTGGATCCGGACATTCTTCTCATGGACGAACCCTGTTCGGCTCTTGATCCGGCCTCAACATCAAGAATTGAGGATCTGATTGAAGAGTTGAGGGGGAGATATACGATCATTATTGTAACTCACAACATGCAACAGGCGGCCCGTGTGTCGGACATGACGATGTTTCTGTATGAAGGTACATTAGTGGAATGTGGCCCGACGCAGCAGCTCTTCACGCGTCCAGAAGAACAACAGACAGAAGACTATATCACGGGAAGATTTGGTTGATAAAGGAGAGATGAAGCGATGACGATCCATTTGCAGAGGGAAATTGCGGAACTCAAAAAGAAGATCCTCTCCTTGAGTGCCAAGGTTGAGGAGAATGTTCGCAAAGCAGCACGTTCCATTGCGAATAACGATGATGAATTAGCGCAGAATATCATTGATGATGATTACGAAGTCGATGAAGTGGAAGTGGAGGTTGAAGAAGAATGTCTAAAAATACTGGCTCTGCACCAGCCTGTTGCCATTGATCTGCGATATATTATCGCCGTTTTGAAGATTAACAGTGATCTGGAACGTATCGGCGATCTGGCGGTCAACATTGCGCAGAGCTGCAAGTATTTGGCTGAACATGAATCGCAATCCGTCGATTTTCCGTTTGATTTTCCACACATGGCGCGTAAAGCGCAGGAGATGGTGGGCAAAAGCCTCGATTCCCTGGTTAATATGGACGCGGACACGGCGCGTGAGGTCATTCAGGATGATGACGTTGTGGATGATATCAATCGGGAAATGTATGAATTGGTGGCGAAATCAATCAGTGAAGAAAAGCATAACGTGGATGTGTTGATGCGATTGATGACGGTGTCACAAAATCTTGAGCGGATAGCGGATCACGCCACAAATATCGCCGAGGACGTTGTGTATATGACTGAAGGCAATATCGTGCGCCATCGGGAGGATATATGACGCGCCTCGGGCGGCGGTTGGGGTTGCCCGTCGTTTGACGAAGCCCTGGCAGCAGAGGAAGGATATATATAAACGGTGGGGTGTGTTTCGCAGTAAGGGATTACACCAAAAAGGAGTGTTCGCCGCCTGTCAATACCATTCCCATGGGGTAAGTATTCAACTAACCAAGTTATTGCACTGGTGTGTGCGCGGTAGCGGGCGGCACTACGCGCCCGTGCGCAGAAAGCTATACACCCCAATCCCAAATCGCTGTTCTGGACATGCCCGGGTGGAAGTGTTATTTGGACAGAGAACTTTCGCCCGTTGGATCGTGGGGGTATTTAGACCGTGGCGGGGCGGGGGATGCGGGATGAGCGGTTTGTGTGGAGTTGCTTACAGTTTTCAATCCAGCCAACCGGATGGTGTGACAACCATAAAAGGCGATGGGCACATTCCTGACAGATGCAGAAACTTTTTTCATCGCAGCTGGAGCCGTTGTGGGCCTCCACTCTCAAGTCGGCTTCGCGCGAACACAGGGCGCTATCCAGTTCGTCCGTATCTCCACCCAGGAACATCACCAAATCGTTGCTCTCACACGTTACTTGTGGCATAGATTGTTCTCTCCATTGCAAAGACACTTTCGACAATGCTGGTCAGGCATACATCCTGAAGGGGGCATGCAGCGATGATTCTGGCAGGCCTGACTTCAACCCGACTGTTCACAATATCTGGTATTTAGGAATGGGAGTCAACCCGGCTCGCTGTAATTAACATTCCGCTAACAATGCCCGATCGGGGGACACATTAGTGCAGGCGATGAGGGGAACGAAAACAGGAGCGCTAATGGGGAAGGAGCGGAAAGGCATAAGTGGAGGGTGGTGGAATGTTAATTTATCGCATCACTCAAAGCAGTCCGCGAGATCATTGACCATGTGGGCCTGGACCCATGCCTCGAGGCACTGCGCCCAGACGTAATCTTCGGGTTCAATTTTTTGGGTACGAGCGAGTTTTTGCAATTTGTTCAGGCTGACCGGCCCCTTTTTGTCTTCCCCCGTGCAGTAGTACCAGTCCTGTTTGTGCAGGTTTTCACCGGTGATGTTTCTGGCGTCACCGGACTTCTGTGCGGCTTGAGTTGATGTACGCTGACCGGAGTCAGACTGTTTTCGCTTTTTCTTGATGCTGTTGATGCGTGTTATGATTTTTTGTTTCTGTTTTTTCAGCCGTTCCCGGAGTTTGGAATCCTGATCCCATCCGCCCGTATCAATGATTTTGTTGTAGGTTTTGCGGGCGGATCTGAGCTTGTCTTTTTCTATATATTCATCTACCTCATCGAGCAATGTCTGTAGTTCCTGACGTTGTCCCCGTTCGGTTTGAATCTTGGTGCGGACGCGTCGGATCATCGGCTTCAGGTTGTTGTCGGAAGAGATCTCTATGTGATCGGCTTGATTCAGTTTTCTTTCGGCCTCATCAGGATTTTTCTGCGCCAGGTTGTCGGCTTTTTTCACAATCGCCCGGGCCTGAGCTTCCCGTTTCTGTCGGATGCGATCGCGAAGGTGATTGAGGCGAGATTGGACTGCTTTTGCATGCTGAGCAGTTTCGAGCTCATCAACTTTGTCAAGCAGTTTATTCGCCTCGTTAAAGTTGGAATTCTTCAGATGCGAATGAGCGGTATTGAGAAGTTTGTCGGTCTTTTTCTGTAACTTATCCCATTTGCTTTTTTCAGATTTGACTTCTTTGCGTTTGGCTTTGACCTTTTTGAGCCATTTGGTTCGGTGGCCAATGATCTCCAGATTTTCGAGCCGTTCAAGGTTATCCCGGGCCACACCAAACCGTTTCTGTTCGATCTTGTTATTTATTTTCTTGAGGAGTGTTTTGGCCTTGCGGGTCTGTTGCTGTGCCTTCTGCCCGAGTTCTTTCAGGCGTGTTTGGGCTTCCCGGATATCACGGCGTATATCCGGGTCAATGCGGTTCAGATTTGCTTTGCCGAGTTTATCGAACAGTGATCTGGCCCGTTTGGTATCCCAATTGTCCAGTGCCTGCTGCAGGGAATCGAGAGTCTTGCGGACTCGTGAGCGCTGTTTCTGAACGTGATTTTTCTTCTTTTTTAGCCGTTGTTTCAGGTCGTGCAGACGCTCGGATATGGCGGAATCTTTCCTGGCGGCTTCCAGCTCTTCGATGTTTTCAATAATGTCGAAAGCGGAGTCGAAGTTGTAAATGGCGCACTGACGTTCAGCGTTGGCCAGCTGTTTTCTCGCTTTGTTACGTTCCCCCTGGATTTGTTCTTCGGTTTCCTCAACATGGTCAAAGGCTCTGTCAACCTGATCTTTGAGATCCGAATCGATGTCGAGGATTCGCGCGTTGGATGCCTCAGTCAGCAGGGACCGGGCGGTTTCGATGTTCCAGTTGGCCGTTTCCTCTCGGGCCTGTTCAATGAGGGCGGGCACCTGCTGCCGTTCCGTCTCGAGCTCCTGGTCGATGGAGTGCAGCTCTGACCGCAGTTCACCATGCCTGTCGGCAACGTCCCCGCCTGCCTGAACGGCAGTATTGTCTCTCAGGTTATTGAGTATCTCACGCGCGTCATCGAGACGATAGTCCTCGATATGCTCTTCCGCTTGGTCCAGTTTTGTCCCCGCGCGAGAGCGTGCTTCTTTCAGCTCCCGTCTGGCTTCCGAGAGGTCCTCCTGCAGGACCCCGATTTCATGGACCAGTTCATCGGAAAATTCACATGCCGGGGATTCGGCGGCTTCCTCGCAGTACTGTTGTGCCTGACTGATTTCCCAGTTGTTGAGGCATTCTCGGGCCATTTCGACTGCTTCGGCGGCGTCTTCACGGGCCGCCACCAGCTCTCTCTCCGTCTCTTCGGCCTGTTCCTGGAGTTTATCAACTCGGGAGGCCAGCCCATCATCGTGCTGGAGAATAGGCATTTCCCGGAGCTTGAGGATCGTTTCAAAAACGGCCAGGGTATCATTTTCTTCCAGTTGGGTTTGAGCTTCATGCAGCAAATCTTCCGCATCCTGCCGGTTTTGTGCCCGTTCTTTCTCACGGCGGTCGATTCGTGCCGTCAAGTGTTGGATATGTGCACGAAAATCTTCGTCCTGCTGACTTATTTCCAGATCACTTGCTTCTTCGATGGCCTCCCGAGCCGCTTCGCAATTCCATTCTTCAATGCAGGATTCGGCTCTGCCGAGGAGCTTCTCGCATCGGTCATACTGCTGTGCGGCGGTTACGTTTTGTTGCTGCGAATGCTCGGGCAAATCGGGCGTTTGAGAGGGGGGCGTGGGGGGAGCGGAAGGGGTTTGCCAGGCGCTGGAGAAAATCATAATGTTCTCGGCCCGCTTCCACCGATGGATGGACTTGGAATACAGCTGGGTATCTGCTTTGATACGCCCCTGTTCGATCATGTCCCAGATCTGAGCGGTGGTATATCCCTCGGACACTTCTCCGGATTGGTTGATATACCATTTGTGGGAGGGCAGTTCCGAGGCCGGAGGGCGCCACAGGGGAGTGACCTTGTACGCGGGCCGCCACGAGTCCATCACGGAGGAATACACGTGGGTTTCCGGTGGGATTGCTCCATCACGCAGGAAATTGCGCAGTTTGTCGATGGATACGGGTCCGAAACGGGTTCCCGATACAGCGTAATACCACCCCGTCTGGGGGAGGTGTTTTGACGTAATGGATCTCTGCGCCGATTGTGTGTCGGACGGGATTTTCGAGAGAAAATCGTCGTTTGTGGACGGTGCACCTTTACGTATTCCCATTTGTTAGCCCCGTTATGTTCTCCTAAAACCCCTTCGTGTAATTGCCCCGTTTTACAACCTCGAGAATGCTTTTCCTGAGCATGTCAGTGCCTACCCAGCAGAGGTGTGTGACTGATTGACAGTGCTTGCCACAGCTATCACAGGCTTATTCCGTGAGGGTTAAATCAGGCGGTGTTAGATTCTCTAGTTTCAGGCGACTCACTTCAGATGATTATTATATCTACCGCGTTCGGTTCTGCAAACATATTCGCCGGAGAAAACGAAATAAGTCTGATGGAGTGCGATTTGGATGGATTATTCTCGCCAGATCCCCCAAATTCATGCATCACTGTCTAACTCAGAACTGAGTTGTGCCCGTATTCGTGATCTTCGACGGATCTCACCGTGATCAATAAAGCCGCTCTCTGTCACTATTATGTCCACCAGGTCCGATGGAACGCGCTCAAAATACGGATTACGGACGGTGACATCCTCCAGCGAATATCCCAATTCGTCCGGGTCCATTTTCTCCATCCCTGGTTTGTGATTTTCCGGCAGAATCTTGTGGGTCGGTGCCACTATCATCACGGTCACGTCGGCTCTCTGTGCCACGCTGGACAGTGCGAGGCTCCCCGTTTTATTGACGATGGACCCATCGGCTGTGATGGAGTCGGCACCGAGGATGAGCAGATCGGCATCCCGGGTGCGTCGTGCGGCTGCAGCATCGGTGAGCAGTTCGGTATCGATGCCAGAGTTGGCTGTTTCGCGGGCTGTCTGCGCTCCTTCGCAGGCGGGACGGGATTCGCCGACGGTCAACAGGCGGATGGCTGGTTGGGCTGCATGCAGGGCGACAAGAACGGAAAAACTGATGCTGAGCGTGACGACGTGTGAATCGTCGGGGATGAGATCGTTTGCGTATTCGGTGATTCGAACCGGAGCCTGTTCGCGTTCCTCGATCAGGCGGTCAAGATCCTTTTGTGCCGCCTCCCCCGCCTTTTCTCCGGACCAGGTGAGGTCATGCATCCGCTGCCAGGCGTCCAGACCGGCCGTGAGGGGAGTGGCCATGCTGGGACGTAGCGTGGTTGCCTGCTGGCAGAGGTTCTGTACCGCCTCACTCGCCCCGTTTACGCTGATTTCGTTGACGCCGGCCCGGATTCCCTCCAGGGTCCATATCCCGAGTTCTCCGGCCCCATGAGATTGGTCCTCCCGCACACGCTGAAAAATTCGTTCAGCGTCGGGACGCCCCCCGGCCGCGGCCGCCCGGCGAGCCGAGTCCCACGCTTCATACAATTGAGGGACCGTTTTAAAGTTGGTGATCCGTTCCGGAGCAACCCATTCCAGGCGGGTATGTTCCCAGTCACTGTCCACGCTGGCGGGATCTTTGCATTCAAACAGGAACGGATGCACGACCCACAGGGTATCAAGGTCCCAGGCGGGAAACCGGATTGCCTGGCCCTCACCGGTGAGTTGGATTTGATTATCTCGGAGCGAGGTTTCTTCCGCGATTTCAATACGTGCTCGTTCCAGTGGTGTTTCATCTTCGATGGAACCACTGATAGCAGCGTAATGGAGAGGGTAGGTGTTTACGTCTTCGCTGCGTTGCCCCAGCAGAATAGTTCGCTGTTGCTGGTGGCGCAAGAAGCAAGTCACGACGTGGCGAATGTCCATGGCCGGTCCTTTCCCCAGGAGTTGTTTTGTTTTATGGGAGATAGTGTGCCGGTCCTCCCAGCACGGGCGTCTCCGTGGAGCGGACTGATGCAATTCGCTGGTTATCGGGACGGAGCGTTACGGCGCGAAAGTTCACTCATCACCATTCGGTCCTGTTCGGAATAAATTTCCGTCAGGGTCAGCAGCGACAACATGCAACATAGAGTGCTTTCGGCCCCTTTATTCTCATTAACCCCCTCATCGGTCAGTCCGTCGCAACACGCTCTGGCGCCGAAATCGTAGAGGGGCACATCTTTATCATTAACGCCGAGAAACCAGTCGAATGCTCCACGCATGTGCCGCAGATACTGGCGGTTTCCGGTGAGCCGGAAGGCCGCTTTGCAGGCTTCCACCAGACCGGATGCATCAACCGGCAACTGGTCATACTGCACATCGTGCCCTCCGGGCCGACTCCATCCTTTATTGCCGACCAGAGAGAAGTGATCGCCGTCGCTTTTGCTCATGTCAATCAGAAAGTCGAGCGATTCCACGGCGACGTCCAGATATTCCTTCCGGTTCGTGATTTCATAGGCGTGAAACAGTGCCTGGGGCAACACAGCGTTGTCGTGGGAGATGATCGGTTCGAACCATTTCCATTCTTCGGTGGAATGTTCGTGGTAGATATCCAGATTCGCGGAAGCCAGGGCATCGAAAATCTCTTCGGTCTCACGTGCTTCCGGGAAATGCTGGATGTAATAGTACAGTCCAAGCATAGCGTGGGCGCGGGCCGTGGGATCCTCCAGCTCTTCGAAATCTTGTCGTTCGATGCTGTTTTCAAATATTTCCACGGCAAACGGAAGCAGATCATCGGGTCCCCGGGCCACGACATATCCCAGCCCCCACATCGCTTGACCGAAGCACTCCTCGTTGGGCATTTCTTCCGTGAATATCCGATTGTAGCCCAGGTGGTTGTGGAAGGTGCCATCATCGCGCTGAGCATACTGCACGTAACTGAGGTAGTTAGCCAGTAGATCTTTGGCGGTATCGCTGTTGTAGAGGTTGAAAAATTTGGCCGCCACCACCATCGCCCGTGCATTATCGCCGGTGACATAACCGTATGTCCGGCTGGGGACCGAGTACCGCGCATGATGCAGGATGCCGGTATCGTCGGTGAGGCGCTCAATATGGTCCAGCTGGGGGCGCGGCAAGCCGGTGATGGGCAGCAAATGGCGCATGGATACGTCCGGCATCGCGGTGCGGACCCGCGCGGCACTCATCGATTCCCGGAAAGTGTCAAGGTACTTTCGGCCGACTTCATCCCATACCATGTCGCGGCTGTACTCGTAGGCGGCGGCCCGTGTAGCACGGAGTTTGTCCTGATCGTTCAGGAGGGTAAGAATACCTTCGCTGATCCCTTCGGAATCTTTTGGCTCGACCAGGATTCCCCGTCCGTCGTCCAGCAATTCTTCGGCATACCAGTAATTGGTGCTGACCACCGGCTTGCCCGCACCGATGGCGTAGGCGAGGGTGCCGCTGGTGATCTGTTTGCGGCTGAGGTAGGGGGTGACGTACACGTCGGCGGCTTTGAGAAACTCACAGAGTTCGCTCTGTTCGACAAACCGGTCGATGAACAGGACGTTTTTCTGGAGCCCCAGGTCGCGGGCCATTCTCTGGAGTTTGAGACGATAACTTTCCCCCTTGCGCTCCCGCACTTCCGGGTGAGTTGCTCCCAGCACGATGTAACACAGGTTGGGATATTCCTCGACTATCGGTGGTAGCGCCTGCAGCATGTACTCAATGCCTTTACCGGGGCTGAGCAGGCCGAAGGTGAGAATGACTTCACGCCCTTCCATGTCGAACTGGTCCTTGTACAGATCCGGTTCGACCAGTGGAAGTTGTTCCACACCGTGAGGTATGAAATCTATTTTTTCACGCGGGGCCCCATAAATGTCGGTCAGAAAGTCGACGCCTTTGTGGCTCATTACCACCAGACGCTGGCTCAACACCGTCAGCTCATCCATAACCTCCCGCTGTCCCTCCGTGGGTTCGTCCAGAACGGTGTGCAGGGTGGTGATGACCGGACATCGCAACTCGCGCAGCATATCCAGCACGTAGGATCCGTCGTCGCCACCGAATATGCCGAACTCATGCTGCAGGGAAACGGCGCGGACGTTACTGAAATTGATAAATTCCGCCGCCTCCACGTAATCCACGCGCGCTTCCTGATCCAGCCGGTGGCTGACGATATCCGGGTAATCATAATCCTCTTCCGGATCGTCCAGAGCGACGACCATGGACCGGAGGCGTCCGTCCATATGGAGGTTGCAGGCGGAGGAAAGGCTGCGCGTGAAAGTGCCGATTCCACATTGCCGCGGAGGGTATGTGCTTACAAAAGCTATCCCGTCTTGGAGTGTGTCGTCTGCCACAGCTGAATTCACCCTATGTGTGAAGGCCCCATGAGTATGAAAACTGCATCCATCGTTGAGAATTATAGCTGAGCAGCGCCAGCGCATGCAACCGGTGAGGGGTTTGCGCTCCGGGAGTTTTCAGCCAGTGTTGAACGCGGCATACTGTTTCTCTCGTGAACTATTCCACTCTCACGTTTGCGGGCCATATTTGACTGGATGGTTACCTTTAATGCACAGTGTGTATGTTAGCCTTCGATACAAACTGCGTTATCATA
>CAZXYF010000061.1:3842-15869 GCA_964644705.1 uncultured candidatus Brocadiaceae bacterium | reverse complement strand
GGCCAGCGCACTCCAGAGATCGCCTCCGGCGATCAGGGGCAATTGGCGCGATCACACAAGGGATGAGACGACATAATTGGAAGGGATGAAACTGGTCGTCTTCTGGAAACGGCAAACGATACAGATCACGGAGTGCCGGAGCCGTAATCCTGCCCCATTATCTTTCGCCGTAAGCAGTCCTGCAAAAATGTTCTAAGGTTCCTGCGGGCCAGAAGAGCAAAAAACCTGACAATCGCCGGGACAAGCCCGGCAGCAGGTCCCTCTGGAATAACGTGGCTCACTGAATACTTACCCGCCCGGCGACCGGTCCTCAGTGCTGTCTCCAACGTTCGCCATGCGCTGTATGTCCAGTAACATAACGACAACAGAAGCCGCCAATCAAAGTTGCCAAACTCTCCAATCTCAACTATTATACTGGCAGTTATTGAACAGTCCCCCGCTGTGTGCCCAGTTTTAGTTGGCGCCCAGTGTATATTTTACTCGTAGATCGATGGAGAAATTCTTATGACTCAGCAGGATGTAGTGATGGAAACTGATCTGGACGGCCTTGAACTACTCAACCGGGGCAAGGTCCGGGATATGTATGCTGTTGAAGATAACCTTTTGATTGTGGCCACCGACAGGATAAGTGCCTACGATTCCGTCCTGGGCAGTGGTATCCCGATGAAGGGCAAGGTTCTGACGGAACTGACGCTTTTCTGGCTTGACTACCTGTCCGACATCACGCCCAACCACCTGATCACCGCTGATCCGTCGGAAATGGGCCAGGCGGCCAGCGCTCATGCGGACGTTCTGGAGGGACGATCGATGCTGGTCAAACGGGCCGATGTCGTGCCGATCGAGTGCGTGGTGCGTGGCTATCTGGCCGGATCGGGCTGGAGAGAGTACAAAGACAACGGCACCGTCTGCGGCATAGAACTTCCGGACGGATTGCAGCAGTCGGAAAAACTGCCCGAACCAATCTTCACCCCCGCGACCAAAGCGGAAACGGGTCATGACGAAAACATCAACATGGAACGGGCCTGCAAGATCGCCGGAGAAGATGTTGCGAACTCCCTGCGGGACCGCTCGTTGGGCATCTATAAAAAAGCTTCCGAGTACGCGGCGGAAAGAGGGATAATAATCGCCGATACGAAATTCGAATGGGGCTTTTACGACGATGAGCTGACCCTCATCGATGAGGTTCTGACCCCCGATTCTTCCCGGTTCTGGCCCGAAGAGACGTACGAACCCGGCCGGTCGCAGTATTCGTTCGATAAACAATACGTCCGGAACTGGCTGGATGATTCCGGATGGGATCATAATCCCCCCGGCCCGTCACTTCCGGATGAGGTTGTGGAAAAAACGACCGAACGCTACATGAAAGCGTGTGAGCATCTGACCGGGGATACTCCCTGATCATCTCGGTTACAGAACTGGATTAAATACTGACGGCCTGTGGTGCTGTTCTGGCTGAAGCCAAACACAGATCACAGGCCGTAAATTTTTAACAGTACCATACGAGATTTCCAGGTCTCTTCAGGCCGTAGTTTGCAAGCCTTTGACCTTTTCCCGGATCTTATCCCCTGATCTCCCCTTCAATGGGGATTCGCGGGAACCAAGAGATTACGGCGAAAGGTTAGGGGGGTAGATTTGGGGCGGGATACCATCCCCTTCGTCGTTCGCCTTTATCGCTCACCTTTGTCGGGTGTTGGAACGACCACCGAAAAACGGCCGACAAAGCTCATCGATGCAGGAACTCGACGAAGGCTCCGGGATGTGTGAACCTTCATTGATTGTTGGAGCAGACATTCAGCAAGACTGAGACACAACTCAGCCATGCGTCGATGTCCGCACCTCATCACCACGCTCACATCCCAGTGTCTCAGCGGCCGAGCCCTGGTTCGCAGCGACTTCCAGATATCCATTACTGCTGATGACCGCCACCAATTCACCCTCGTCCGTATCGGCGTAACCATCCGAAATGCCGTCGATTAAGTCATCCCCCACATGCACCTTAATCCTTTCCAACGAGGTGCGGAAAGTAGCCTGCAGGGTCGCCACGCTGATGTTCGTGATGAGGTTCCCGAACTGATCCACATAAATGATTTCGCCGGTCAGCATCCCGGAAGTCGTTTTAACGGGATGAGGCAATTCCAGATCTTTGATCTTGGGCATGGGTGCCCCTAATTCTTCCAGGCTGACACCATCGGCAAGATGAGCCGCAACGGACGCAAACACATCGCGTCCGTCAAAGGTCGTCTGGCTGCCGGGAGCCTGATTGAGCGTATATTCTTCATTCTCGACTGCAATATAGGTCACCTCGTCCGCCCGCGCCGCAACAACGCTCAGGAGGCCATTATCCGGAGCAAGGTACGTTCGCTCATCGATGCGAGCACACACAACATCCCGCTCCGTTCCCACGCCGGGATCCACCACACAGGTAAAGATCGTATCCTCAGGGAAATAGTTGTGCGAAGCTGAAAGGACAAACGCGGCCGCCGTAACGTCCTGCGGATCGATATTATGCGTCAGATCAATAACGCTGGCTTCCTGGCAGATGCCAGCTATTACCCCTTTCATCACACCAACGTAATGATCGTGGATACCAAAATCCGTCATGAGCACAATGGGTGGCGGGACCTTATGAAAACCAAATTTACGCATTTGAGGTGTTTTTAGCAGAAGGTTACACTGATATCGATGAGACGGTCCGGCACAACTGTCTAATATTGTACTCTTGGGCATAATGTGTTGCAAGCAGTTGATTCGGCCATTCCAGTTTTCCCCCGTTATATCTTACTTTTCTCCCGTGGGACCAAATGGAACACGAAGCCACTCTCACACTGTTCGCGGCGGCTCTGCTGGTAGTGGGAAGCGTAGCCTACATCCAGCGCAAACGAAGAATCCTGGCGATAGCCGGGGCGCTTTTTTTCCCAATCTGCTCGGGGGCTCTTGTCTCCAGCTGGGGACCAATCAGCACTGCGCTAACCGCGATTTTTCTCGTGGGGACCCTCGGTCTGTCGCTATTCGCACTGGCTCTGTTCGCCATCGACGTCATCTGGGCCCCGTTTGCTCTGGAGATGACTTATCTGACGTTTCTCTGCTGGATCCTCTGTCCGGTGGCCGTGATATTAAGTGGTGTTGGAGCTCTATTTTGATGGCGTTTCACCATCCCCCAACAATCGTATGCGGACGTTCATCTTTTCACCACCGATGCCGGGGCCTGACTGCTTGAGTTAAGAGCGGGTCATCTGATATATTGAGTGCCTGTGCTGCCTGTTATATTCGCACTTTATCGCGCCCTTGCGGGAATTATTTACTCGTGCGGCGGCATCGATTTACCCGGCAATCGATTTTCACACAGGGAAGGATACCTCAATGGAGGAACGAACACTCACACAGGAATTCAGTAAGGGCCTCGTCGCTGAAAATCCTGTATTCGTTTTAGCTCTGGGCCTGTGCCCCACCCTTGCCGTAACCACGGGATTGAAAAACGCAGCGGCGATGGGAATGGCCGTCATCGTGGTGCTCACCTGCTCCACCGTGCTCGTCTCCATTCTTCGCAACATCATACCAAACGAGGTCCGCATACCCTGCTGCATTGTTATCATTGCCTCCTTCGTGACCATGATTGAAATTGTCTTTAAGGCTTTCCTTCCACCGGAAGTGAACAAAGCACTGGGAATATTCATCCCGCTCATTGTCGTCAATTGCATCATACTCAATCGAGCGGAATCTTTTGGATACCGAAACAATATTCTGCGTTCCTTTATTGACGGTCTCGGTATCAGCGTGGGTTTTACCCTTTCAATATGCGTGTTAGCGGGCGTGCGGGAGGCACTCGGGAACGGAACGCTGTGGGGTTATTCGTGGGTCCCCACCTCACTGCCCGTCGAATACGTTCCGGCAAGCATCATGATCCAGGCTCCCGGGGCATTCCTGGCACTGGGCCTGCTCATGGGACTGTTCAACTGGTTACGAGGAAATCAGGGGTTAACGGCTGCCGAGTGAACGCAGCCTGTATCTTACGGAGACCGGACAAACAACGGGCATGCCGTTGAGCGATAAGAGTTTTTCAACCGCGGGACTTCCAGACACTCGTTGAGGCACACAAAATGGATGCTGGCACCTTTTTCACAATCGGTTTTTCAGCTATTTTCGTTTCTAATTTTGTTCTGGCCCGATTCCTCGGTCTCTGCCCGTTTATCGGGGTAACAAAAAAGACCGAGAGCGCTGTCGGCATGGGACTGGCCGTCACCTTCGTGATGTTTCTGGCCAGTTTTGTGACGTACTGCCTGTATGGCCTAATCCTCCAGGAAGGTGCGCTGTGGGTGGACACCGACCTCGTTCTCGTCCTGAAAACACCGATGTACATTCTTGTCATCGCGACATTAGTTCAACTCGTCGAGATGTTCCTTCGATCACGCGTCCCCCAGCTATACGATTCCCTCGGCGTATATCTGCCGCTCATCACCACCAACTGTGCCATTATGGGCGTTGCTTTGATAAACACAACTAACGCGCCGGCTGAAATTCGAACGCTGGGGGAACAGAGCTTTGCAAATGGCCTGATCGCTGCCTCCTGGCACGGTATCGCGGCGGGTATTGGATTCAGTCTGGCCATGCTGTTGATGAGTGGCATCCGGGAACGTCTCGAACACGCGGATGTCCCCGCCCCCTTCAAAGGCACGCCGATAGCTTTCATATGCGCTGGCATGATGGCGCTCGCATTTCTTGGATTTACGGGCATGCTGTAACCAAAGTTCTTCGCTCACGCTCCACAGAACGAGGATGTACCCCATGCGTTCAACCATAATCATCCTGATTTTCACCCTCATGATTGCCCATCCTGCCCCCGCGAGGGGGAGGGGTGCAACTCAGGGGGGCCGAACGTGGGCGGAAACTTCAAGCACCACAAATGATCCCGTCGTAGCGCGGATCAATGGTGAGCCGCTACGAATGAAAGAATTCAGCCGGCATCTCACGCGCCAATACGGTGGACGAGCCATAGACTGGTTTGTCGAGCGCGTGCTCATCCAGCAGGCTGCCAGCAAACACGGCCTGGAAGCAACTCCAAAGGAAGTACAAGCACGCCAAAAACTGGAAATCCGATTGCGCCTGCAGGAGTTTTTCAACCGCACCCGCATGACCCCATCCCTGTTCCAGAAGGTCTCGGAGAAATACGGTTTGACGCGTGACAAACTTCGGGATGACATCGCCAGCAGCATCTCCAGGGATCAAATGCGTCGCCAGGTTTTACTGGATAAGTTACTGGAAAACGAAATTGAGCTTTCCGAGGATGAGCTCAGACAGTACTACCACTGGCAATATGGACAGCGTATCGCTGGCGCCCATATCGTGGTTGGATCCTCCCAGAAGGCCCGCCAGATAGCCTCGGCCCTGCGTGATAAGGCCAGCTCCTGGGGATCTTTGGTCAGGAATCATTCGCTGGATCAGCGCAGTGCCCCTTATGGTGGGAGGTTTCGGCCCGTCCCGGTCAACACTCAACTGGGCAAGGCACTCCGCCGGCTGGGAGAAGACCGGGCTGGCCTGTATCACCCGGGGCAGCGCTGGCACGTGATTCGTCAAACAGACCGCATCCCTCCCAGCAACGTGTCATTTGACAACATGCGATCCGAGCTCGCGAGGGAACTCCTCGCCATCAAAATCCAGGACCGGGCCGGTGCTTACATCGCCGATCTGCGCCGGCAGGCCACGGTCATAACCAACGTTTCCCCCACTCCACAGCGACGACGCGTCCTCGGGCGCAATGTCATCGCGTATGTGAATCAACAACCGGTCTCCGTCACGCAGTTTGGACGAGCCATGGTCCGGCGTTTTGGCCGAAACATCATCGTTCCGCTGATTGAACAAAAACTTGTGCTCCAGGAAGCTCGAAACCAGGGCGTGACCGTCAGCGACGAAGAGGTGCAGAATCGACGGGGACGGATGGCTGAAACAATACGTCGGTGGCAGAACAGTTCCTCCCCCACAAACGACGACATACCCTCTTTCTCTGCTGAGGAGAACGCGCAGAACCACCACAAAGGGCAATCAAGCGAACAATACGTGTCATCCCAGACAGTTCGCGCCCTGTTGCTCGCCGAAAAAATGGCTGTTGATCGCGTTTACGTCAATGAACAGGAGCTTAGAGAGGCGTATAGCGCGCAGTACGGACGACACGTTGTTCTGGAAGTGATTGTGACCGGCAGCGCATCCCGCGCAAGAGCCCTCCGTCAGCGCGCCTTGGAAGGAGCGAGTTTTGCCCTGCTGGCGCAGGCGCACTCCCGCGCCCGAAGCTCGTTGCAACCGCAGGGTTTTCGCACTCGTTCCACCCCGGGGCAGCCCTATTACAAGCATGTAAAAGGGCTGAAGACCGGCGATATTGCCCCGGTATTGCAGTATGGCAACCGGTATCATCTGATAAAACTTCTGGCTCGGAAACAGCCCCAAAACGCGCCGTCCCTCACTGAAGTCCGCGAAAAGCTTGAACGCCGCGTAAAGAAGAAGAAAAGTCAGAGAAGGATTCGCGCGTGGCTGAAGAAATTGAAAGCCGAATCCCGCGTGAATATCATAAAAAGCAGTGAATTATAACTTTCGACAATACAACGAGATACCACATGAGCGAACTAATGCCAGTTGAGCTTGCCCAGCGAGTTCAAGAGCTACCCCCGTATATATTCGGCCGGCTGAATGCCATCAAACATGCCCGGCGACGGGCGGGCGAAGACATAATTGATCTGGGCATGGGTAACCCCACCGACCCCACCCCCGACCCTATCATTGACAAGCTCTGTGACGCCGTAAAAGATCCCAGCACTCACGGATACAGCGTGGAGGCGGACGGGCTCACCAATTTGAAAAAGGAAGTGGGCCGATTCTATGCCAGAGAATACGACGTCGATCTTGATCCGGGCGAGGAAATTGTCTGCACTATCGGCAGCAAAGAAGGGCTATCCCACACCCTCATGACATTACTGGACCCGGGCGACGTGGCAGTGGTCCCCACTCCCGCCTTTCCCGTGCATATCCACGGGGTGCGATTGGCCGGCGGATCCGTCCTGTCCGTGCCTTTAGGGACGGATGAGGAGTTTTTTGAACAGCTCAAGCGGGTGGTGGATAACTTCCGTCCCAAACCCAAGCTGATGATCGTCAATTTCCCCCATAATCCGACGGCCGCCACCGTTGATCACGGTTTTTTTGATCAACTGGTTCAGTTCTGCCGGGAACGGGAGATATTCGTCATCCACGATTTCGCCTACAACCTGATCAATTTTGACGACTATAAGGCGCCGAGCCTGCTGCAAAGCGAGGGTGCGAAGGAAGTGGGCGTTGAGTTCACATCCATGTCCAAAAGTTTCAACATGGCCGGGTGGCGAGTTGGTTTTTGCGTGGGGCATAAAAAAGTTGTGCAGGGACTGGCGTCGATCAAAGGATATTTTGACTACGGTTTATTCATGCCCGTCCAGATTGCCAGCATTATCGCGCTCCGCCACTGCCGCGATACCGCCGATAAACAATCGCGCATCTATCAGGCGCGGCGGGATACGCTCTGCGACGGACTGGAACGAATTGGTTGGCCGGTGGAACCGCCAAAAGGCACGATGTTCTGCTGGGTCCGCATTCCGGAGCAATATGATCACATGAGTTCCCTGGATTTCAGTCTGTTATTGCTCGAGGAAGCAAACGTCGCTGCGGCCCCCGGTGAAGCATTCGGCTCGGGTGGGGAACGCTACCTGCGGATGGCCCTCATAGAAAATGAACAACGGCTACAGCAGGCCGTACGTCAGATGGGCCGCGCCCTGGATTTATAGAGTTTTCACGCAAACTCCGTGCAACGCTCAAGGACCTGACAACTATCAGCTAACTACATACAGGCATATGGCCATAACACCATCATCAAAGCGCACTTTTCCCCGTGGCGGGATCCATCCGCCCGATGATAAAGCCCGCACCGAAGACAAGCCTCTGGTGGAATCCGAGCCACCCGAGGAGGTTGCGGTATTAATGCAACAGCACATCGGCACCCCCGCTAAACCGGTCGTGGAGAAACGTGAGGAAGTGGGTAAGGGGCAGGTCATTGGAAAGGCGCAGGGCTATATCAGCGCCAACATCCATGCCCCCGTCAGCGGACAGGTCCGCAAGGTCGAAAACCGGGTTCACCCCCCTACCGGCAAATCCACCCCGGCTGTGATTATCAAAAATGATGGCGAAGAGCGGTGGGCCGACGGATGTAACGAACCCCAGGACGTGGAATCCATGGACACCAGTGAAATGGTGGATCTCGTGCGGGAAGCCGGAATTGTGGGGATGGGAGGAGCGACATTCCCCGCCCATGTCAAGCTCAGCCCCCCGGCCGAAACGCCCGTCACCGACGTGATTCTCAATGGGGCCGAATGCGAGCCCAAGCTCACCTGCGATTATCGCTTGATGGTTGAGAAAACGGAAGAGATGACCGAGGCGTTAAAACTTATAATGACCATCGTGGATGCCGACAACGGTCATATCGGGATTGAAGCCAATAAACCCGAGGCGATCAAGCTGTTTCGCGACGCAACCGCCGGCGATCCGAATCTCACCGTACATGAGCTCGAGGTGCAGTATCCGCAGGGAGCCGAACAGCAGCTTATTACGGCGATCACGGAGCGAGAGGTACCCGCCGACGGGGGCCTTCCGAGTGAAGTGGGCTGCCTCGTCCACAACGTCGCCACTGTTCTGGCCATCCGCGACGCAATCCATTACCGGCGTCCACTGATCAAACGCCCGCTCACCGTGCGGGGCAACGCAATCGACTCGGCCGGTAATTTCATTGAACGCATCGGCACCTCCACCCGTCACATCCTGGAACGGCAGGGAATGACCGAAAACGCCAATATGCTGGTGATGGGCGGCCCGATGATGGGAATCGCGCAGGGAAAACTGGACGTCCCGATCATCAAAGGCACGAGCGGCCTGCTGCTGGACTCGGTCCAGAAGCCTCCGGAACAGCGCGCATGCATACGGTGTGGACGGTGCGTCGATCATTGTCCCCTGGGTCTGGTACCGAGCGACCTTAGCATTCTCTGCGAGAACGAAGACTGGGATGCCGCCCTGGAAGCCGACATCATGGAATGCAAGGAATGTGGGTGTTGCGCCTACATCTGCCCGGCCAACCGGCGTATTGTTCATCTTGTGAAGTATGGCAAATCCGAACTCGCCAAGCGGAAACGAGAATCCAGTTCCGATTGATTTACAACCAGAAATCAGGACGTCTGAGACATAGCTTCGTACAACTATCGAAAGGCTGTACAGGACATGCAAGATAGACTGCTCGTCACAGGATCACCCCACCTTCAGGACGAAGATTCGATCAACCGCATCATGTGGAGCGTCGTGGTCGCCCTCGCTCCCGCGATTGCGGCCAGCATCTATTTTTTCGGCCAGCAGGCCATCCTGGCCTATTTGATCAGCCTCTGTGCTGCGGAAGGGGCGGAGCTGGTATGCCTGAAACTCCGTTCCAAACCCCTGCATCAAGCAGCGGATGGAAGTGCAGCAGTGACCGGCCTTCTCGTGGCCATGGTTCTCCCTCCCTCGGCAGCGTGGTTCGTCTTCGCCGTGGCATCGGTATTTGCCATAGCCCTGGTCAAGCACTGTTTTGGCGGACTGGGCCACAACATCTGGAATCCAGCTCTGGCCGGCCGGGTGTTCGTGCAGTTTGCGTACCCGACCGAAGTCAGCCTCTCCAAATGGACCATCCCCAATTACCTGGTTGGCGGAAACGGCATCTCGGATGCCACCACTCAGGCAAGCCCATTGTTCCAGGAGAACCCAATCCATCCCGATTACATCGATCTCTTCACGGGTAACGGGATCGGCGGCAGCCTTGGGGAAACATGCAAACTCGCCCTTCTAATAGGGGGCATCTACTTGATCGCCCGACGCCGCGTTGACTGGCGTATCCCCCTTTTCTATATTGGCACCGTTTTCGCGCTGACCGCCCTGTTGCCGGCCAAAAGCGCGGCCGCCCCATCCTGGATCAATGACCCGTTTTATCACGTCCTTTCGGGCAGACTTTTCATCGGCGCTTTTTTCATGGCCACGGACATGGTCACCACCCCGATAACACCAACGGGACGGATCATTTTTGCAATCGGTTGCGGTGTGCTCGTCTCCGTCATCCGGCTGTACGGCGGATATCCCGAAGGGGTGGCCTATTCCATTATCATCATGAATACGGCCGTGCCCCTCATTGATCGATGGTGCCGGCCAAACGTTTATGGATCAGCAACTCCGAAACCAAGTGGAGCACCACAATGAGCAACAACTCCGACTCACAATCCAGCACATCACTTCTGCGCAAAGCGCTGGTTTACTCATCCGTCCTCATGTGCGTGTGCATTGCCAGCGCAGCGGGAATTAGCGTTCTCTACGTCGCCAATAAAACGCGGATAGCGAAAAACAAGGACAAGATGTTCTTTAAGAGTCTTGAAAACGTTCTGGGCAATGCAACGGATGTGCGTACCCTGGACGAGGAAAAGGAGATGGGAAAGAGCGATTTTTACGTCGCATCCATAGACGATGGGGTGCGATATGTTGCCCGGGCAAAAGCACGCGGATATCAGAGTGAGATAACCGTTCTCGTCTCCATCGATGCCGATACTGCCAGGGCCCCTCTTCCAAACAATCCCACCATTTATCGCGCCGCCGTCGTTTCCAGCCAGGAGACGCCCGGGCTGGGAGAGAACATTAACAAGGTGGAAAAGGATGTGTCACTGTGGGCGGCCCTCATGGGATACGGAGGTAGTGGGGACCAGGCACGACCCGACTTCCAGACACAGTTCAACAACATGCGCCTCAACGATCTGAAGGTAAACAAGGGAGGTGATAGCGGGATCACTCCCATTACGGGAGCGACAATCACCAGCCGCGGCACAACGCAGGCCGTCCGGAACGCAGCACAGAGCCTTATACAAAAAACGCATGATCTGTATGAGAAAGGGACCACGAATTATGACTCAAGCACGGAAGCCAGCAAAAAATAGACCGGGAAAGAATTATGTCCAACCAGGATGACAATCAGGATCAGGGGCCTGAAGAATCAGGGCAAGAGGACGAGGAGCGTATCATATCCATCGACGATGCCCGTGAGATAGACGAATCCGCTGCCGATGAAGAACGAAACGATGAAACAGCGGAGAAATCGGAGGCAACCATTCCTCCTCAGCCGGGTGAGTTGGATTTTGACGAGATAAAAACCATATGTGAGGCCCTCCTGTTTGCCGCCGCCGAACCCCTCAGCACTCATCGTCTTTCCAAACTCTCCGGCGCCGGCAGCAAGAGCACCGTAAACAAGTGCATCGAGGCTCTGCAGGCCGAATACCGGGAAAATGAAAAGCCCTACACCATCGAGGAGATTTCCGGTGGTCACCGCCTGCTGACACGGCCCCAGTTCGATACGTGGGTTGGCAAACTCCGTAAAAAGGAGCAAACCGACAGTTTGAGTCAGGCCGCCATGGAAACACTCGCTATTGTGGCCTACCGGCAGCCAGTACTGCGAGCCGACATCGAGGATATTCGTGGGGTGCAGAGCGGATATATCCTGCGTTCGCTCATCGAAAAATCTCTGGTAAAAGTCGTGGGACGTAGCGAGGAACTTGGCCGCCCCCTGCTCTACGGTACGACCGATGAATTTCTGGATGCCTTTGGCCTGGCGTCCGTGGATGAACTCCCCAGCCTGGAAGATCTCAAAACCAATGAGGGGTAAACGGCAGGGTGAGTTGTGAGGTGAGAGTTAAGAGTTGTGAGTTAATGGGCGGCAGCGTTTCGTGCAGAATAGCGGTTCGGTGTGTATTGCTCTTTGTCCCCGCGGCCGCGGGAATGCTGAGCGGTTTTGGTAAGTCTTCTCGGATTTTTCCGGTGAAACATGGACTCCAGCAGTCAAAAAAAGTCTGACATTCAAAGGTACAAGGATACACGGATGTATGTGGGATCTGTGCATGACTGAATCCCTGTATATCTGGACGTTTTCGATGGAACTGATTCCTCCACGTACAATATAGACACGCA
>CAZXYF010000061.1:0-3742 GCA_964644705.1 uncultured candidatus Brocadiaceae bacterium | reverse complement strand
CAACTCACAACCACCCATGCACACATCTCACAATCGTACCAAGACCCTTCGCGACCCGGTGCACAAGGATATTCGCCTTACGCCGCTTGAGCTTGAACTTATTGACACCGCTCCCATTCAACGTCTTCGGGGAATACGACAGCTGGGTACGGCCTATTTCGTCTACCCGGGTGCGCAACACAGCCGGTTCGAACATAGCCTCGGAACCTGCTGGATGGCCAAACAAATAATGCAAAGCATCCAGCGCCGTGATGAATACAGTTTCTCCCGGGTGGAAAAAGATGCTGTCGCCCTGGCGTCTCTTGCTCATGATGTCACACATATCCCCTATGGCCACACCTTTGAAGACGAACGAAAGCTGATGCCGCGTCATGATCGTAGCCTCACGCGATACAACCACTTTCTCCGATCAGGACCATGTGCTGATGTGCTGCAGGGAACGGAGGCCGGACGGCTTGCTCTACAAATACTCAACCCCGATGAACCCATGCCGCCCGAAAAACGCTACCTTCGACAAATCGTCAGCGGTACCATCTGTGCGGATTTGCTGGACTACCTGCAGCGTGACAATTATTACTGTGGGTTGTCTCAGGAATACGATGAACGGGTTTTCAGCTATTTTACGGTCCAGGATGGAGAACTCCGGCTTATTTTGCACCGCAATGGACTGTTCCGCCGTGATGCTCTCACCGAGATAACAAATCTTCTGCGTATCCGCTACGTGTTGAGCGAGCGTGTCTATTACCATCATGCCAAAATTTCTTCCGGCGTAATGATCTCCAAAGCCGTCGAGCGGGCCCTCCAGCACGGCATGGAAGAAGGTGAGTTTTTCCGCCTTTCCGACGATGCCATGCCCGCTTACCTCCGACGCTGCTACGGTCAGGACGAGGGGCTGACCTCCCTCCTCGACGGGCTCCAGAACCGGGCTCTATACAAACGATCGTACCTACTCACCCGCAACATTGGGGAAGAGGCCCTTCACGAGCTCGTTCAGCGATATCATGACGACCGAAACGGGGAGCGTAAAACGACCGAGCAACGCATTGCCGAGGAGCTGAACGGTCAGCCACACCAGGTGGCAATTTACTGTTCCCCTGAAAAAATGGCGCTCAAAGAAGCCAACATGCCCGTCCTGGCCGGACAGAATTCCCTGGAGAGGTTCTCTGACATTAACACTGCTGAAATCCAGGTTCTTAAACAACAGCACCGGGCGATGTGGAAATTTTACGTTTTTGTCGCTCCCCAGCTGGCGCAGCAAAGAGAACGCGCGGGGCAGATCTGTGAGAACATCTTCGGATACGCCAATGAGCTTCAGAACTTTTGATCCGGAAGATGCAGGATAGACCGCCACGTTGCGCACTCGCACAAACCGGACTATTACGATTCCATTTCACTCATGTCGAGACTGTCTTTCCAACGCTGTATCTGCTTTTCTACCTCCGCCGGCGATGAGGAGCCAGGGGACCGATAACGCCGGATGCAGTTTTCCGCTCCCAGCACCTCAAACACATCCTCTGCGATAAGTTCGCTGAATCCCTTCAGTTCTTCCAGGCTGAGATCAGAGAGGGACTCCCCGCGCGAGGCCGCTTTCCGCACCGCGTTGCCCACGGCGTGGTGAGCCTCCCGGAACGCCATGCCGCGTCCAACCAGATACTCCGCCAGAGCCGTGGCGTCCGTATGCCCCTCCTTTGCTGCCTCCTCCATCCGTTCTTCTTTAAAGGTCGTTCGGCTGATGAGATCCCCGAGAATGCCGAGCGATTCCTGCACCTGATCCGAGGCTTCAAACACTGACTGTTTATCCTCCTGCATGTCCCGGTTATACGCCAGTGGCTGCCCCTTCACCAGCGTCAGTAAGTGCGTGAGCTGGCCGTACACCCGCCCCGTTTTGCCCCGGATTAACTCCAGCACATCCGGGTTCTTCTTCTGGGGCATGATACTGGAGCCGGTACAGAAGGATTCGTCCAGATCAATGAAGTTGTATTCCGGCGTGGCCCATAACAGCCATTCCTCCGCCAGACGGGACATGTGCATTGCAATATTGCTCAGACAAAACACATACTCTATGGCGAAATCGCGATCGCTCACAGCGTCAATACTGTTGCGACAATGACCGTCAAAACCAAGCTGGCGTGCGGTGAAATCCGGTTCCGTCGGGAGAGTTGTTCCGGCCAGTGCTCCCGCACCGAGAGGGCTTACATTCACCCGCTTACGGCAGTCACTCAACCGGGACCTGTCTCGCTGAAACTTTTCGACGTAGGCGAGGAGCTGATGAGCGAGCAAAACCGGTTGAGCATGTTGCAGATGGGTGCACCCCGGCGTCATTACGTCATCAAAAACCTCCGCTCGTTCAACCAGGGCTGCCTGGCACCGCTCAACTAACTGGTTCGTTTCATCTATGGCCTTTCGGACCCACAACCGAAGATCACAGGCGACCTGGTCATTCCGACTCCGGGCGGTATGCAGTTTCAGACCGGGCTCCCCTATACGTTCGATGAGGGCGGCCTCTATGTTCATGTGAATATCTTCGTGTTCCTGCTTGAACTCAAAACTTCCCGCCTCGATCTCCTCCCGAATTTCTTTGAGGGCCGAACGAATCTGAACCAGTTCTGATTCAGTCAGGAACCCACAACGCTTCAGCATCTCCGCATGGGCAATACTTCCCCGGATATCTTCCTCATACAGTCTGCTATCGAAAGAGACTGATTCGCTAAAAGCTTCGACCTCCCGATCAGTTTCCTTCTCGAACCGTCCGCCCCATAGTTTCTTTTTTTCACTAACCATATTTTACCATTGGATTAAGATAATACGTAAAACACTAATACATAACATACAATGTTTTGTCATCCTGCCTCAAACACAGTTACAATCCGGATCAGTAAATATTCAGTGAACAACGCGCGCTTTGTGATGACCTGCTTGCGGGGCTTGTCCCTATGTACTCAGGCCAGCGTACCACGAAAACGATAGGGCCTTTTGGCAGGGCGCTATCGCGTTCTTTGCGCATCTTTTTCCGTGAGTTTTCGAACCCCAATCAACAGCCCAAACAGGGCGTTCATACATGTGTTTTCGGAAAATCGTCATGCTCCATATTCGCTAATCAGGTACAAGTGTAGGAGAACGCCCCACGCATTTCAATGTACTCTAATGGCCCCTCTCCCCCATTTCCCCGTGGATACATGCCTTCTCCCTCACTGCCCCTACAATTCCGGATTGAAAACATGACCCACAATTTGGCGAGCCCTCCCGCACCGCATATAATATAGGTGGTCAATCCGAACATTTCACGAGTCGTCAGTGCGCCAGGGGTTTGTGAAATGTTCGGGGGAAGCGGATTGTCATTAATAACCTAATGTTTAGCGGCTTCTGGTAACCCGTTCTTGAGAGAGTGCTCTGTGCAAGACACAGGGATGCAGGGATTCAGTTTGGACCTTTGTATCCTTGAATCAGTGTATCACTGTATCATCCGAGCGGGACAGCGTGAGAACAGAATCCATAGACGCGTGCCTGAAACGTTAGGATACTTATGAAGGCCCGCTTGACTTAAGCGGTTGTGTATAATTGTTCTAAGGTCTTCAACTCTTATCTTGCTGTATCGTATAGTCAGAATCCCCCGCGCTTGCCGCGGGGTTCCTCAGGTTTCAACCTAACCAAACCGGGACGAAACCCCAATAAATCCTCCGGGCTTGCCCCGGAGATCCTTAGGTTTCAACCTACACAGAAGGCCGAACAATCAAGTAAATCC
>CAZXYF010000060.1:0-16007 GCA_964644705.1 uncultured candidatus Brocadiaceae bacterium | reverse complement strand
CTTGACTCCACCGGGGACAGGCAAGATGCCTGTCATACATCACGCATCCCGCATCACGCATCCCGTATCGCGCATCCCGCATCCCGCATCCCGAACCGCGAATCCCGGCAGTGGCGCATCACAAAACTTACGATGGTTCGTCAATACTGCGGGAATTCACCGAACGTTTTTTTCGGGCCATACGGCGAATCGGAATCAATGTCATTGTACACCGTGCCCTCCTGCGGTGGGATAGGACCTTCCAGTATTGGATCATTCGTGGATTCCTGCCAGCGCCGCAGGCGTTCACGCATATCATCCAGCACATCGGCCGCCTCTGCCTCCCCCACCAGATTGCGTGTTTCGTGTGGATCCAGAATTGTATCATAAAGCATCTCCTGCTCCACCGGGTACCATCCGGCCTCCAACACCACATCTTTGCTCGGACTATCGTCGCAGTTGGGAAGCACCGGTTCCGTCCGATCGGAGAACCGCTTGATGTATTTGTATCGTTCCGTCCGGACGCAGCGCATCGGCTCGTAGGCCGCGTGGTAGTTAACCTCCGCATGTATCTCATCCCGCACCGACTGGGTTTCTCCGGTCACGAGCGGCCGCAGCGATGTTCCTTCGCATCGGGCCGGGGGTTCAATACCGGCGACATCACAGATCGTGGGGAATATATCGACGTGCGATACCAACCCGTCCACGGCCCCCACATCGGTAAATCCCTGTGGACCGCGCATCAGCAGCATGATGCCGATACCTTCGTCCGTCAGGTTGCATTTCATCCGGGGAAACGCAATGCCGTGATCCGTGGTGCAGATTATCAGGGTATCGTCCATCTGCCCCGTCTCCCGCAGTGTATCGAACACAACGCCCATCTTACGATCCAGAACCTCCGCATACGTCATGAAGCCGGCCATATCTTTCCGCGTTCGCGGGGTATCCGGCAGGGGGCCCGGCGGCTGAACGTTATCTGGATCCACCGACAGGTCAGTTTCCGGGAACTCCCGATGGGTCTCACCGAATCCAACGGAGAGGAAAAACGGCGTATCCGATCCGGCCTGACGATGCAGCCACGATGACGCTGCCAGCTCCGGCGAACCGGCTTCACCCGACGGGATAAGCACTTCATCATACCCCACTTCCTCCGTCCGGTCGTGATGTACGATGTGCTGGATACCGGAGAGCGCAGTTTTGTAGCCGTTTTCCGCAAGGGTGTGGATCACGTGTTCACTGTAATCATTCATGTCCCATCCACGGTGGGCCAGGCCAAACATGCCGTTCTGATGGGGATATGTGCCGGTCACCAGCGCCGCACGGCTGGCCGAACATGTTGGGTTGGCGCAAAAAGACTGCCGGAACAGAGTGCCTTCATCGGCAAGCTGCTGGAGATTGGGCGTTGAAATGGCGTGACCATAGGGTTGAATGTACCGACCGGTGTCGTGTGAATGAATATACAGGATGTTAGGCTGTTTGGACATTGGTAACTTTCTTTGATGGCTAAAACTCACGAATTCCTCAAATCCCGACCTCGGGATTTTGTGGAGGGGTGAAATCAGAGAGAACGAATTATATGGGATGCGAAGGCCTGATTCAATTCCTGCCACGCATACCCGCAAATGGATGATCTATAGATCTGTCATTTGACGCTCGAACCCGCTTTGCTCACGGGCCTTCCCACTTCCATTCTCCATCCTCGCGTACGAAGCGGACCGAATCCTGCCCACCGGGCGATACACTGATCAGGTCTTTTTTATATTTGCATTCAAGCGATGGCGTTTTATCTTGCTTTTTCACGGGCCACAGAACGGTGATGAGGGGCCGCGCAGGATCCGCCCTGTACTGACCGGACACGGTATGCCAGTCCCCCGGCCCGGATTCGTCTATTTTGGCCCAGTGCCACCCGCTGGTGAATTTTCTATCTTTCTTCGTCAGATCCAGTGCATGTCCGCAGGTCTGGACGAGCAGTGCTCCGTTTTGTCCCGTAATACGCATCCCCGTATCCATTCCTCCTCGGGTCAAAGATGGCTTCCACGCGGTCTGATACTGCGCCGTGATTTTCCCCGGCTTGTTTTGAGGCGGAATCACGTCGTCGAGAACAATGGCCCAGTCCGTATCGTGCATGAGGAATAATCGTCGCACCTGTCGTGCATGGTCTCCGTATCCGTCTGTTGAATCCAGCACCACGTAACGCCACGGCCCCTTCTCCCGTGCAGTCACAACCTTTGATCCCTTCACTCCGGGCCCTTTCCCGTCCACGAGAGGCAGGGTGTGGTCCGTCTTCTTCCCCTCATAGTAGCCCGGATCAGTCAGATAGACTTCCCCGTTGGCGTGCACCACGAAACTTCCAAGATCATTCTGCTTGTGATGTGTCAGCGGGCCCATGCCTCCCTTAAATCCAAGCACGAGTTTGGGTCTGAAGGACGTATCTGACCGCATCGCTCCCCAATGAATTGATCGGAGATAAGAAAGGGTTGGTACACCGGGAAACAGTTCGGGTGATTTCTGCTTATCACGCCAGAGAAACGCGAAGGGGGCCCAGATGTTCCGAAGACGCACTGCTTCCCCGCCTTTCACGCAATGATCAGCAATCCACAGCAGCAGAGGCTGATCATACCGACTACCAATATCGGCGCATATGGCGTAGCCACCGAGCCATGGTTCCCGGTTATCGTTGAAAGCGAACATGCCCCCGTTGCCACCAAGCTGCGCTTCCACAAACTTGACTGTGTTTTTCAGATGAGGGTGGTCCAGCAGCCCCCGTCCATCTCCCGTCGCGTTTTTGAGCGCATGTGCAAGGATGAGGTAAAAATCCAGCCCGAAATCCCAGTATTGAACCCCCTCGCGACACGCGCCGTCGGGGGCAATACACTCTTCTGGATATCTTTTTGCCTTATTTGCGGCAACATCGATTGCCCGACGCGCTGCCGGGGTGCTGTACATCAGCGCCAGCCCGCCCAGCATTCCGCCGCTGTTGCCCACCGGAACGGTGTTGCTGAAGTTCGGACCGCCCCCCAGAAACCACGCATCTTTCACCCGCAGATAGCCCTCGATCATCCGATCCAGATAGTCAGCGAAGGCCGCCCGATCCGTGGGGGAAAGATCCCGGAAAAGAACGTCGTAAGCGATGGCCATTCCCGTCACCTGCATCAGGGCGAACTGATCGTATTCGGTGGCCGTCCAGCCCTTGCGTATGCTTTTGATGGCTCGTCGTCTGTATTTTTCCTTGCCGGAAAATGCGTGGGCAAATGCGAGCTGCATGGCCTGCAAGCCGCCTTCCGGCTTCTTCTTCAACAGACTTTTAGCGTTCCGCATCACCAGTGTGCGATAATGCTTGAACATCGGATCCCGGAATTTCTTCCGGAGGCCGGACATTTCTTCAGCGGTGAAATACAGATAGGGATGCGGGGCATACCCAAATAACGGCTTTCCGCTGAATTGCTTTCCCCCTGTGTACGCTTCGACCTTTGCCCTCCCCTTTGAACCGGCTGGGACGCGGACCTTTGCACGGGTGGGAGCGGGGACATCTACAACCTGTGCCTTCTGTGTGCCGAATTCAAAGACGGTATCCTCCTCGAATCCCGCCCCCACAACCGTTACGAGATCACCGCCGGAAGGCAGAGCTTCACGGGGACGCACTTCCTCCAGAAAGCGTCCATACGGAACTCCCCGATCCAGCGTACCGCGCAAGCCGTTGGGATTGATTACGCTCAGGGCATGACGTTTTCCGGAGGATAATTGCGGCACAACACAGGTGAGCTTTTGGGCGGACAGACGACTCATCGACCGGGCCTCTTTCCCACCTACCATTACCCGAACCCCCTTCTGAAAACCCCGGCCCGCAATCTTCATCCGCCCCCCTCCCGCTACCACCGGCCGGTCCGGAACGGCCTTATTCACCACAGGTGCGGGAGATGCCGTCAGGAAACGCGCCTGCATATCGTGTACCACACCGCGCATTACGAAACCCGGGTAGCTCACATGAGTGCTTTTGACCGGCATGCGCTTGACGACAATATATCGCAACGGCACCCCAGCCACTTTCTCCGGCATTGTCCATCGCCCCGACCAGTAGGGGTTACCCCGCCCTGCAGGTAGCCCGTGGTAGATGAGTTCAAATTTCAGGACATTCTTCTCGTTCCGCCGCAACCGGTATGTCAGATTGGCCGCGTCCAGTCGTTTTGATGGCCATTCCGCGCTGGCCACCCGTCCACCCCCGGGCAAACGGAGGCCGGAAAGTCGGTTGTCGCCGAACTGACTGTACACCGTTTTCCCGTCTTTTTTGCGGAACTCATACAGCCCGCCCCGCCGAACGACTGCGATGGGGCCGCCCATGATCATGCCGAAGGCGACGGCAATATCGTCCTTACCCATTTTCCCCGGAGGAGCCGACGTCAGAGCCACGACAACCCCCGGATGGAACCACGCCTGCTGCAGGCCTCGTTGGACATGAATACTCCATTTCGCCTCAAAAGCTCTCGTCCCCACCCGCCACTCGGTCCAGGCGTAACCATGACTTTTCATGTATTGCGGCACCGCCACCGATTTGAAATGGAAACCGGCTCGTTCGCCCTTTTCATACCAGCGCAATCCCGGCGGCTGGAGAGTTGACTCAATGGTCCACCGTTCGCCTGGTTCCTGGCTCGTGAACCGCTCAACAAATACCCTGTCGGCCGCGATCACATTGGTCGCCACAACCAACAGAGCCATCAAACACAACACACGCCCCATTTGATCGTTTCGCATTCCGGTTCCTCTCACAAATGTAGCTCGCGTTCCGTGCTCGACCCCGCATGTAAGGCGTCCCGACCTCCCGGAGAGATGCTGTCCGATAGTCTGACCGATTACGGTTTTATTTTTCTTTGCACCGCAGGACACCAAACCGGCTTACTCCATGAAAGAGCCGCTGCCCTTTGGCCCAGCTGGGCGGTATCATTGCGCCTGTATTGTAATCGATCCCGGTCGTGGCCCACTCACTGCGCTCGTTGGTGTCCGGACAGGTACGTGTGAACTGCAGCCCCATGGGGCCGTCGGGTGCTGATTTCAATCCAAGACTCTTCCACGGAATCGCCATCTCGACCGTCCACCTGTCATCGCGCCGGCTGGTGGCGACTGTGAAGTCGATATCCGGTTTATAGTCGATATTGCGATAATAAGGCAGCAAACCCTGCAGATAGACGCGCCCGTCAGCGTCGGCATCATTAAACCCTTTCCCATCCGCGACCACGCCGTCCGGATTCACCACCAACCGATAATAGGTCTTTCGGTCATGGTTCACATCCAGGAACAGCTGCACGTTATCATCGGTCCATATTTTATCATCATCCCGCTTTTCAGCTTTTGCTCGCACTGATTCCATCGTCTGCATGCATTCAAAGGCGACGTAGAGGGCGTCCGCATCCCAGGCGAATCGTCCAAGAGTCTGGTATTCTGCATCATGATAGGTGTGAAACAGCTCCAATGAATTCTGTGGCACCGTCTTCTCCCACACTGTATCGTCCAGCTCACCATCAATTTTCGGAGCCGAGGCTGCATGTGAGGCGACGGCTTTTCTCTCTTTCTTTTGCGGGATGTCCACAGGCCAATCATCGGTGCGGAATGGTCCCGCCGGGAGGCCCTTCTTGTTGTATAAGTTGAACAGACAATTCCCGTGCATGGCGTAACGGACGGCCGCCGGCTGATCAACCTCCTCGCTCCAGCAGATGACTTTTCCATCCTCAATTTTGGTTTCGGCCGGGACAAAATGGCGATCCTCGCCCGCAATCAGAAATCCCTCCAGCTCATCGGCTTTAGCCGGAGTTGGTGGAACTTTACGGGCCTCCAGCCCTCCATCGACATGTTTGAAGCTCAACTCGGCTTTACCATTGTTAACCGTCATCGCATCAAAGACGGGACCACGGGCCACGACGTCCTGCCCATACACATTTTTCCGGGCAAGAAGATCCAGGCGTTCACCAATGGGAGCTTTGTTGTCCGGATGAATGTCGCCCACTTTACCCAGATCAATCGTCACGGCCGTGTACACATTCGGCAATACATTCTGGATTTCCCACTGCGCCTCAATCACAAGACTCCACGGACTGATCATCTGTGGTTTTTCGGGGCGTTTTTCCTGGGGATAGCGCGGAAGTTCCACCACCATGAACGGCCGATCCCTGCCGCCCCACCGCTCCCGCCAGTCCTTGATCAAAAGCTTCAATTCCTCCTGATAGCGACGGGCTATGGGTATGCCCCACGCATTTGACTCCCCCTGGTACCAGACGAATCCACGAATGGCATAGGGAGCAATTTCCCCGACTTTAAACCGCTGAAAATTATGACTGGGGCCGCATCCGCCGGGGCCCATAACCGAATCAATGGCTTTCTGCACATCGCCGCCGGCCTCTTTCACCTTCTTGTCCCAGTCGTCGCCCATCAATTGCGAGAGCTTCTCCTTCGTGGCGGTTTTTTCATATGCTTGCAGCACCTCTTCGCTGAGTTGTGGATGTTGTTTGAGGGACTCACGGCTGATCCACGTCTGGATCATGTTCCCTCCCACCGCACATACGACCATACCCACGGGCATTTCGAGGTCACGACGCAGGGCCCGTCCGTAATAGAACGATACGGCCGAGATATTGGGGGCTGTTTTTGGGCTGCTTTTCACCCACTTCCAGGTCTTTTTGTTGCCCGGCTTGGGCTGGAAAAAACGCAGCTCGGGCATATCCGCCCGAGCAATTGATTTCTCGGCGGTTTTGGTTCCTTTCACCGACATGGCCATGTTGGATTGCCCGGAACAGAACCAGACTTCCCCAACCAGCACATCGCTAAAGGTTTTTTTGTCGTCCACAGTTTCCACCACCAGATCGCGCGGTTTTGAGGAGGCTTTCATTCCATTCAGTTCCACGCGCCACTCACCATCGTCACTTGCCTGCGTCGTGGCGGTTTGCCCACCAAAGCGCACCGTGACCTTCGCCCCCGGTTTGGCCTCGCCCCATACCGGAACTTTCAGCTCCCGCTGCAAAATCATCCCGTCGCTAAAGATTGATGGCAGGGTCACCTGTGCAAACGCACCCGACGCAAAACAAAAGATCAAAACAACAACCAGATTCGTCATCCACATATCAGACATGGTGTACATCCTCTACAGTAAGATTTATAGAAAAAATCAGCAGGAGAAGCGACCCTCTCCCGGCGGACAGACAGCCGAAATCAAGATTATACAACATTCTCCAACACACAACACTTTCATCCTTTCCCCACCACCATGTCAAGTTACCACCCCCAACTGACACCTGAGCGGATTATTAATAAGCTAAGGTTTATAACACACCCTGGGAATTCGTTCTTTGGAGGGTGTTCTGTGCAGGATAGAGGAATTCAGTGTGGACTTTTGTGTCTCTGAATCAGTGTATCCGAGCACAACATTTTACCGTCCACAACCCATCGTCAATCGTCCCGCCACGGCCACCACAGTTGACTTGCATCTGTATTCGTTCTATACTTTTTGTGTCATTGCAGACACCGGAGGCATCATGCTGGGTCAGAAACCAAAACGAAAAATCATCAGCGATGAGATTCGCGACCAGATTCGCAGCGGGGAACTTTCGCCCGGTGACAAACTGGCATCGGTGAAGGATCTGTGCGATCATTTCAACGCGGGTCAGCGGACCGTGCGCGATGCTCTTCAGATGCTGGAGGAGGATGGGCTGGTCGCGATCCGAGATCGCAGTGGCTGTTACGTGGAATCCACTGCCACCGAAGACGAGGACGAAGAAACGGATGTACCGACGCCGACGGACCCGACGGCCTATCTCATGCCCCAAAAGACGCCCACCGATACCATCCGCATCTATGTGTCGGACGTCATCGAAAGCAAGCTGACCGCCTGGCGGGAAGTCACCCGGGATTTTTCGGCGGCACAGGTGGAAATTATCCCGTGCTCCGAAGGGCATCTGGAGGACATATATCACAGCCGAACGCCTGATGTGGTGGAAACCACTCCGGAAGTTCTTACTGCCCTCGGAATAGATAATTTCGTCCCCGGACGCACTGTGGACAACATGACGGGAATGGACCCCGCTGAGCTTCTGGCCCCCATCCGTGATCGGATTTCCGCTGACCGCGTGATGGGAGGGGCGCCGTTTTCCGTATCCCTGCAGTACCTTTTCGTCAACGCCCGGTTCACCCATCGCATCGGGATGGATCGATTTCCCGACGACCCATACGACTTTCTCCGCACGGCCAAACAGGCCCATGCACAGCTGGATGATGATCGGGGGGTCCCGCTCACGTTGCCATCCTGCGCATCCCTGCTCCTGATGTGCGGGGCACTCACGCGGGATGCCGACCGGGGAGTTGCCGTACAGACGGAGCGGGCCAGATCGATGTTTCGACTGCTGGCTGAGACTCAACCGCCGGCCACGTCGGTCGCCGAATCGTTCCACCGCTTCAGCGAGGGGCGCCTGGCGTACCTGACCCACTGCAGCTTTCAGGTGCCGGAATGTTTGGAAAATATCTCTTTCCCATGGCATGTGGCACCGCTCCCTGTGACTGCGGACACCACAATCCCGGGATGGCTGACGGTTCTTGCGATCAGCCGCACCGCGAACTCTCCCGGGAAGTGTGCTGACCTCATCAGCTATCTGTGCCATCCCGACCAGCAGGCTCGTTTCGCTCGGGTTGGTGGCAACCTCCCCGCCCGGGCGGCGGCATTGCCGGAGTTGAGGGCCCGAACCGCCGACCATCTCTCTACCGATACCGTCGATCGTGCCCTGAGCCAGCTGGACCTCTCCTGGCCGGCGGAGATAAACACGGCCATCTACCACAATTTCAACCTACCCGACCTGCGGCGCCAGCTGAGCCGCGGCGAATTTGATTTTGACGAAATCCTGAAAACCCTGAACTATCATCTGGAGTTCCTCCCTTACTCTTCACAATCACAATAATTTTTGCTTCAATCGGTTATTTCGCCAAGCTCGGACCGGACATCTTATCGCCACCGGTGTCAGCACCTTTCATTCAACAGGATATATTCACCATGACAAAAACAACTCCCCACGAATTGTTCACACGCACCATGCGGTTTGAATGTCCCGGTAAGACTCTGGCCACGCTGGGTGGTATCTGGCCCAGCACATTGGACCGATGGGTCGATGAGGGCATGCCTCCAGAACTGAAAGAAATGCCCAAAATGCTTGACTATTTCGACCTCCAGCCCCACCTGTGGACCGCCCCTCCCGTGCAGCTGTTCGTGTATCCGCCCTTTGACCGTGAAGTGGTTAAAGAAACCGAAGACAAAATCACCTATATCAACCATCAGGGCATTACCTGCACGGAGTTCAAAGAAGACTCCTATCAAAGCATGCCGCACTGGGAATCGTTTCCCGTTGAAGATCGGGCGGACTGGGAAGACTTCAGCCAGCGTTTGCAGTGGGACGATGATCGTATCGACGATAGCTGGGATGAACAGAAAAAGGAATGGGAACAGCGAGAGGCCCCACTCATTTTGTACATGGGCCGAGGAGCCGGACTGTATGGATCGCTCCGGGACATGGTCGGGATGGAGACGTTGTCGATGATGTTTTACGATAGCCCCGACCTGGTCAACGACATGATGGACACGATGACGGAGCTGTTCATAAATACGGTCAACAGTCTGTTCGACGACTTTCAGCCCGACGCCATATGTCTGTGGGAGGACATGGCTTATAAAGCCGGTCCGCTGGCGAGCCCGGCCATCGTTGAAGAGTTCATGGTGCCGCGCTACAAACGCATGACCGCTGCGGCACGGGATAACGACATTCCGTTCATCTTTCTCGATAGCGATGGGGATATCAGCCAGCTGATACCTCTCTGGCTGGAATCCGATATTGATGGTGTTGTGCCGATGGAAGCTCAATGCGGAATGGACGTTGCTGAATATGGTGCTGAATATCCCGATCTGCTCATGATGGGCGGGGTCGATAAAAAAGCGCTCGCGAAGGGGAAAGAAGCTATTGACGAAGAAATGGACAAAGTGCAGCAGGCCGTCGATCGCGGGGGCTATGTGCCGTTCTTCGATCACGGCCTGCCACATGACGTGAGCTATGAGGATTTCCAATACTTCGTGGACAAGCTGAAAAAAGTTACCGGCTAAGAATGTTCTTCAGTGACCCACGTCCGTTTTGTGATATCCTATGGTTGGGTTTGTCACGGTCGGAGCGTACCTGTGCACCAGGCTCTGTCGAAAGCGGCCGTACTCCGCAAGACGATAGGCCTTTCGGCCGGGCGCTGGAGCCATCTTTCAGCTTGCGCAGACACCGCCCGATCGCCCTGGGTTTTTGACGTTATTCCGAACCGGAGGGTAGAATAAGGGGTGTCGGATTTCCGCGCATTCACATCTTCTCCTGCTGCGGCCACTTGTGACCATGGCACTAAAAACCATTCTTTTCCGTGCCATTTTGCTTTTTGCCATTTTTCTGGGCTTGATCTACGTCACGAACGCTTCCGATCACTTGCCTCCAGGGGATCTCCCCGCTGGCAATCGGCTTGCCCCCTCTCACGAACGCCGGACGCCACAGTCGTCCAACCGGACTCCACCTCCGGGCGAAAACATATTCCTGTGGGATGGATTTGAAAGCCAGACGCCACAGGCCGGCTGGAGTACGGACTCTGCTGCCGATCCCGCTGAGCTGAAGATACTTCGGTCACAACACACACAGGGCGACCGATCCCTGCGGATACGCCCTCGTTTCGGGGATAAAGACCGTGTACTCGTCCGGCGAGCGGGTAAAGTCAATTTCAAGGGCCTCGATGCCGTATTTATCGATGCGTTTGCCTCACAATCGGGCCTTCAGCTGGCATTCGCATACAAAGATCCGGCGGGAGGGTGGCATGAGAGTGAACCGGTGGCTCTGAAGGAGGGATGGAACAAAAACATCCGCTGCAGCGTCGCCGAACTGACCGCGGGCCACTCCGAAAGTGTGAGCCGCGAAACCGGTCTGACCGCCCGGCAATTTTACATTACTCTGCTGGATAATGGTTTAAATCAGCCGCCAACGGTGGTTGTAGATAATCTTCGTTTCCGGGGGACGGCTACCGGGGACTGGAATACTCAGGCCCCGGCTGCTCTGGACGTATTTCAACCCACCCGGAGCGTGGGCCGATACGGCCAATTCGAACTGGGGGTGCAGTTCGAGGGAACCTATGGAAACCTTTTTGACACCGATGACACCCGTGTCCGGGCCACTTTCACCGATCCCGATGGGGTGACACAGACGGTCAACGGTTTTATGGCGGGCTATGCCGATCATGATCGTTTTGGCAAGAACTGGCCCATTTTTTTGATTCGGTTTGCTCCAACAAAAATCGGGCGCTGGACATTTCGCGTGGACGTTACCAATCCGCGAGGCACGACGAGGGGCAAAAAACGCTGGTTTTATGTCTCTGATTCTCAGAACCGGGGGTTCATCCGGGTCGATTCCACCGCTTCGCAATATTTCGCGTTCGAGAACGGTGATTTCTACTATCCCATCGGCCAGAACGTCGCCTGGTCACAGAATTATGAGTCATACATGCAGCGAATGGTGGAAACCGGCCAAAACTGGATACGAATATGGATGTGTCCCTGGCACCTGCAGCTGGAGAAAAAGCTCGGTCACTACCACCTGAAAAATGCGCGGCGGTTGGATCACATTGTGGAGGAAGCCCGGAAACGAAACATTTACATCCAGCTGGTGTTCGCATATCACGGCATGCTCACCGGTGACTCGTGGGGCAAAAACCCGTACAACTGGCAGAATGAGGGTCCCTGCTACCGTGCCTCCGATTTTTTCACCAACCAGCAGGCCAGGAAGCTGTTCAAGCAGCGCCTGGATTACATCGTCGCCCGCTGGGGCTACGCCACCAACATCTTTGCATGGGAACTTTTCAATGAGGTCGATCTGACGCGCTACAACCGGTTTGGGGATGTCACCCAATGGCACCGGGAGATGAGTTCTTATCTCAACAACATTGACCCCAACAACCATCTGGTCACCACCAGCCTGTCGGAAAAGAATGAATATCCACGACTCTGGGACCTGCCCAACATAGATTTCATGCCGCTTCACTTATACGGAAAAGACATAGCTGCTGTGTTACTGGAACGATACCGTGAACTGCGATCCTTTCCAAAGCCATGGTTCGTGGCTGAATACGCCCGTAGCACGGATATGGCCGAAGTCAAAAACGATACTCACGGCCGGTCCCTGCGCAATGCCCTGTGGGCAAGCGCAGTCCTGCCTACGGCGGGGAGCGTAATGCACTGGTGGTGGGATTCCTATATCCAGCCGCACCGGCTGAACCAACTCTATAAACCCGTCTCTGAATTCACCAGCGGAATTGACCGGCGCCAGGGACACTACAGGATTGTGGATTCCACTTTGCTCCAGCAAACGGGGACGGAAATCGGAATCCGCGGCATGGTGAACAACACCTCCTGTTACCTCTGGATTCACCCGCACAACGACGACAAAAAAGGGGACACAAAAGACTCATCGCCTCTGATACAGAAAGAGCAAAAGATCGTCGTGAGGGGCATGCTGGCGGGGAAATATGATGTAATGGTTATGGAGATCAGTACAGGGGAAACAATCTACAACACCAGGATTACGCCCCGGCAAGGCCAGCTGAACATCCCCCTGCCCGATTGCGATGGACAGGTTGCCATCCGCGTCAGATACGAGGGAAATCCAGAACCCGAAGTGCACCTGGAAGAAGCCGGGCAGTAGGCTGCCCCCTATTCCCCTTCCTGGCGAATCCGCTCCATGACGGCATCATAATCGGCGGGCAATTTCACCGGTGGATTCGCGTAGCTGCACGCAGAACTGCCCAGTTCATTCCAGTGGTAATCCGTCTTGAACTGCGGGAACTTAAGTCCATGGGCGGTGGAGATCACCACCACCCGATCATCGCTTTGAATATCCCCGCGGCGCGCCAGCTTAATCATCGCCGCCAGTGCCACTCCCGTATGGGGGCAGGTAAACAGCCCATCGAGATCCGCACGGGCGCAGGCATCCGCCAGTTCCTCTTCCGTTGCTTCCTCCACCATACCGTCGAAGTTTTTCAGCGTACGAATCGCCTTCCAGATACTCACCGGATTCCCGATCTGAATGGCGCTGGCGATGGTCTTTTTGGCCTGAACCGGATCGAACTCCTCAAAATCCTGCATGAAACTCTGGTACAGCGGATTCGCTCGGGCGCTCTGAGCACAACAGATCCGCGGAACACGATCAATCACCCCCAGATCCTCCATCATCTCGAATCCCAATCCCAGCGCACTCACGTTGCCCAGGTTACCGCCCGGTATAACAACCCAGTCAGGCACGTCCCACCCCAGCTGCTGACAGATCTCAATCGCCACGGTTTTTTGTCCCTCAATCCGCAGGCTGTTCATGGAATTGGCCAGATAGATGTTCTCTTTTTCGGTGACCTCCTCGACAAGTTCCATGCAACCGTCGAAATCGGTGTCGAGAGCCAGAGTCAACGCCCCATTGGCAACGGGCTGTATCAACTGTGAGGGGCTGATTTTGCCCTCGGGCAGGAAAACCACACACGGGATACCCGCCCGGGCACAGTATGCGGCAAGTGCTGCCGAGGTGTCTCCGGTTGACGCGCAGGCGACCGCGGGTACATCCTTCCCCTCCGCCCTCATTTGCTTGACCATACTCACCAGGACCGTGAGCCCCAGATCTTTGAACGAACCCGTGTGAGAGTTACCACAGAGCTTGACGTGCAGATCCGGAACATCCAGCTCAGTACCCAACCGATCGGCGTGAATTAGCGATGTTTTTCCCTCTTCCAGAGTGACGATGTTCTCATTTTCCACCCGGGGCATCACCCACTCCTTTTTCCCCCATACGCCACTTCCCAGAGGACCGGTAGCATCTCCCCAGCGTTCTGCAAACAGATCCTTCCAGTCTTCAGCGCTCCGTTGCTTCAATGCCTCCATATCATGCCGCACTTCCAGCAGGCTATCGCACTCGCGGCACCGGTAAATAATCTCATCCAATCCATATTGTTCATCGCATCCAGCAAAACACTGAAACCAGGCCCTGTAATCGTCAGACATCAGTTTTCATCTCCGCTAAATCGAACCATAGATAATACGTGCACGAATCCTCCAGTGAAGTTAGTATCAGGAAAACAAACCGTGGTTTCAAGCTCCCTCGTCCGCTGGTGTAACCGCATCTGGTGGCATGATCTTATACCACGTAGAAGCCACCACACTATTGAAGGTTCAGCTCGCACCTCACGTAAATGTTCAGTGAACCACGTTCGTTTTGTGATCCCCTACTTGCCGGGCTTGTGCCGGCAGGGGCCTACCTGAGCACTACAGCCGGCGTACCACGCCAGACGATAGGGCCTTCTGGCAGGGCGCTGCAGCCTTCGTCGAGCTTCTTCGTCCATCGCCTTTGTCGGCCGTTTTCCGGGGCTCCACTCTAACAGCCGATGAGGGCGCAAGATCTGGGCGAAGGATTAGGCCCCCTCACAGTAGTTCGTCATTTGGAATACAGCCCGGAACATCGTAAAATCGGTAATATCATATTGAGAGGCGATGGCCAGTCGTTTATAGGGAGACACAGGTGAGCGAACAAACAATCAGAGTTCTTTTGGTAGAAGACGATCCCGATGACGCCTTTCTGATTAACGAGATGCTGGGGGAGGCCGAAAGAGTAGAGTTTGATCTGGATCATGTGCAACGGCTTGATAGCGCTATTGAGTCCCTGTCCGACAATGAATATGATGTGGGGCTGTTGGATTTAACCCTTCCAGACAGCGTGGGGATAGATACGTTTTATGAACTCAACAAAAACGCCCCACACGTCCCCATTGTCGTCCTGACCGGTTTAAACGACGAAAAGGTGGGAATGGAGGCTATGCGAGCCGGGGCTCAGGATTACCTGATCAAAGGGGAGGTCAACAGCGATCTTCTCATCCGTGCTTCCCGATACGCCATCGAAAGGCATCGTTTGGAGTACAAGCTCTCCGATGCACTGGAGCGTCTGGACCGCGAGTTTGAGATCATCGCCAACGTTCAAAACAACCTCCTCCCTTCTGAAGTGCCTGAAATACCTGGTTTTGATGTCACCACCTATTATCAGCCGGCAGAATGGGCAGGAGGGGATTACTTTGACTTTCTCCCGGTCGATTCCAACACTACCGGATTACTCCTGGCGGACGTGAGCGGTCGTGGCGCCCCGGCGGCCGTGTTGATGGCTATGACCCGGGTAATCGTCCATGAGGAAGACGATTGGGCGCACCCGCGTTCGGTTCTAACCACGCTTAATGAACAGCTGTCTGCTAATATACCCGCCGGACGTTTTGTGACGGCGAACTACGGCGTGTTGAATCACCAGACACAATCCTTCCGCTTTGCGTGTGCCGGTCATACACCGCCGATTGTATATGATCAGGAGAACAACAGCGCCCGCTTTCTTGAGGTCGAATCCCGCATGCCCCTGGGTATAAAACCAGACACCGAATATGAGCCCAGCGAAATAACCCTCCAGCCGGGATTGACCCTCATTCTCTACACCGATGGAGTAACCACCGCCCAGAATGCCGATGGACAAGCTTTTGGCCAGACAGGTCTTGCCGAGGCTCTGGAACAGGCACACCCCGGAACGCCAACGGAAATCCAGGACACCATTCTTGAGGCGTTACGCAGTCACACCGGAGAACGGGAATTGAATGACGACACCACGTTTGTCATTGTTCATAGCGAAAAAGGAAGCTAAGCGGTTGTGCATAAGTCTTTCCCGCTTTTCAGATGCAAGATGTGTTCAGATGCGCAGACAATCTCCCGCCCCTCAACGATCCAGGAATACAGGGATGCACGCACGGCTAAGCGGTTGGCAATAAGTGCGTTCCGGTTTTTATCTTCTTGAGCCCCAGGGGGGCGGATTCATACTAAGCGGATTATGATTACTAACCTAAGGTTTATAACACCTCCTGGGAATTTGTTCTTTGGATGGTGTCCAGTGCAAGATACAAGGATGCAGGGATTCAGTGTGGACCTTTGT